>JAFGKG010000023.1 GCA_016928715.1 Chloroflexia bacterium
ATCCGCGCCGACCACCGCCAGATCCCCTGGCTCGACGTGATCTATGACGCCCAGGGCGAGACCAACCTGCACACCCGCCTGGAGGCCTTTATGTACCAGGCCGAGCAGTTCCGGGAGCGCTGGGGTTAGGCCCGCCCTCCACCGGCATGCCCGTCTCGGACTCCCAGCCCAATTCCTCATAGGCCCCAGCCAGCAGCGCCTCCAGGTCGGGGACAAAGCCCTCGGTGCCGCCGTCGGGCAGCGGCCGCTGCAGCAATTCGGGCAGGCGGTCGTCCTCGCGGGAAAGGCCCCGCCGCAGGTTGAGCCGCCGCTTGAGGGCCAAAATGCGCTTGCCAAAGGCGAGCAGTTCCTCCGCCGGTACGTCCCAGCCGGTGGCGGCGTTCAACGCGGCCCGCACCAACTCCGGCCCCGGTTTCTGGAACATGCACAGGGTCAGGGCATTGTACAGGCTGCACCAGGCCATCTGGCGGGCGGCGATACGGCCCTTTTCCACGCTGGCCTCAAAGCGATCCCCCGGCAGAATGCCCAACTCGACCGCCGGCCCCTGCCCCGTGTCCACCCCGTACATGTCGCCCTGCATGTGGCAGGCGCCCCGGGGGGAGAGGGCATAGACCGCGGCCATCCCGCTAAAGGCGCGCGGGTCGTGCATGGGCACCTCCACCCGGTTGACGGTCACGGCCAGTTCCGGCGCGCCAAAGCGCTCGGCCAGGGCGGCGGCCCCATCGGCCAGCAGGTCGCCCAGGCCCTCGCGCCGGGCGGTCAACTCGATCAGCAGGTGCAGCAGGGCGGCGTCGCCGTAGCGCAGGTCCAGCCCGGCGTCCTGCCGGCCGAGCAGTCCCCGTTCGAACAGTTCGCAGGCCAGGGCGATGGTGCTGCCCAGGCTGATCGTGTCCATCCCATAGCGATTGCAGAGGTGACCGGCATAGATCACGGCCTCCAGATCGTCGATCATGAGCAGCGAGCCCAGCGCCCCCAGCGTCTCGTACTCGGGGCCGTCGACCCGCTCCAGGCCATAGCCGGGCGCGCGCGTCTCCCGGCCGCAGGCGATGGGACAGCGATAGCAGGCCCTCTTGCGCACGCCGTAGCGCTCCTCCATCAGCACACCGGAGAGATTGCTCGCGCCCTCCCACTCCCCCTGCTGGTAGTAGCGGATGGGCAGGTCGCCGTACATCAGGGCCAGGTCGAGGTAGCCGGCCGTGCCGGCCAGCTTGAGCGACATGGCCGCCATGTCCTCCTTGCTGACGGCGATGACCCGGCGGGCGACGTCGGCCAGGGACTCGGGATCGGCCAGGGGCACCGGCATCGAGCCGCGCACGGCGATGGCCTTGAGCCGCTTGGAGCCCATCACGGCGCCCATGCCGGTGCGGCCGGCCACCCGGCCGTGGTCGTTCACCACCGCCGCCATGCGCACCAGGCGCTCGCCGGCCGGGCCGATGCAGGCCACCCGGGCCTTGGGCTCGCCCAGCAGCTCTCGCACCCGCTCCTGGGCGGCGTAGGCGTCCAGCCCCCACAGGTCGCCGGCCTCCCGCAGTTCGGGGCGGCCCTCGACGATCGACAGCCAGACGGGCGCTTCGGCCCGGCCCGTGATGATCAGGCCATCGTAGCCGGCAAAGCGCAGCTCCGGCCCCCAAAAGCCCCCGCTGTTGGACTCGCCCCAGATGCCGCTGAGTGGGGAGAGGGTGCAGACGCTGTAGCGGCCGGCCGAGGGCATGGCCGTGCCCACCAGGGGGCCGGTCATGAACACCAGGGGGTTGTCCGGCCCCATCGGGTCGGTCTCGCCGTCCACCAGGTCGGCCAGATAGCGCGCCGCCAGCCCACTGCCGCCCACAAAGGCGCGGGCATCGTCCTCGTCGAGGGGTTCGTCCCACAGTTCGCCGGCGGAGAGGTCCACCCGCAGCAGCCGGCCCATGTAGCCATGCATATCATTTCCTCCTGCATCCTATCTCTTGCTTCCTGCCTCTTTAAAAATCCACCGCGCGCCCCTCGTAGGCATAGGCGTACAGCCGCTCCATTTCCTCGTAAGAAGGTGTGCGCAGGGCCGTGACCATCTGGGTATCGTTAAAGGCCCGGTCGACCAGCGCGTCGCGTTGGGATTCATAGGCCGAGCGCTCGATGCCGGCCTCGGCGACGCTGGTGGGCTGGCCCACCCGGCGGCAGAGATCGCGCACCGCCGCCGCCAGGGCGCGTGCGGCGACCTCGTCCCGGGTTTGGGCCACCCGAATCCAGGCGGCCAGTTCGGCAAAGCGCTCCGGGGCCTCGGGGGCGGCGAACTCGATCGTGTAGGGCAGGAATAGGGCCACCGCCCGGCCGTGGGGGACGTGGAAGAGCGCGCCCAGGGCGTGCCCCATGGCGTGGGCCATGGAGGCCATGGCGTTGCCAAAGCCCAGGCCGGCGCAGGTCGCGGCGTTATGCAGGCGCTCGCGCGCCTCCATGTCCGCGCCATCGGCCACAGCCCGGGGCAGGTACTCAAAGACCAGGCGCACGGCGTTCAGGCAGAGACCGTCGGTCAGGTCGCTGTGCCAGGAGCAGGTATAGCCCTCAATGGCGTGGGTCAGGGCGTCCAGGCCGGTGTCGGCGGTCAGGCGGGGCGGCATACCGGCGGCCAACTCTGGATCCACGATAGCGATATCGGGCACGTTCTCGCGATTGCCCAGGCCCAGCTTGCGCTGCTCGTCCGTGTCGGTCAGCACGATGGCCCAAGTCACCTCGGCACCGGTGCCGCTGGTCGTGGGGATGGTCAGCATACGGGCCTTTTGGCGCAGGCCCAGGCGCATAAAGGGGTTGATCTCGGCCGGCTCCAGGTCGGGCCGCTCGTAGAGCACCCAGATGGCCTTGGCCGCGTCCAACGGCGAACCGCCGCCCAGGCCGACGATCCAATCCGGCTCGACCTGCCGGGCCAGCTCGACCCCGCGGCGCACCGTCTGCAGGCTGGGGTCGGGCTCGACCTCGGCAAAGACGTGCACGGCCAGGCCGGCCTTTTCCAAATGCGCCCGGACCCGCTGCACCAGGCCCAGTTCGAGCAGGACGGCGTCGGTGACCACCAGCGCGCAGTGTCCCTCCAGCTCATCCAGCGCCTCCAGCGCGCCCTGGCCAAAGATCACCTGGGGAGAGACAAAGTACCACATGGCCCGCCTCCTGCTCGTTGCTTTCCTTTACCCATCGCCAAAATCCGTCGGCACCACGGCACAGCAGGAGACAATCTCTTTGGCCGCCTTGGGGTAGCGCATGATCTGCATCATGTTGCCGGAGAGCTCGAGCTGGCGGGTCATCATGCCCTGGATCGGGTCCAACTTGCCCTCGATGACGCGGCGCCAGGTGCCAAAGGGGGCCTCCAGCACGTAGGCGGCCTGCTTTTCCTCGGGGCCGGACAGTTCGGCGGCGCTGGGGCTCTTGCCGTGATAGAGATCCATGTAGAGATAGGCCGTGTCGGCCAGGGCGTCGTCCTCCTGGATGACAAAGAGAAAATCGCCCTCCCAGTCCTTGGCCGAACGCTCGTAACTTTCGCTCTCGTTGAGCAGCCGGCTCAACTCCTTGATCCACGCATCCGACGGGAAACGAATCCGCATAGCTTCCTCCTTTGAGCTGTTATCACACACTGACCGGCGGCCATGATACACCGAATTGGGGCCGGATGCAAGCGGGCCAAGAAATTTCTTGACAGCAAATCACCGCATACAGTATAATCAAAGAGAGAGAGAAGATAGGACAGATGATACGCCCCGTTTCAGAAAAAGGAGGAGCGCCATGGCACGGAGCAAAAAGTCACCCCTGGCCGGCTGGAGCACGATCCTGCTGCTCACCATCCTGGCCGGCGCCTTGCTGCCGACGGGCCGCCTGACGGCCCGGCCGGCCCAGGCCCAAACGGTGTCCGTCGGGCTGGTCACCGACGAGGGCACGCTCGCCGACATGAGCTTTAACTGGCTCAGCTACCAGGGGCTGCTGCGCGCCGAGGACGAACTCGGCGTCGCCGGCGCCGTCTATACCTCGACCAGCCCCGCTGACTATGAGCCCAACCTGCAGCAGTGCGTCGACGACGGCAACGACCTCTGCCTCTCGGTCGGCTTTTCCATGGCCGACGCTACCTGGAACAAGGCCCAGGACTACCCCGGTACCGCCTTTGCCATCCTCGACGCCTCCTGGGAGGACTATCCGGACAACCTGCGCGGGATCCTCTTTGCCTCCGAGGAAGGGGCCTACCTGGCCGGCACCCTGGCCGGCCTGATGAGCGATAGCGACGTCCTGGGGGACATTGGCGGCATGCCCATCCCGCCGGTGGACGAGTACGTCTATGGCTTTCGCAACGGCGCCCAGTGCGCCAACCTCAATGCCAACGTGCTGATTACCTATACCTGGGACTTTGCAAACCCCGACGTGGGCGCCCAGGTTGCCCAGGCGCTGATGGCCGACGGCGCCGACATCATCTTTGCCCCGGCCGGCGCCACCGGCAACGGCGCCGTGCTCACCGCCACCCAGTCGGGGGCCTGGGGCGTCGGCGTCGACGTCGACTATTACACGACCGTCTTTATGAGCGGAACCGCGCCCGGCTCCGACCGGCTGCTGACCAGCGCCATGAAGCGGCTCGACAACGCCGTCTTTATGACCATCGAGGACGTCGTGCAGGGCCAGTTCAGCCCCGGCACGGTCCGCTACGACCTGGCCGCCGGCGGCGTGGGGCTGGCCCCCTTTCACGAGGCCGACCCCCTGATCCCCCAGGAGGTGCGCGACGCCCTGGCCCTGGTCAAAGAGGGCCTCATCAGCGGCACCATCCACCCCTGGGACCCCTGCCGCTCGGCCACCCGCTACGTGGACGGGGCCATGGGCGGCGACGACAGCGACTGCAGCGGTCCCGGCGACCCCTGCCAGAGCATCGCTTACGCCATCGAACAGGCCGGGGATACCGACACCATCCTGGTCGCCCAGGGCACCTACACCGAGAACGTCTGGATCGATCGCTGGGTCACCCTGGAGGGCGGCTACGAGGCCGTCTCCTGGACGCGCAGCATCACCCAGTACGAGACGATCATCGATGGTTCGGGCAATCCGATGATAGAGGGCGATTGGGACGGCAACCGCCTCGGCGCGCCCCGGGTCATCTCGGACAGCGGCGGCTACCGCATGTGGTACGATGGCTACAACGAGTCCGGGCCCCAAAGGGGCTGGGCGATCGGCCTGGCCGAATCGACGAATGGGCTCACCTGGACCAAGTACGCCGGCAACCCAGTCCTGAGGCCGGGTGAGGAAGGCAGTTGGGACAATCTCTTCCGCGGACAGGTCGCCGTGCTCAAGGACAACGGCCTGTACAACATGTGGTACTCGGGAGCCAGCGAGGGCCCCTGGGAGACCGGCTATGCCACCTCGACCAACGGCATCTCCTGGAGCATCTATGCCGGCAACCCGGTGTTGACCGTCGGCGGCCCCGGCAGTTGGGACGAGATGGAGGCCAACGGGCCGGCCGTTCTCCTGGATGGCAGCCTGTACAGGATGTGGTACCACGGCTGCAATGCCGACTATAGCCAATGCAGCATCGGTTACGCCACCTCGACCAACGGCCTGGACTGGAACAAGTACGCCGGCAACCCGGTCCTGAGCGGTACCCTGGGGGCCTGGGACGAGACCGCGGTCCTCTGGCCCGCGGTCGTCGAGAGCGGCGGTGGCTACGAACTGTGGTATTACAGCAACAGCCAGATTGGTTACGCCACCTCGGCCGATGGGGTCCACTGGGCCAAGTATCCGGATCCGGTCTTGAGCGAGAGCTGGTATGGGGCCGTAGTCAGGAATATGAGCGTCCTGCGGGAGAACGGCGACTACAAGATGTGGTTCCGCGGCGGTCATCCGGAAGACCACGGTATCGGCTACGCCGAGTCCGTCGACGGAATCACCTGGACCCGGTACCTCAGCAATCCGGTCCTGCCGCACGGCACCCCGTCCCAATCGGGCCAGTCCGCAGTCACCTTTGCCGAGGGCAGCGACCAGGCCGTACTGGACGGCTTTACGATCACCGGCGGCGACACCGACGCCGGGGCCGGCCTGCGCATCACCGGGGAGACCCCGCCCGAGACCACCGGCACGGGCTTTGACTTTTGGGCCAGCGGCTGCGTGACCCCCTCGCGTGGAACGGCTATGGAGCCCAGCGAGGCCATCACCGTCTACGTCGAGGGCAACGACGTGGTCATGTCCCATACCGGCGCCATCTATAACTGCTGCGCGACCATGGTGGTGGATTTCGAGGACCAGAGCCCCCTGCTCAAGCTCGTCGAGCGCGAGACCTACGAGGACGGCCCCTGCTACTGTCTCTGTCCCTTTAACCTCAGCGCCCGCATCAGCGACCTGGAGCCGGGCGAGTACGAGGTGGAGGTGTGGGACGAACCCAACAACCGCCTGGTCCTCTCGGTTTCCGTCACCATACCCGGCGGCGTGGGCCAGGGAGGCCCAAATGCTGTCAGCGAACTGAGCGGCATCCTGGTCCAGAACTGCACCATCAGCGGCAACTATGCCCTGAACTGGGGCGGCGGGGTCTGGGTGACCAACGCCGAGGCCACCATCCGTGATTCGGTTATTGCCGGTAATCACAGCGAGGGGGCCCCCGGCATCGAGGTCAACCACGACCTGGGACCGGCCCACCTGGTCCTGGAGGACTGCGCGGTCCACGACAACGCCGGCTACGGCGCGGGTGGAGGCCTGCACGTCTGGGGCGAGCACGCCTCGGCCGAGGTGCGCTCCACCCAGGTGCAAGATAACCAGACCAACCGGGGCGGCGGCCTGTGCATCAGCAACGGCGCCTGGGCCTCGCTGACCGGCAGCACGGTCCGGGGCAACACCGCCGAGAACGAATATGGCGGCGGCGTGCGCGCCGAGGACAATGCCACGCTGGTCATCTCGGACAGCCTCATCGCCGAGAACCAGGCGGCCTCCGGCGGCGGGGTGGCCGCCGAGACTGGCTCGGCCATTATCATAGAGCGCAGCGATATCCTGAGCAACACGGCCTACGACGGCGGGGGCGGCATCGGGCTGTGGCGGCAGTCCAGCGTCACCGTCCGCGACAGCGCGATCATGGGCAACGAGGTGGGACACGGCGGCGGCGGCATCCACGTCTCCGATACCGACCCCAACCTGTCCATCGACCTGACCAACTGCCTGGTCGTCGGCAACCGCGTCGGCAGCGGCGGGGCCGGCCTGGACAACTGGGGCCGGGCCACCCTGATGAACGTCACCCTGGCCGACAACGTCTGCCTCAACGGCTGCATGGGCGGTCTGTTCAACCAGTGGGAGTCCTCCTTCGCCACCGTCACCAACAGCATCCTCTGGGGCAACGACGGCGGCGACATGGCGGGGGAGGGTCATTTTGCCGTCGACTATAGCGACGTAGGCTCGGCCACCGTGCCCATCTCGGGCAGCGGCAACCTCTCGGCCGACCCCCACCTGGACGGCGACTATCGCCTGCAGGCCGGATCGCTCTGCATCAACAGCGGCACCGACACCGGCGCCCCCGACCACGACTACGAGGGCGACCCGCGGCCCTTTGAGACCACCGACATGGGTGCCGACGAGTGGTGGCCCACGGCCGGCCTGGCCCTGGCCCCGCCCTCGTCGAGCGGCAGCGCCGCCCCGGGGGAAACGGTCGTCTATACGCTGACCGTAAGCAACCTGGGCAATTATAGCGACAGCTTTGCCCTAAGCGCGGCCGGCGCCTGGACGTCCACGCTGAGCACGGACACGGCCGGCCCCCTGCCCGCGGGCGGCAGCCTGAGATTTACCCTGGCCATCAGCATCCCCGAGGACGCGGCCGACGGCGCAGAGGACCTGGCGACGGTGACGGCGACCTCTTGGCTGGAGCCGGCCCTGAGCGAACAGGTCCAGATCACGACGACGGCCATGCGGACGGACTATGTCATCTATCTGCCGCTGCTCCTGCGCGGCTGGTAAAAAGCACAATTCTTGTTAATTGGCCAGATTGTAACCACAAGGGACACAAAGTAGCTAAAGTAAAAAAACTTGGTGCCCTTTGTGTCCCTTGTGGTTTTCTTCTGTGTTCTGGCTGCATGAAGTCAAAAGGAGCCTCCCTATGAAAGATTCCCCACGCCGTACCGCCGCCTGGCTGGCCATCGCGGCCTGTCCGCTGGCCTACGCCAACGTCGTCCTGTGCCTGCTGGCTGTGAACTGGGATTGGAAGGCCCTGGGCGACTTGGCCCTGGGCTTTCAGCGGGCCGCCGAGCACCCCCAAGGCGCCGAGCTGATCCGCGCCTCCATGCTGGCCAACCTGCTGGGATTTTACCTGCTCTTGATCCCCCTGGCCCTGGTCCTGGGGGAGGGCCTGCGTGTCTTTAACGCCTGGCAAGCCCGCCTGGGCACGCTGTTCGGATTGGGCTACCTCTTTTTGGGGGCGGCCGGCGCGGCCGTCCTGGCCACCGTCCTGCCGGAACAGCTCAACGCCTATCTGGCGGCCGGCGGGGTGGAAAGCCAACTGCAGCAGGCCCTCTTTGTCGGCTTTTCGCAGGCCATCTATGACGGGCTCTGGGGGCTGCTCAATCCCCTGCTGGGCGGACTGTGGTGGATGATCGCCGCCCGCCTGTTGTGGCAGGAACGACGCGGGCTGAGTGCCTTTACACTGGTCCTGGGGCTGGTCATGCTGCTGCGGCTGCTCAAGCTCGTCCCCCTCGCGCTGCCCATCCCCATCGAAGTGGTCTTTTTGGGGGGCTACTTTGTGCTGGCGCCCCTCTGGGGTCTCTGGATCGGGCTGCAGATGGTGCGCCTGCCCCAGCCCAGAAAGCGGGTCCGCCTTTAGGTCGCCGACGCAAAGCCGTCCGACGACGACACACACCTATTAGCGCGGGATTTGTGGATAGCGTGGAAAAGCTAATACACCATCTTGTCCCCAGTTTTATCCTGGAAAAGTACGCTCAGGGAGAAAGCGGCGGCCATATTCAAGCCACCACAATGTTCGTGGACATCTCGGGCTTTACCCCCCTCACCGAAGCCCTGATGCGTCACGGCGACGAGGGCGCCGAAATCCTCTCCTCCATCCTCAACCAGATCTTTGATCCCGCCGTCGAGGCCATTCACCACCACGGCGGTTTTATCTCCACCTTTGCCGGCGACGCCTTTACCACGATCCTGCCCCAGGCCCGGCCGGCCCTGGCCTGCGCCGAGGCGATCCGGGCTATCTTTGAACGGCACGGCAATCCACGAACCCGCTTTGGCGACTTTGGCCTGCGGGTCAAGATCGGGCTGGCCTGCGGCGAGGTAGAGTGGGGCATCGTTGGCCAGGTAGAAAAGGCCTACTTTTTCCGCGGGCCGGCCATCGATGCCTGCGCCCAGGCCGAACAGCGGGCCGGTCAGGGGGAGATCGTCGTTGACGCGGATCTGGCCAAGCGCGCAGAACTGGCCCCAGGAAAGTTGTCCGAACTGGACAAGGGCTATTTCCTCTGGGCCGGGACGATTGGGCCGGTGTCCCTGCCTCCACCTGAGCCGCACCCACCCCCAAGCCGGGAGGTACTAACCCGCTTTCTCCCCGACAGCGTGCTCGACTTTGAGCGAACGGGCGAATTTCGCAACGTGGCCCCGGTCTTTATCTCCTTCAGCGCGGTTGCCGACCTGGCCGAACTGGACACGTTCGTCTCGATACTGATCGAGCAGGGCCAGCGTTTCGGCGGTTACCTGAACAAGATCGACTTTGGCGACAAGGGCAGCGTCGCCCTCTGCCTCTTTGGCGCGCCGACCGCCTTTGAGGACAATGTGAAGCGGGCGTCGGATTTTTGCCTCGCCGTCCGGCGGGAGCTGGCGATCCGAGAGGATTTCTCGGCGCTGCAGTGGCGGGCCGGGATCAGCTACGGGACCGTCTACGCCGGCATCGTTGGGGGACGGCAGCGCTGCGAGTACACCGCCATCGGGGACCGCGTCAACCTGGCCGCCCGCCTGATGGCCCGGGCCGGCTGGGGCAAAGTCTGGACGGACGAGCGCGTCTACCATCATGGACATCAGCAATACCGATTGGCCCTCATCGGACGGGTCTCGCTCAAGGGCAAGGCCGAACCCAGCCTGGTCTACCGCCTGGAGGGGAAAAAGGGCCTGGCCGAGCAGGCCTTCGCCGGCCCTTTTGTCGGCCGCGAAGAGGAGTTGGCCCGGGCCGGCCGCTCATTCGAAGCGCTGTCGGAGGGACGTTTTGGCGGCATTCTCTACGTCTATGGCGAGGCCGGCGTGGGCAAGTCCCGCCTGGTCCACGAATTGGGCCAACGTTACCCCCAGTTCAACTGGCTAACCCTGCCCTGTGACCGCATCCTGCGCAAGTCCCTGAACCCCTTTGCCCACCTGTTCTCCCATTTCTTTGACCAATCCTCAGAGCAGGATCCCGCCCAGAACCGGGCCCGCTTTGAAGCGGCCTACCAAGAGTTGATCGAGAGCCTGGATCACAGCGAGGTGCCAGCGGGCCCCGGCCTCCGGACCGAACTGGTCCGACTGCGATCCGTTATGGCCGGCTTTCTGGGGCTCTATGAGCAGGATTCACTCTATGAACAACTGGACCCCAAGCTGCGCCACCAAAACACCCTCTATGCCCTGGAAGCCGCCCTGAAAGCGTTGAGCCTGTCCCGGCCGCTCGTGCTGCAGTTGGAGGACATCCAGTGGATCGACGCCGACTCGGTCCAGGCGCTGCAGATCCTGTGCCAAAATGTGGCAGACTTGCCCCTCCTGCTCGTCGCCGCCGGCCGTTACCTGGAGGATGGCAGCAAGCCCCGCCTGCCCCTGCCCGGCCCGGCCGTGGAATTGGACCTGAATACCCTGGGCCCCGACAGCATACAAGCCCTGGCCGAAGCCCTGCTGCCCGGCCCGGCCTCCCGCCGGCTGCTGCAGAACCTGGGCGAAAGGACCCAGGGCAATCCCTTTTTCATCGAGCAAACCCTGCGCTATTTTCAGGAGACGGGAATCGTCGCCTGGGTGGAGGGAGCAGAAACCGGGGCACAGGTGTGGGACATCGTCGGCACCGAGGTAGCCCTCCCGCCCACAATTAACGACTTGCTGATCGCCCGCGTGGACCGGTTGTCCACCCAACTGAAAGAGGTCGTCCAGACTGCCGCTGTGCTGGGAAAAGAGTTTGAGGTCCGCCTGCTGACCGAGGTGCTGCGTCGGATGGCAAGTTCCCTGCCACTGGAAGAAATGGACCTGTACCTGCACGAGGGCACAGAGCGGCACCTCTGGACGGTTCTATCCGAACTGCGCTACATCTTTAGCCACGCCCTGCTGCAGGACGCCGTCTACCGCATGCAGCTCAAGGCCCGCCTGCGCCGGCTGCACCACCTGGCGGCGCAGGCCATCGAGAAGCTGTTCCCTGAGGATAAACGCGCCTACGCCGACCTGGCCTTTCACTACGACCGGGCGGAGGACCGGGAAAAGGCCGTCGAATACCTGCAGCGGGCCGGCGATTTTGCCCGGGAGCACTATGCCGCAGACATGGCCGTCCGCCATTATCAAAGGGCGCTGGAGCTGCTGGCCCCACCCCGCGGGTCGACACCGACTGATGGGACCCCGGCGCACGCAGAGACTTTGGTGCGACAGGTTGCAGTGCACGAGGGGCTGGTCAGAGCGTTGAGCTGGCAGGCCCGTTTCACCGAGGCGACAGAGTCCTGCCAGACCATGCTGGCCGTCGCCAAAGAAAGCGGCGACTATGTGCTCCAATCCCGCGCCTGGCAGACGTACGCGGAAACACAGCACCTGCAAGGGAATCACCACCAGGCTTTAAGCAGCGCTCAAAGAGCTGGAGAACTGGCCCAGGCGGCCGGCGCCAAGCTTGAACTGCTCAAGGCACTGCACGTACAATGCTTTAGCTGTTACTCCCTGGGCAAGCCGGAGGCCGCCCTGCCGCTGGGCGAGCAGGCCTTGGCCCTGGGCCAAGAATTGAAGAACAAGAAGGATTTGGTCGGAGTGCTGTGGTCGATTGCTGGCGCACACTGGCTGTTGGGGAACTACCGGCAGGCAACCCACTACAATGAACAGGCCCTGGCCCTGAGCCGGGAACTGGGCAACCGCACGGGGGAATCAACTTGCCTGAACAACCTGGGGGCCAACGCCTACAAGTGCGGGGATTATGCTCAAGCCTTGGAACTTTTCCAACAGGCCTTGACGATCAGCCGCGAGATCGGCTTTCGGCAGGGAGAGCTGATGTTCCTCAACAACCTGGGCGGGACGCAGGTCGAATTGGGCCGCTACCGGGCGGCGGAGGAGAACCTGCGGGAGGTCATCCGCCTGGTCGGGGACAAGGGCTGGTTTGAACGCGCCGTCACCTACCGCTTCCTGGCCGGCGCCCTCCTGGGGCAGGGCCGTTTGGAGGAGGCCCTGGAGAGCGCCCGGCACTCGCTGGCCCTGGCCCAGGAGTTGAACCGCCAACAGCACATCGGCGAGTCCTGGCGGATGCTGGGAACCGTGCTGGCCCAATTCCCCGCCGCAATTACGCCCAAAGAAACCCCCTACACAGCGGCGGAGTGTTTTGCCGCAAGCCGGCAGATCTTTGGCCAAAGCGGCATGGAAGGGGAACTGGCGCGGACCTTGAGCGAGTGGGCAAAATACGAAATGGTCCGGGGGGATCGGGAGAAAGGAGAATCCATGTGGAAAGAGGCCCGGGAGATTTTTGAGCATTTGGGTCTGGATCTAGAAGTCGCGAGGATGCAAAGATGGACGAAACCCTGAGCACCGCCTTTTACGTCCTGTCCTTCTTGCTCACCCTGGGCCTGGTCGTCGGCCTGTGGTGGTGCGTGCGCCGCTCCGACGATGCGGGCACCCGGCGCCTCTGGACGCTCTTGGCCCTGGCCTGGACGGTCAACCTGCTGGGAGACCTGGCCTGGGGCGTCTATGACATGGCCGTCGGCGGCTATCCGGATTGGGTGGATCTCTTTTATATGGGGCGCTACCTGCTGGTGCTGGCGGCCTTTTCGCTCTATCCCCAGGTCTGGTCGCGGGGGCGCTGGCTGGCCTGGGTCGTGGTCATGCTGGCCGCGGCCCTGGCCAGTTGGCTGGGGCTGGTCCGGCCGGTCCTGGACGAGGCCAACGAAACGCTCGGCGTGGTCTGGGGCCGCGCCCTCTATCCCATCCTGGACGCCGGCCTGCTCTACGCCGCCGTCGCCTGCTGGTGGCGGCAGCGCGGACAAGCGATCGGGATCAGCCTGCGCTGGCTGACCCTGGCCATGCTCGCCTACGGCGCCGCCAACTGGATCAACTTTCGGGTGCCCCTGGTCGAATGGGAACTCGGCGGCCTGCTGGCCAACCTGTGCTGGCTCGCCTGCACGCTGCTGGCCGGGGCGGCCGCCTGGCAGTTTTTGCGAAAAAAGAGCACCCCTCAGGATAGCCCGTTCTCCGTCACCGGCTAAAGCCTCGACTCCTGCCAGGAAAACAGGATATTTTACGGGTCTTTTTGAAGTCGAGGCTTTAGCCGGTCAAGCAGCAACCTTCCAAGCCGCAGAGACATACCCTCCCCTGGCAGCGTAGAAAATATAGAAACACTACAAATCGCCCAAAAGGGCTATTGACAAAGGCCTGGCTTGCCTTATAATGGACCCCGTAGTACCGACATGTCGCCCTGACCCAAAAAGGAGGTAGGCTATGAACTACAAAAAGATTGGTGATCTCGCCGGCCGCTCCTTGCCTGGATGGGGCGCTTGACGGTTACAGGTTGAAGGTTTAACGTTGCCGATAACCGCTAGGCCCTGGTTTTAGAGACCAGGTTTCCTCCAGCCGCACCCCCCCAGACCGTGAGCCGCTGACGAGATTCCGACGACCGACGTCCTGCGCTTGCGGTCATTTGCTGTCCGGCGACATGGCGGACACACGAGGGAATCCACGACGGGACCCTCCGCGCAGGATGGGTCTCGTTTCCCTTTTTCCCCAAACTGGCCTGGCCAGAAACAAACACACCCGGTCTGTCCCCAAAATGCTTGCTGCATGGGCGAGAATTTTGGCGGCCAGGACCGGAAAGGAGGGTGCGATGCGTCTAACAAGCTTTCACCGGTATACAGACTCGTTCAAGACAGACCTGTCGTTAAAAAGTACTGTACCCAAAGGACGTTTAACTGGAGGAATAAAGCAATGCCTTGCACGATAGAAAAGGAAAAGCAGCACATGGCCGCATCCGACACGATGCGCCAGGTGCGCAAACGGATCAAGCGCAACCGCAAGGAAAAGCAAGTGCGCCGCAGGGACTGGCTGCGGGCCTACATGGAGGAGCCGGAGGCGCTGGAGATGCTGCCCCAAAGAGAACGCATCATGCCGCCCGGCGAGCGGGGACGCCGCCAGGCCGTCCTGAACGCGGCGCTGGCCACCCTGGAGGATCAGGGACAGAGCCGCGCTATCGGCCCGATTCCCCAGGGCGAGATCCATTCCGGCATCGTCGTGGAGGTCAGCACGGGCCTCTGCCGCGTACACTGGCGGGGGCGCGAACTGCTCTGCCCGTTGCGCGGATCGCTCACCGCCGAGGACACCGGGCTGACCAACGTGGTCGCCGTCGGCGACGAGGTGGTCCTCGCGGAGGACGGCGACGGCCAGGGCGTCATCGAGGCCATCCTGCCCCGCCGCAGCGCCCTGGCCCGGCCGCACGTCTTTTACAGCCACCTCAAGCACGTCATCGCGGCCAACGTGGAGCAACTGCTCATCGTGGCTTCCTGGCGGGACCCGCATTTTTGGCCCGAACTGGTCGACCGCTACCTCATCGGGGCCCAACGCAACAAGCTGGAGCCGGCCATCTGCCTGAACAAGATCGACCTGGCCGAGAACCCGCTCGAGTACTACGCCGCCGTGCAGCCCTACCAGGCCCTGGGCTACCGGGTGCTCCTGACCAGCGCCCTCAACGGCGAGGGCGTGGACGAACTGCGCGAGTACCTGCGCGGCCGCAGCACGGTGCTGACGGGCCTGTCCGGGGTGGGCAAATCGGCCCTGCTGACGGCGGTGCAGCCGGGCCTAGAGCTGCGCACCGGCGCGGTGAACAGCGAAAGCCACCAGGGCCGGCACACCACCAGCCAGGCCCGTCTGTGGCCGCTGGCCATGGGTGGGGCGGTGGTGGACACGCCGGGCATCCGCGAGTTTGGCCTGCGCGGGCTCAAGCGGCCCGAGTTGGTGCGCTTTTACCCCGAGATCGCCGCCGAGGCCGGCCGCTGCCGCTTTGCCAACTGCGCCCACATCGACGAGCCCGACTGCGCCGTCAAAAAGGCCGTGACCCAGGGCCACATCCCCGAGATGCGCTACGATAGCTATTGCAAGATTTACGCGACGTTGGAAGATTGAATACAAATGGGGGGCGGCGCGACCGCATGGTCGTACCGCCCCCCGCTCGTGACAAAATACGCCGCGCATAGTAAAATAACAGACAAACATCAAAAGGAGTCCGCATCGTTGAACATCCCGCTCAAAGCCTATTGGAACCTGCTGGGCGACTATTTGCTGCACCAGAGGGGACGCTTTTTCCTGCTGAGCGCCCTGCTGCTGGGCGGCATTGGACTGCAAATCCTGAACCCACAGGTTGTGCGCTACTTTATCGACGCCGCCACCACGGGCCAGGCGCTGTCATCCCTAGTGCTGGCAGGCCTGGCCTTTGTCGTCAGCACCCTGCTGCAGCAGGGGATCGCCATTGGCGCTACCTACGTGGGGGAGAACATGGCCTGGATCGCCACCAACGCCCTGCGCGAAACCCTGGCCCGGCACTGCCTGCACCTGGATATGCGCTTTCACAACGAGCATACCCCCGGCGAACTCATCGAACGCATCGATGGGGATGTAACCGAGTTGGCCACATTCTTTTCCCAACTGGTGGTTCAAATCCTGGGTAATCTACTGCTGCTCGGCGGGGTCCTGCTGGTGCTCTATCTGGAGGACTGGCGATTGGGACTGTCCTTTAGCGGTTTTGCCGCACTGACCCTTTTTGTGCTGAATGGGCTCCGCGGGTTGGCCATCGCCCAACAAAAAGCCCTGCGCGAAGCCAGAGCAAAGCTATTTGGCTTTTTAGAGGAGCGCCTGTCCGGTACCGAGGACATCTGCGCCAGCGGTGCCGTGGACTTTGTGCTCTGCCAGTTGTATCGGCATATGTACAACATTATGGGCCAAGACCGCCAGGCCGAACAGCGCCAGAGCATCCTGTATGGCGTTTCCAACGTCCTGCTGGCACTGGGCAACGTGACCGCCTTTGGCCTGGGCTACCTGTTGTTCCGACAGGGTAGCGTCACCATAGGTGCAGTTTATGTCATCATCCAGTACATCAACCTGCTGGGCCGGCCCTTGCGCGAAATCAGCCGCCAAGTCCAAAGCCTGCAGCGCATCGGGGCCGGCGTCACCCGCTTGGAAGAATTGCTTAACCTAACCCCCACTCTCGCAGATGGTCCCGGCGCAGAACTTGCCGGCGGACCCCTGGCCCTGGACTTGAAAAGCATCCACTTTGGCTACAAGCAGGAGGAGCCTGTACTGCAGAACGTCTCGTTCCGGCTGGAGCCAGGTCAGACCCTCGGACTGCTGGGACGTACGGGTAGCGGCAAAACCACCCTGGCACGGCTCATCCTGCGCCTCTACGACCCCCAAGAGGGGCAGATTCTCCTGAACGGGACAAACATCCGGCAGCCACACCTGGACCAACTGCGC
Source organism: Chloroflexia bacterium (assembly GCA_016928715.1). Taxonomy (GTDB): domain Bacteria; phylum Chloroflexota; class Chloroflexia; order DTKN01; family DTKN01; genus JAFGKG01. The sequence continues at coordinate 16,603 of JAFGKG010000023.1, forward strand.
CAACGCGTCGCCATGGTCACCCAGGACGTGCAGCTCTTTCAGGGCAGCGTGCGCGATAACCTGACCTTTTTTGACCGCAGTATCTCGGATGCGCAAATTCAGGCGGTCATCGAGGAGTTGGGCTTGTCCGACTGGTATGGATCCCTGCCACGAGGTTTAGACACGCTCTTGGGCGAAGGGGAACGAGGCCTTTCGGCCGGCGAGGCTCAACTGCTGGCATTTACCCGCATCTTTTTGCGAAACCCTGGCCTGGTCATCCTGGACGAGGCATCCTCTCGACTCGATCCAATCACCGAACAACGCATCGAGCAGGCAGTGGACAAACTGCTGCAGGATCGTACCGCCATCATTATCGCCCACCGCCTGCGCACCGTGCAGCGGGCCGATCAGATCATGATTCTAGAAGAAGGCCGGGTCGTCGAACACGATCAACGAGAACGCCTGGTCCAGCACCCCCACTCGCGCTTTTCCAAATTGCTGCAGAGCGGGCTGGAGGAGGTACTGGCATAGTGGGAAGCGATAAAAGCTCGAGCAAATCGGCCGATCAAAAACGCACCCTGCCGGCCTGGAAAGCAATTCTCGCCATGATCCGTTTCCGGCCCGGTCTCTGGCTGTTGGACCTGCTCGGCATCATCCTGTTGATGGGATTTTGGCAAGCTACCGGCCTGATCACACAGTCCTTTTTTAACCTGCTCACCGACAAAGCCCAGGCCGGGCTAAACATCACGTCTGTACTGGCCCTGCTCGTCGGTGTAGCCATCGGGCGGTCCCTGTCTTGGTACGTCGTCGGCGTCATGGCCGACGTGCCCTACTGGGCCAACACCCGCACCCTGCTGCGCAAAAACCTGCTCCAACACATCCTCAGGCGACCCGGGGCGATGGCGCTGCCCGAATCGGCCGGCGAAGCGGTCAGCCGTTTCCGCGGGGATGTCACCGAAATCCCCCTCTTTACCCTGTGGACAAATGACCTCATCGGCAACATGCTACTGGGCACGCTGGCCATTACGATTATGCTGCGCATCAATAGCACCATCACCCTGCTGGCACTGATCCCCTTTGTACTGGTCGGCTTTATCGCCAAAGCAGCCTCCTCGCGCATCGAAAGGTACCGCCGCGCCAGCCGCAGGGCCACCGGCATTGTCACCGGCTTTATCGGCGAAATTTTTGGCACAGTCCAGGCCGTCAAGGTGGCCACCGCAGAAAAAAGCGTGACCGACCACTTTCAGCAGCTCAACGAGCACCGGCGCCATGTCTCGCTTCAAGATCGTCTTTTCGACGAGATCCTGGGCGCCTCTTTTCACAACACCGCCAGCATCGGCACCGGTATCATCCTAATCCTGGCCGGACAGGCCATGCAAGCAGGCACATTCACCGTCGGCGACCTGGCCCTGTTCAGCTTTTACCTCGAGTTGATCGGTGAATGGGTCAGCCTGGTAGGTTTGGTAACCGCCCGTTACAAGCAGCTCGGCGTCTCGCTCGAGCGTATGGAACGACTGATGGAAGGCGCGCCGGACAAAACCTTGATTCAATTCAGCCCGGTCTATATGGACGGAAAATTTCCTCGGGAATTCTACCAGGACAAGACGGACTTTGACGGACTGCAAATCCTGGAAGGCAAAAACCTGACCTATCACTATCCCCATACCGGCCAGGGTATCACCGGCGTGGACCTGCGCCTGGAGCAGGGCAGCTTTACCGTTGTTACAGGACAGGTCGGCTCGGGCAAGACCACCCTGCTGCGGGCACTACTGGGCCTGCTTCGCCCCGAGGCCGGGGAAATCCGCTGGAACGGACAGGTCGTCGAGGACCCGGGCGCCTTCTTTGGGCCTCCCCGCAGCGCCTACACCCCCCAAGTCCCCCGCCTGTTCAGCGACAGCCTGCGAGACAATCTACTGCTGGGACTGGAGCGAAATGAGACTGCTATCCAACGCGCCCTATACCTGGCCGTAATGGACGAGGATCTGCCCGAATTGGAGCAGGGACTGGATACGTTGGTCGGTCCCAGAGGTGTGCGGCTCTCCGGTGGCCAGATCCAACGCAGCGCGGCCGCACGAATGTTTGTGCGTGAACCTGAATTACTCGTCTTTGACGATCTCTCCAGCGCCCTGGACGTAGAGACGGAAGCCCAACTCTGGGAGCGTGTCTTTGAACTGCCCAAAGTGACCTGCCTGGTGGTCTCACACCGCCGGGCCGCCCTGCGCCGGGCCGATCAGATTGTGGTGCTCAAAGAGGGACAGGTAGAGGCAGTGGGCCGGCTGGAGGAACTCTTGGCAAGTTGTGAGGAGATGCGTCGGCTGTGGCACGAGGGAAGTGAAAAATTGGCGTAAATGCCATCCCCTAATCCGTTAGGTCGAACTCGCGCCAAAGACAAAGCCCTCCCGAAAGGGGCGGTGCTCCGAGTCGCGGCTTTCAGCCATCTCTAAGGCGTCCATATCAAAGCGCAGGGCGATGGCCGGCCCGGGGCCACCGTCCAGCACCCCCAGCACGCCGGTCAGACCGCCCCGCACGGCCAGCAAAAAGGCCGGATCGCCCCCCTGCCGGCGGGCCCGCTGCCAGCGGGCCTCCAGCACCTCGGGGGACGGCAGCCCCATGCGCTTCTCGGCGGCGAACAGCGGCCGGCCTGGACGTCGTAGCCCAATTCGCTCAGGCGGCGGGCCACCAGCGAGGCCGTGCGGAACTCGCACCAGCCGACCTCGGCGTGGCAGTGCAGGTCGCGCCGGTCGCGGACGAGCTGGGGCTGAATTTCGTCAACAAGGGCGGCAATCTGATCCACAATGAGGCCTCCAGTACACAGCTATATCCCTAACAGCAACTACATTGTAACTGTATCAACAGCAGAAGGAGAATGCCATGCCCAAATCGTACACAGCTATATCCCTAACAGCAACTACATTGTAACCGATATTCCGATTTATTGCCAACAGTGACCACCATTTGGGCAAACGCGCGTGTTGGGGCTACTTGCCCTTTTCAGCCCGGTTATGATAGAATGGCCCTGGGATGGAAACACGACGCCAAGGAGGCGGCAAGGAATAACTTGCCGGTTTTGACCGGCTAAAGCCCCAACTCCGGTTCGGGAATTGGAGACCTTTTACGGGTCCTTTCGGAGTCGAGGCTTTAGCCGGTGACAGAGGACAGGCAGATTTGTGTTGCTTGTCTTGGGCACGATACTGATGATTATGTTGATTCTACCTACGACTCTGCGGCATCTGCCGGTTTATGCCGTCGCGTCCTGGCAGATAAAGTTGCGGAGGAAGCGTACTTGGTCTATCTACCCTTGCTTATCAAGTCGGAAAGCACACACTGACAAAAAATACAGCATGAACGATAGTAAAAAACGTAACTGCTCAGCCCGCATCCGTTGAAAACGATTGCCATCCACGAATGCAACACGAATACCACAGGTTCGGGACGGCCCTAATTCGTGTATTCGTGGGAGCATTCGTGGACGGCAGCAATAGGACGAGATAGGAGGGCCAGAGCTTACGTACAATGAGTGGAATGGCGTCAGCATATCAACCAGCGAGGCGAACATGAAAAACCATTGGACGGCCCTGCTCCTGCTTATCCTCCTGCTCGCTGGCTGCGGCGAGCCTTCGCCGTCGCCAAGCGAGCCCGTTCCAACTGACGCGCCTCCGCCCACGGCCGCCGCGACGGCCGTCCCAAGCACAACCGCGCCGACGGACCCGCCGGCGGTCGATACGGTACCCCGCTTTGAACCCACCACCTGCCCCTTCCTGCCGCCGGCCGGCCAGATCCAGGGCCAGACCCTCGAGTGCGGCGACCTGGTCGTCTGGGAGGATCGGGACGACCCCGACAGCCGCACCCTCCACCTGGCCGTGGCCATCTTCCACCCCGCCGGCGGGGCCACCCACCCCGACCCGATCGTCTACCTCTCCGGTGGGCCGGGCGGGAGCATCCTCGAGTTCATCGACCTCAACTTTGGTCAGGCCTTTGAGCCCATCCTGGCCGGCGGCCGCGACCTCATCCTGCTGGACCAACGCGGGGTGGGCCTATCCGAGCCGGCGCTGGACTGCCCAAACGTCAGAGAGCTATCCCTGGAACTGCTCGACAACGAGCAGGAGGGCCGCCTACTTGAGGCGGACGAAATCGACGCCCTGCTCCTGGACAGCCTGCTGGAATGCGAGCAGGAACTGAGCGAGGTGGCCGATCTAAGCGACTATCACAGCGTCTCCAACGCCGCCGACGTCAACGATCTGCGCCTGGCCCTGGGCTACGAACAGGTCAATCTCTGGGGCACTTCCTACGGCACCCGCCTGGCCCTGGGGGTCATGCGGGACTATCCCCAAAGCATCCGCGCCGTCGTGCTCGACTCGGTCTATCCCCCCGACGTCGACCTCTACCTGGAGCTGCCGGCCAACGCCGATCGCGCTTTCGATCTGCTCTTTGCTAGCTGCGCCGCCGACCCGGATTGCAGCGCTGCCTTTCCCGACCTGCGGCAGGTCTTTTTCGACACGGTGGAGCAGCTCAACGCGGAGCCGGCCTCCATCCAGGTATCCAACCTGCTCAACGGCAAGAGCTATCCCGCCATATTGGACGGCGATACACTGGTCTCCCTCTTGTTTGATTTTATGTACTATCACGATGTCCTGCCCTCCCTGCCCCAGATACTCTACGACGCCAGCGAGGGGGATTACAGTATGCTGCGGTTGATCTACGGCTCCCTGATCGCCCAGGGAGAGGCCGTCAGCCAGGGCATGCAGCTCTCGGTGCAGTGCAACGAGGAGCTGCCCTTTAGCTCCCCGGAGGCCTTTGCGCAGGCCCTGGACGAATATCCCGAATTGAGAGGGATGTTTGAGCATTCCACGGTCGGCCCGTTGGGCTATGTGGTCTGCGCGGCCTGGGATTCGGGGCAGGCCGCCGCCCTGGAGGACCAGGCAATCCACAGCGACGTCCCCACCCTGTTGATCGCCGGCGCCTACGACCCCATCACACCGCCGGAATGGGGGCAGCACGCCGCCGAGACCCTGCCCAACGGGCACTTTTTCGAATACCCTGGACTCGGCCACGGGGTCAGCGTCGTCGCCGGCTGCCCCCAACAGATGCTGCTCGAATTCTTGAACGACCCAGACAGCCGGCCGGACGACCGCTGTATCGACGAGATGGACTTCCAGTTCCTCACGGGCGCTCCCACAGCCGCCGTCGAAATGGAGCCCTACATCGACCAAGCCCAGGGCCTCCGCGGCTTGGCCCCGACCGGCTGGGAAGAACTGCTGCCGGGCGTCTTGGCCCGGAACAACTCTTCCCTGGACCTGGCCGCCCTGATCCTCAGCCGGGCGCCGTTCAGCCCCGCCACCTTGATCAACCAATTGAGCGAGCAGCTCGCCCTGGACAGTGTACCCCAGGCGGACGCCCAACGACAAGCCAACGAACTGGAGTGGAGTCTCTATTATGTAGAAACCAGCGGTGTAGCGGTGGACATTGCCCTGGCCGCCTATGGGGACGGCAGCCTGGCCGTAATGCTGCAGAGCGCCCCGAACGAGCGGGATGCCCTGTACGAGGCCGTCTTTTTGCCGGCCGTGGACGCCTTGGTCCCCAGCGAATAAGAACGGCCCGCGGCCCCAAAGTACAATATGTCAATATAAGGATGGCCGCAGAAAAGGAGGAGACCATGTCCAGATGGGAGTACGCCCACATGATTGTCGAGATCAAGGGCTTTATGGGAGGCAAATTAGGAGACGATTATATCACAGAACTGAACGAACTGGCCCGCGAGGGCTGGGCGGTCGACCAGGTCATCCCGCTGCAGATTGGCGCGGGCACGACCTCCAGCGTGGTCTTTTTGCTCAAGCGGGAACGTTAGGAGAAAAGCCATGCTCTTTAATCCCACCCAAATCGGCACCCTGGCCCTGCCCAATCGATTGGTGCGCTCGGCCACCGCCGAACGCCTGGCCGACGAGAAGGGCCGGCCGCGGCCACAGCTCAAGCCGCTCTGGCAAGCGCTGGCCCGCGGCGGTGTGGGCCTGATCATCAGCGGGCACATGTACGTACACCCGAGCGGCAAGTGCCACCCCGAGATGATCGGCATCTATAGCGACGAACTCATCGAGCCGTTGTCCGAAATGGTCGAGGCCGTGCATCAGGAAGGCGGACGGATCGCCGCGCAGGTCAACCACGGCGGCATGCAGTCCGGCGGCGAGCACGTCGAGACAGCCCTCATCCCCTCCGCAGTGCAGGCCGACTGGCTGCGGCGTCCGGTGCGCGAGATCCGCCCCGGCGAAATCGAGGAAACGATCCAGGCTTACGCCCAGGCCGCCCGCCGGACCAAACTGGCCGGCTTTGACGCCGTGCAGATCCACGGCGCCCACGGTTATTTGATCAGCCAATTCCTCTCCCCCTTTACCAACCGGCGCAAGGACAAGTGGGGCGGTGACATCCAGGGCCGCACACACTTTCTGCGGGCCGTCTGCGCGGCCGTGCGGCAGGAGGTGGGGCCGGATTACCCTCTCCTGATCAAACTGGGGCTGATGGACGGTATGGAGGGCGGCCTGACCGTGGCGGAAAGCCTCCAGGTCGCGGCCGCGCTGGAGGGGATGGGACTGAACGCCGTCGAGATCAGCGGCGGCATCGCTGGGGGGCGGAATCTGAATACCCGTCCCAAGATCCGCCGGCCGGAGGACGAGGCCTATTTCCGACCCCAGGCCCGCCTGGTGCGGGCGGCGACGAACCTACCCCTGATCCTGGTCGGGGGGCTGCGCTCCCGCCAGGTCATGGAGGATATACTGGACAGCGGGGACGCCGACCTGATCTCCCTCTGTCGCCCGCTCATCTGCGAACCGGACCTGCCCAAACGCCTGCAGGCAGACCAAAAGCGCGCGGCCTGCATATCGGGCAATCGCTGCTGGCCGGACGGTCCCGACGAGGGCATCGCCTGCAAGTGCCGTCTCGATTAGGGGCCCCACACGGACGACTCGGGAGTCTCGGTAGATGCAGAAATCCCAGTTGACCCCGGCCCGCGTCCTCTTTCCCCTGGGACTGGGCACCGCCCTCTCGCTCATGGGAGACGCCACCCTCTATACGGTACTGCCCACCCACACGGCCGAGGCCGGCATCGCCCTGACCGGCGTGGGCCTGCTGTTGGGGATCAACCGAGCCGTGCGACTGCTGCTCAACGGGCCCATCGGGGCGGCCTGTGACCACTGGCCGCGTCGGCGGCTCTTTGTGCCGGCGCTGTTCCTGGGGGCGCTCTCTACCGCCGTCTATGCCGCCACAGAGGGCTTTTGGCCGCTCCTACTGGGCCGGCTGCTGTGGGGGCTGTCCTGGTCGGCCATCTGGGTCAGCGGGGCGGCGATCATCCTGGACATCAGCAATGACCAGGACCGCGGGCGCTGGAGCGGATGGTACCATACCTGGTTCTTTTTCGGCGCGGCAAGCGGGGCACTGGCAGGAGGCGTACTCACCGACTGGTGGGGCTACCGACCAACCATGTGGGCCGGCGCCGCGCTGACGGCCCTGGGCGGTCTCGTCGCCCTGCTGCTGCTGCCCGAGACCGGCCAGCCACAACAGCCCAGCAGCAGGCCCCTAAAGAGGCCGCTCCCTACAAGTCTGTACCGCAACCGGGGCCTGTGGGTCGTCGCGCTCGTGCAGTGGACCTACCGCTTTGTCATCGCCGGCGCTCTCCTGGCCACCATGGGACTGCTGGTCGAGAAACGCCTATCCCTGAACGGGGTCCTGTTCGGGACCGCCACGATCACCGGTGTCCTGATGGCCGGGCGAACCCTGCTCAGCATGTTGACCGCGCCGCTGTCGGGAACACTCTCGGATCGATGGGGCGGGCGCTGGCGGGTCGGGGTCATGAGTTCTGTCGTCGGCGCGCTGGGTATGGCCCTGCTGACGTGGAATCATCCGGCTGCCATCCTGCTCGGCATGATCCTGGGAGCGCTGGCCGGCGGCGGCATCCAGACGCTCGTCACCGCCCTGACCGGCGACCTGGTCGAAACGGGGCAACGGGGCCGGGCGATCGGCTGGATCCAGACCGTGGGAGACCTGGGCAGCGCCCTGGGGCCGCCAGTCGCCTACGCCCTGCTGCCCTGGACCGGCCTGTCCGGATTGTATTTGCTCTGTGCTCTGCTGCTATTGCCACAGTGCGTCCTATTACAACGTTTTTCCCGGCACCGGATTTGAAGGAAACTCTATTTTGTGGTATGATGGAGTATAGTCAAAATACCCCCAACTTTTTGACCACAAAAGGAGAGTTCCTATGCCACGACACACCTGGACTCGGTGGACGGCGGGTAGCGCCGCACTCCTACTGCTGCTGATCGCGCTGTGGCTGCAGCCGGTGCCCCTGGCGCTGGCCGGCTTTACGCCCACACCTACGGCCACGGCCACGGCCACGCCCGTCCCGCCTACCTCAACCCCTGCCCCTACGGCCCCACCGGCGCCAACCCGACCTCCCCGCCCCAGCGCAACCCCCCTACCCACGGCCACACCCCCGCCGGAAGAAACCCAGCCTCCGGCGCTGCTGCCCGAGACCGGCGAGAGCGGCGGCCGATTGGGAACCGGATTGGCCCTGCTG
>JAFGKG010000190.1 GCA_016928715.1 Chloroflexia bacterium
AATACCGACCCGAGCGACCTGCGGGACTTTATCGTGCACTATTTTGACGAGGCTGGCCGGCGCGTCGACCCGGCCACGGGGGAGGTACTGCAGCCGGCCTAGCTCAAACGGCAGAGCGGCCGCTTCGTAGGCGGTAGGTTGGGCGTTCGAACCGCCCGGCCGGCTTTCGGCAGGTGTTGGCCCCTAGCGAAAGGAGGTGGTCCTGCCAGCGAGAACCCTACCCAGCAGGGGAAAACCTCCCAAGGCAGATCGACGGCCCGGGCGAGCTGGGCGCCCGGGCTGGCCAAGGAGGTAGAGATGCTCCTACAAGAGCAGATGAGGATAGTCGAGCAGCAGCGGGAGATCTCCGCCCTGCGCGAAACCCTGCAGGCCGAGGTGGAGCGGCGGGAAAAGGAGGTTGTGGAGGAGGTGCGCAAGCTCAACCAGGACGAGGTGGAGAGATCACTCGAGCTGGCTCGGGTCAAGGCAGCCCTGGCCACGAGGGAGGACGCCCTGACCATCACCCTGGACGCCCTGCGGCAAATCCGGGAGGCCGCTGACATAGAGCGCGGCAATCCAAGTGTTGGACCTGAATGGGAATCCATTCATCGGATTGCATTCATCGCGCTCGGGCAGATCAACGAGCTGCTGGGGGGTGAGGCCGATGGGTAGAGCCGCCTTCGCCTTTCTGTTCATCCTGGGCCTGCTGCTGTTACTGCTGACCATCTTTGCCGAGCACGGCTTTATCATCGGTGGGGCTTGCCCCTGAGAGGAGGCTAGTTATGACTGCGCGAATGATCTACGTATCACTAGACCGGATCCGCGACAATCCGTGGCAGATGCGTCTACAGATTGACCAGGAGTACGTGGTATCTTTGGCCGCGGATATCCAGGCCAGGGGACTCCTGCAAATGCCGGCAGGCCGGGTCGTAGATGAAAACGACCAGCCGCTACCACCGTACAACCTTGACTTCAGCGAGGGCCTGCCGGACAAACTCTATCTCCAACTTGCTTTTGGCCATAATCGCGTTGCTGCGTTCCGCCATCTGTCCCAAAAGGACGGCGATACGTGGTCCAGTATTCCCATCCAGATCCAGGACCTTTCCGACGAGCAGATTGCCCTGGCGGCCTGGGCGGAGAATGCCAGGCGCAAGGATCTTTCCCCCATTGAGGAGGCTATGGCTATCCAGCAATGGATGGAGGACTTTGGCTGGTCGCAAAGGGAAATAGCCGACAAAATCGGCTTGGCCCGCTCGACAATAGCCAACAAACTCAGGCTGCTGGAGCTGCCAGAAGAGATCCAGGACCAAGTCAAGGGTGGTGAAATCCCGGAGCGGAGTGCGATAGCGCTCAAAGGCTACTACGACCTACCCGAGCCGATCAAGGCCAGTGTGGCCAACGATCGCTACGTCCGCAATATCCTCCAGGATCCTACCTCCTACACGTCGGAGGATATCCGTAAAGCTATTGGCAACGCCATAGACCAACGATCTGGGGATCTGTTGGAAGAACCAGAACCCTGTCCATTCTGCGGCTGCCCCATCATCAGGGTCGTCCAGCTGACCGATTTTTACGCAAATTGCACCCGCTGTGATTCATTCGGGCCGGCCGCCAAAACCAGGCCTGACTCCATCTCCAGGTGGAATAGCAGAAAGGTCGGCATTGTGGCTTGAGTTGTTTTTGCTGGCCAGCCGGGTATAGCAGAAGGAGGCTTGATATGCACCACAGCAGAGAGATTCCTATGGATCCGGACATAGCGAAGGCATTCCGGCAGCTCGCCGGCCAGGTCGGCGCCACGGGCCGGTTCCCCGAGGGGCGCCTAACGCCCGGAGACGAGGGGGAGATCGCCATCGCGGTTTCCGCCTTCAAGGAGAAGGTGGTGGTCAACTTTGGCCCACTCGCCGTCAACTGGATCGGCTTCTCCCCGGGCCAGGCCCGCAGTCTGGGCCGGCTGCTGGTCCGGCGGGCCAACGAGATCGAGGAGGCGCGCACGGCCAGCCCGCGCAAGAAACGGCCACGACGGAGGAAGCGACGATGAGCGAAGAAACCAAAGCATTTGCCGAGCCTACCTGGGCCATCGTGGAGTTGTTCGGGCACAACGTGATCGCGGGCCAGGTCAGCGAGGTGACCATCGCCGGCGGGCCGTTCCTGCGGGTCGACGTGCCCGTGGGTGACCAGGTCGCTGGCGACCCATTGGCCTACACCAAGTTCTTCCATGCCAACGCCATCTACGCCATCACGCCAAGTGGAGAAAAGGAGGCGCGCCAGGCTGCCAGCCGGATCCGGGGCCGGCCGATCGCCACCTGGATCGTGCCGGATCCGCCCAGGCTGCCGGCGTCCTGGCCTGCCTGCGAAGACGATCGCCTGGAGGCTGCCGAGGAGGCTGCCTACCTGGACTACGCCGGCGACGAATACGACGAGGAGTCGACCTTTTAATGGTGAGTAGTGACACAACCAGCAACGGAGAGCCCATTATGGCACGATCGGCAAAAGACGGGCGGACCATCAGCAAGCAAATTTCCCTGAGCATGAGTATGGCCCAACTAGAGGATCCCGCGGCTATGCTCTTTGCCACCTGGGCGATACCCCACTGCGACGACCAGGGGCGCACGCCGGCCGATCCCATGCGGCTCAAGTACCAGGTCGTGCCGGCGGTCTCGGCCATTACCACCGAGGATATCGAGCGCTACCTCTGCCTGATGGAAGCGTGCGGCATCATCGTCCGCTACCAGGCTGCCGACGGCACGGAACTGCTCCAATACGTCAACTGGTGGCGCTTCCAGGACTGGCAGCGTTTTATCTACCCCAGCGAGTATCCCCCGCCCCCCGGCTGGACGGACAGGCTCTGCTATCGCCGGAACGGCCAGACCGTGGAGCAGGAGCACCAGTACCACCCGCAAGAGCTCCCTGGCGACGAGGTTCCGCACATGCAGGAGGATTGTCGGACAATGTCCGACAATGTCCGACAATGTCCGACAGTTGCCGACGTTGTCGGACAATGTCCGACAGCTCTCTCTTCTCTACACACCACTACTACGACTCCTCTCCTCTCCGGGGAGGGGGAGTGTGAGGGGGAGGGGGGCTGCGCGGCCGGCGAGGAATTCGAGCCGGAAGACCCCCGCCTGGCCGTTGTCTGCCAGGCCTACGAGCAGGTCGGCGGCCTGCTTTTGTCCCCCGTCGTGGCCGGCCAGATCACCGACACCCTGTCCGAGCATCCAAACGTGGCGGGAGAGGACATTGCCGCAGCGTTGCTCAAGTATTGCCCCAATGCTTCCCCACCGAAACCGACGCCCGGGGTGCTCGAGGCTATTTGCCGCCTGCTGGAAGAGTACCCGGCCGATTGGTTCACCGAGGCTGTCACACAGTCGGCCGGCCGCGGCGCCTGCAACCTCAACTACATCGGGGCCAAGCTTGGCGGATGGCAGGCCGACGGCAAGCGAGCCCCACCAGGTCGGGAGGAGCAGGCCCGCGACCCGCCGCGCTGGTGGGAGTCGATGGGACTCACTGAGGAAGCGTTCGCCGCCCAGTATCCGGAGGATTACGAGCAATGGCTGCAAAAGTACGGCCCGTCAGAGAAATAGTCGCCCGCTTTACCGGCCGGCAGGAGTTCCACACCGGGGGGATGCGCCGCGTCAGCGCACGTGATCTGAGCGCGATGAGCGTGGGCGAGCGCGAGGCGCACCTCCGCGAGGGCTGGCTTTCTCGCAGCGAGGAGTTCCGCGAGGCGGTCCGCCTCCGGGCCCAGCGGGAGGGGCTCCAGTTCAACCCCAATACCGGCCGCTGCTCGGCCTACTACGTGATGTGCAAGGATCCAGACGGCGAGTTCATCCCGGTGCTGGACCCCCTGATCATGCGCAACCGGGCACGGGGCGGCGACGAGGAGGCCCGCCGCTGGTGCGAGTCGCGCAAGCCACCCATCTGGCCGGCCGGGGGGATCCCCTGGGAGCTGTCCGACACGGCCTTTTCAAACTGGAGGAAGCAGTGGCTGGCGGATCGCAGCGGGCACAAGGAAAAGGAGCTGGCGCCGTGGGCAAAATAGACGACGTGGCCTGGCTGCAGGATGCGGTAGCGCAGGTGAATATCGCCAACGGCGAACTGGAAGCCATCGGCTGGCGGATGTACCGCGCGCTGCAATGCATCGCGGCCGGCCGGGGCAAACTATCCGAGGTCCGCGGCGCCATACGCGAGTGGGAGCAATACCACGCGCCGAAGGAGTAAGCTGTGAACAAGACCAGGATCGAGTGGTGCGAGTTTAGCTGGAACCCCATAACCGGCTGCAGGAACGGCTGCTGGTACTGCTA
>JAFGKG010000191.1 GCA_016928715.1 Chloroflexia bacterium
AAAGAGCCAGATGTCGGCCGTTGGGTCCAGCTCAAACTCCTTGGAGATCAACCGGCCCGTCCTCGCCGTCGACGCCCAATGGATGCGGTTAAAGCTGTCGCCCGGCGAATAGTCCCGCACCCCGGAGACGTTGGTCGTCACGTAGGGTGTGCGCCGCCGCATCGTATCGCCACCCGGCAAAAAGCCCACCAGGGGAGCAAAGACCGGCAGATCGACGGTGGGGGGATAGACAATGACGGTCGACGGCGCGGGGTCCTCCAGTTCTCGCGTCCTCTGGAACAGTCCAAAGGGATCGCCGCTGCTCAGCGACAGTGGTCCCAGCGTGAACCGCCCCCTCTGCACGCAGCGGGTCTGGATGCTCCAGGCATACGATTTTCGCCCGCCCAGGGGACTGAGCACCCGGCTGACCCGGTGGTTGGGCAGCGTCGAATGGTCGCGCACTTCCAGCCACAGCTTGGGAATGGGCACCCGGTTGCGGACCACCAGGCGCTCCTCGGCCATCCGGCCCACCTGCGAGCGGGTCGTCCGGATCTGCCGTTCCAGGTCCACGCCGCGCACCCCGGCCCAGGCCCAGACAAAAGAGACGGCAATGAGGGCCGTCAACAGGTACCAGAGATTATAGATCAGACTCCGGCCGGAGCCTATGGCGACGGCGGCCATCACGATCCACAGTGCAAAGACGATCCGGCTTCGCTTCAAAACTCGTCTATCCCTTCACAGAAACGTATCCTCTCAATAAAGAGGCGGAAGTTGGGGTGTGTGCGGGCTCCGCACACACCCCAACCCCAAATTATTGAGAAGATGCACAGAAACGTACCATGTCATCCCCGCTCCACCTTACCAACAACCCCGCTGCGAGGAGCGGGGCTGTTCTCTGGTGTGGCCGCAAGCAGTGACGGCCCTCGAAGGGGCTGGCTAGTGATTGGGGATAACGGTCACTTTTCTCTTTTCGCCCTCACCCACGCTCTGGGTGGTCACCTTGGGATTCTTGCGCAGGGCAATGTGTACCAGGCGCCGCTCATAGGCCGGCATCGGCTCCATCACCTGGGTGCGCCCGGTGCGCAGCGCCTGCTCGGCCACCCGTTGGGCCATGTTTTCCAGTGAGCGTCGCCGCCGCACCAAATAGTTTTCGACATCCACTACCAGGTTGGTCCACTGCTTCAGCCTGTGGCTGGTCGTCAAGCGGACCATGTACTGCAAGGCGCGCAACGTCTCTCCCCGGCGCCCGATGAGAATCCCCAGGTCTTCGCCGGTGACGTTCAGCACGGCGGGGGGCGGCTGGCCCTCTTCGGCCAGCTCGTGGCCGAACTGGAATTCGACAGAGGCCCGCACGCCCATCAGCCTCAAGATCTCGCTGAGGATCTCGCGGCCCACAGCGGCCTCCTCCGGCAGCTCGCCTTCTTCCTCCTCCTCGGCCGCCGCCTGCTCCGGAGCCGGTAGGGGAGCAGCCTCTGCGGGCTGCGGTTCGGGCCTGGGGGCAGGTTCGGGCCTGGGGGCAGGTTCGGGTCTGGGGGCAGGTGCGGGCCTGGGGGCAGGTGCGGGCCTGGGGGGCGGCGGGGCCTTGACCGTCAGCCGCACGCGGGCATGCTCGGCCCCAAAGCCAAGCACCCCCCGGCTCCCCTCGCTGATGACCTCGACGTCCACCTGGTCCCGGCGAACGCCCAGCATGGACAGCCCATTGCCGATGGCATCGTCGACGGTTTTACCGCTTGCGACGACGTTTCTTCTTTCGTTTCTTTCCTCCACTTTGCGTTCCCTTCTTGCTCTCAGCAGGTGCCGATCCCGTTGCTGTGCTGCCGGCTTTCTGCGCGTTGGCCTGAGCCCCACCCCCGAGCAGGTTCGACAGGCTCAGGCCCTCCCAGAACTTTAAGCCTTCCCAGCCCGAGATAAACCCCTGGGTCACGATGCCGATGACGTTGGAAACGACAAAGTAGAACGACAGCCCGGCGGAAAAACTCAGGCTAAAGAAACCGAACATCACGGGCATCATCAAGGTCATGCTCTGGCTCATCGAGGCGGCCTGACCATCGCCGGCGCTGGGCATGGTCGTCATCTTGCTCTGCAACCAGGCGGTAAAGGCCACCAGGACAGGCAGCGCATAGGTCAAGCCGCCCATCTGGTTGGGGTTCAGGCTCAGATCCATGCCCAGGAAAAAACGATTGAGGGGCACCTGGGTCCAAATGGTCTGCATAAAGCCATAGATGTTCCCGGCGAGGTCCAGCAGGTCGAGCGGCTGATGGCCGAGAGCTTGGATGATTGACTGGTACAGGCCGATCCAGATCGGGAACTGGATCAACATCGGCAGGCAGCCGCCCATGGGATTCACGCCCGCTTCCTTATAGAGCTTCATTTGCTCCTGGGCCAGTTTCTCCCGATCCTTCCCATACTTTTTCTGCAGCTCCTGAAGCTTGGGCTGTATCTCCTGCATCTTTTTGGCCGAGCGCTGTTGGGGCAGCATCAGGGGCGTCATCAGCACCCGCACAAACACGGTAAAGATGATGATCGCCAGCCAGAACTGGCCGCCCAACACCGAATATAGCCAGAGCAGGGCATTTAGCATGGGCCGCAGGATCGCCACGGTCCAAATATCGGTAATGCCCAAAGAAACCTCCTAAACAGCCGCGGACGGGACCTTGCGGCCCGCCGCAGATCGATTCCCCCGCGGAGTGCCTACTCGCTTGCGGGGGAGGGAAATGTC
>JAFGKG010000192.1 GCA_016928715.1 Chloroflexia bacterium
GGCCACCGCCGACCCCGTCCTGCGCGAGCACTACGAGACGCTTACCGGCCGGGAGCGCGCCCTGCGCGACGCCCTGGGGCGCCCGGAGGATGACCCTTTCCACCGCCCCTACTACCTCGTCCGTGAGGAACTCGCTTCCCTCCGGGAGGAATTGCGCCGCCTGCAAGAGGGACTACTGGCCACAGCCGGGATCGAGACCGGCCCGCCCAGCCCAGGGGCGGTCCAGGCGCTGCCGTTGCTGCGCGATGGGCGCACCGGCCTGCTTTCGCTGGCCGTCACCGAGCACGGCACGCTGGCCCTGCTGCTGACTGCGCGGGGGCTGCGCCAGACCGTCGTTCCCGGTCTGACGGAGGCCGGCCTGCGCGCCATGGTCCAGGGACCGGACAAGGGTCCCGAACGGGGCGGCTGTTTGGGCGCCTATCTGTCGCAACTGGAAACCCTGCGTACCCTTCGTGACGCGATCCGCCGGACCGTCGGCCTGCGCGCCCTGGTCCAGCGGCCAGACGAGGCCCCCGGATGGGGCGGCTGGCTGGGCTCCTATCTCTCGCAGCTGGAAGCCCTGCGTACCCTTCGTGACGCGATCATCTGGGCCGCCCTTCTGCCCGGCAGCCAGGAACACCACCGCGCCGCCGAGGAGGCCCGGGCTGCCTGGCAGGCAGCGCGGGAACACTGGCGGCACACCATCACCGAGACGCTGGCTGCCCTGGGCAGGGACCTGTGGCCCCCTCTGGAGGGGATGCTCCAGGATGCGGGCTGCCAGCGGGTCGTGCTCGCGCCCCAGGGCATGCTCTTTCTCCTGCCCCTGCACGCCTGCCCGCTGAACGGCAAGGAACTCCTCTGCGACCGCTACACCGTGGCCTACACCCCGGCTGGCGCCATCCTTCCCCAATTGACCGGGAAGGTGACCGGTGTCGACATGCCCCACAGCCTGGTCGTGGCCAACCCCACCGGCGACCTGCGCCACACCCCCTCGGAGGCGCTGGCCGTGGGCCAGGCCCTCGGCCACTCCATCACCCTCTGGGAGGGGGAGGCCACCCAGGCAGCCGTGGTTGCCGCCGCCCGCGAGGCCGACATCCTCCACGTCTCCGGCCACGGCCGCTACGACTGGCGCGAGCCCGAGCACTCAGGCCTCCTCCTGGCCATCGAGGGATCGGTTGGCGAGAACGAACACAAAGGCGCCCTCTTTACCGTGGCCGACATGCGCGACGAGCTGCGCCTGTCTCGCGCCCGGCTGGTGACCCTCTCCGCCTGTGAGACCGGCCTGGTGGACTTCCGCCGTGGTCTGGCCGACGAGTACCTGGGGCTGCCCGGCATCCTGCTCCAGGCCGGCGCCCGGGCCGTAGTCGCCTCACTCTGGGCGGTGGACGACCTGGCGACGACCTTGCTGATGCGCCAATTCTACACCGAATGGCAGGCGGGTGCCCTGCCCATCGCCATCGCCCTGCAGAGGGCGCAGGCCTGGCTGCGCACCCGCAGCCGAGTCCAGGTGCAGAAGGCGCTGGCCGAACTGGACGAGATATGGGAGCCGTGGCGGCACCAGGCCACCGACCCGGCGATGCAACGGCGTGCCATCGACCAGTACTGGGAGATCCGGGCTGCCCAACAGCGCGTGCAAGAGGAGATGCCCGACCCACCCTTTGCCCACCCTTACTGGTGGGCAGCTTTCCAGGCCGTAGGTGACGTGTTGTAGAGCTGGCAAAAATACCTAATACCTTGAAAGAAGGAGAAAAGCCATGCCCAAGCTGAGCATTGTCAAATCCGCTACTATCCTTGAGGAAGCAAAATCCAACCAGGCTGTCCGAGGAGAGGGTCACATTGTCTCCCTTGTCGCAGGTGTACCCCATGCTCTCGACGGTGTCAGTCCCGTCGTGGCCATCCGGGTGACAGACCCGGAGCGAGACGCGCCTCGGCTGCTCCGTGCTGCCGAGCAATTGCTGCCGCTCTATCGGGAGGCACCCGGCATCGTACTCCTCGACGAAGATGACAGCGTGTTGGGCATTGTCCCACGCCCCGAGTTGGAGCAGGCCGTGTTGCAGATGCAACGAGGCGACTATGCTGCCCTGGCAAAAACGTTGGGATTGCGGGCTGAATACCACCCCATCGCCGGAGATCCGTTACTGCCCTTCGTCTATTGGGAGTGTCCCGAGTGTCACTACGCCTGCGTGCCTGCTCCCAGCCAGGAGAATGCAGAACCCGATCTGTGCCCGCGGCACAAGCCCCCAGTGCAAATGGAGCGCCGCATCTACAGCGGAAAGTGAGGTGCCTTGATGTTCCAAGAATTTTGGAAAAGCCTCAGCGGTTCCTTTGAGAAACGATGGCTGGTCAATGTCTTTGGCCCTGCCCTGATCTTCTGGGGAGGCGGCCTCTGGGTGTGGGCACAAATGGAAGGGGTGGATAACGCCCTTAAACTCTGGAAGGGATATGCCACGGAATCCCAAATCTTTCTTGGTGTGGCAGGTCTGTTGCTCGTCTTTCTCAGTGCGATCCTGCTCGAGTCGTTCGCCGGCCCCCTGTTGCGCTTTTACGAGGGCTACTGGTTGAGGTGGACCGCATTGGCCAATCGTCGAGCCAAAGGTCTGCGGGAGATGCTGGAACGGCGGCGGCTGCTCCGCACCAAGATTGTCAAGAATCAGGCCACTGCAGCCGAGCGGGCCGAATCAGTTCGACTTGATGCAGAACTCGTCCATCGTCCGCAAGACCCGGATCGCAGCATGCCCACTCAGTTGGGCGACATCCTGCGGGCCGCCGAGGACTATGCGCGGAATCGGTACGGCCTGGATCCGGTCACCTTCTGGCCGCGGCTTTTTTCGCACCTGAGCGATCCGCTGCGCGAAGCGTTGGACACGGCGCAGGCCCAGATGGACCTGGCTTTGCGCCTGACGACGCTGATGGTATTTCATGGGATCATCTGGAGCATCATCGTTAGCGCTCAAGGTCAATGGAATGTGCTATGGTGGACGCTGCCGGCCTTGCTGCTGGCCTGGTTGCTGTGGCGCGCCGCGCACCAGCCTGCCACCAGCTACGCCGGCCTTTTGCGCAGCGCCTTTGACGTCCATCGCCTTGATGTGTATGAGAGCATGCACTGGCCGCTGCCTACTTCGCCTCGGACCGAGTCATCCTGCGGCAGGGAGCTGATTGTGTATCTTGTGGACGGAACCGTTGCAGAGGGGATCATCTATACCAAGGACGAAAAGGAGGAAGACAAGAAGGAAGACGGCCAAGATAGCGGCTCGTGATCATCCTGTCGTGGCCGAAAAATGCACAATCGTTCGCATATATATCGCTCAGGAAGCATGACCTTTGCTGGTTGTCAACGTCGACTGGCGGAACTCGGATGGATGACGGCCTCCTGCCAGGATAGGGGCCGTCCGTGAGAGCGTTGTGTGGAGTAAGGCAAATTGGTAATTTGGGCCCGTTAGGTCCGCGGTTCAGGTTCCCTTGGCCCGGGTCGGCTATGCAGGATCCTCAGAAAGTAGCGATAGAAGGCGATTCAGGTGCAAGGATTTCCATCAGCTTCAAATGGTGAAGCAACCAGTCGCGCAACTCCCCGCCGCCCGCATAAAAGCCCGTCAGATCCCTGCTATAGGGCACCCGGATCGCCTGCACCCGATCCATCAGGCTTGCCAGGTAGGCGGCGCC
>JAFGKG010000193.1 GCA_016928715.1 Chloroflexia bacterium
AAGGGGCCATTTTCCCGAGCATCAGGGGGGGTGAGGGGGTCTGAGGGGATGCTCGGAAACCGGTCAGCCCCAGGTCAGCCGGGCGGTTCTGGCGGGCCTCTTTTCGCCTCCAGGCGGGCGGCCGGCCCCGGAAAATGTCAGCCTGGGCCGCCCGCCGGCCGTGCTGTCAGCGGCCGGTCAGGACCCTCTCAGACGACGATGGCGCCTGCCTCCTCGCCGGTCACCGGGGCGCCCGAGGTGACCTCGGTGCGGGCCAGGCAGCGGCTGCATAGATGGTAGAAACGGACCTGGTCCTTCCTGGGCCGGATCACCTTGTTCACCGCCCGGCGCATCTTTTGGGCCTCCTGGGGCTCCAGGTAGCACTCGAACACACTGTACTGTACCGGCGAGCCATAGTCCAGCAGCGCGTCGTGCAGCCGGGTCCGCCGCCGGTCGTGGCTGATGTCATAGACCACCAGGATGAACTCCTTGCTCATCTGTGCCGCTCCCTATTTTACCAGAAAAGGCGCATAATCCTCCAGCTCTCCCATGATCGTCTTGCGCAGCAGGCGGGCCTGCGCCTCAAAGCACTGCCGGTAGCTCAGGCGGCGCCCGTAAAAGGGGTGGAGAATGCGGGTCTCCAGCCGGCGGCTGTACTCGCCGAAAAAGGACTCTTGGGCCGAACGCCGCAGCCAGACGCCACCCCGACGGCCGGGCCGAAAGTCTTCCGGTCCCACCATGCGCTTGTTGACCAGGGTGAGCAGCACCGAATCCACCACTACCGGCCGGAACTCTTCCATGAGGTCCAGCGCCAGGGCCGGCCGGCCGTGTTTGTCGGCGTGGTAAAGGCCTTCATAGGGGTCCATTCCCGCCAGCTCGATGGCGGTCATCAAGTTTTGGGCCAGCAGGCTGTAGCCCAGGCTCAGCATGGCGTTGACCGGGTCCCTGGGCGGGCGGCGGCTGCGCCGCTCCAGGGGCATCTCGGGGGGCAGGGCGGCTGCCAGGACGGCAAAGTAGGCCCGCGCGCCGCTTCCTTCCAGCCCGCGCAGCGCCGCCAGGTCGGGCGCCCGGGGCGCCGCCTCGATGTTTCGGGCCAGGCGGTCGAGGGGGGCCGGGTCGAGTTCGGGGCGCCCCCGCAGGATGCGAAGGGCCAGGGTGCGCGAGTTTCGCAGCTTGCCCTCTACGATGGCCCGGCCGACCCGCAGGCAGACCGCCGGGTCCTGGGCCGCCGCGTATTGGGCCTGCCGGGCCGGAATGTTGCGGGGCGCGGGCGGCGCCAGGCGGCCGCGAAGGCGGCCGGCGCGGCTGATAAAGCTCAGCCCCACCCCGGCCTCCAGCAGCATGAGCAGGGCCGGCGTGGTCGCTCCCACCGGCCCCACCAGGGCCACCTCGCTGATCCGCGCCAGCGGCACCGAGCGCAGCACCTCGTCCTGCCGGGTGATCAAGATGCGCTGGTACTCTTTTTCGATCCGGGCTCCCGGTTCGGTCACATAGAGGGTCGCCATTACCTTTCACCTCTCACCGCGGGGCGCCGCCCGGCCCTCAGGCCCCATATCCGTTGGGCATCTGGCTCCAGAGCCAGTCGGGCACCTCGCCGTCCACCTCGATCCGCTTTCCCTGCCACTGGTAGCTGTAGGCCTGCCGGTAGAAGCGGATCCCCAGAAACTCGAAACCCCGGTCAAAGCAGGTGATGGCGGTCTTGGTCGGCTCCAGGCGCAGCCTGAGCTCTGCCAGGATCTCTTCTGCGTCCTGGCGCGCGACCTGGGCCTGAGGCTCGTGCCGGCAAAAGACGCACCAGTCGTCGGCATAGCGCACCAGCTCCCATCCCAGCTCGGTGAGCCGCAGGTCGAGCTGGTGCAGCGCCAGGTTGCAGAGCAGGGGTGAGAGCACCGCGCCCAGGGGGATGCCGCAGGCCTTTTCCGGGTCCGGCCGCCACGCCTCCAGCCACTGGTCCAGCAGGCGCCGCAGGATGGGGTCCTGGACCCAGCGGGCAAAGAGCTTCCGCAGCAGCGCGTGGTCCAGGCTTTCAAAGCAGTTGTCGATGTCGGCGTCCAGCACCCATTCCAGCCCGTTATTCCGGTTCTGCACGATCGCCTTGAGGGCGTGCAGGACCGACCGTCCCGGCCGGTAGCCGTAGCTGCAGTCCAGGAAATGGCGCTCGAACTGATCGTCCAACACGTTGAGCACCGCTCGTTGAAGGACCCGGTCGGTGAGGGTGGGGATGCTCAGGCGCCGATCAGCTTCATCGAATAGGCTATGGTCTCCTATTCCGGCCGCTGCGGAGTTCTTCTCCGCTCTCCGGCCGGAAGGCGGCGCACTGGCCCAGCCCGGTGGCGGTGCGGCCGCCGACCCCGGCGTAAAAGGCATAATCAGCCAGCAGGTGGATGAGGCCGGTCCAGTAGGGGTCGCACTGGTAGAGCCGGTAGCGGACCCGGCCGCGAAAACCAATGGTCTCGCCTTTGCCGTTCACCTGCAGGTGATCGGCCTCCAGGCGGTGGCTGCTGACCAACATGCGGTGGGCGCAAAAGTCGGGCAGCTCCTTGGGCGCCTTGACAGGAGAAAAGCAGTTCCAGCGGGCCAGGAGCCCTCGCATCAAGAGGTCGGGCAGGGGAAAGGGGACGGCATAGCGGCCGGCCCCGTGGGGGTCGTGGGGCGGAGGGGAGCGGTGAAAGGTGGCGTGGGAGACAAAGCGAAAGGTGAGGGCGGCCGGCAGCTGGTCCCCCCGCATCAGCACCTGGCTGACCAGCGCCTCGTAGCCGCTCTGCCCCGCCCAGGGATGGCGGGCAGGGTCGGCCGTGACCTCCTCCACGGCCAAGGCGGTTGATCCCAGCCGAACCGCGGCGGGGGGAAAGGCAAGCAGGGCCGAGCGGGCCAGTTCGGCCGTTTCCCGGTCCAGGGTGGTCAGGCGAAAGCGGACCGGTCGGGCCGGATCCAGGGCCAGCGGCCCCCAGGAAGGCTCCCGGCCGGTCCAAAGCCCGGAAAGCGTAAAAGGGCGGAGCGCGCTGTCCTGATGCCAGCGCTGGGCAAGCCCGGGATCCCGCTGTCGGGCCCGGTTGAGCCACCAGGCATGCAGGGCCCGGCCCTGGTTGTTCTCCAGCCGGGCGGCGCGCTCTGGGCGCAGGGTGACGACGATCGAAAGGAGTTCCATTCCACGCCTCCTATTCGGCTTGCTTCACCGGCGGGTCTCGCATCTCCAGATCCTCCAGGCGGGCCTCGATGCGGGCCAGCAGGACCGCGAGGGGTGCCTTCCGATCCACCCAGCCGACCTTCCATTCCAGCTCCTCGATGATGCGCTCCGGCCGGGATTCCAGGTAGTAGATCAGGTCCAGCGACTCTTCCAGCCGGGCCAGCAGCCCGGCGGCCCAGCGGTGAAAGGGATCGCTTCCCTTCCAGAGGGTCCAGCGAAGGCGGGCGCGAGCCTCAAAGCGGCTGCGCAGGATATGGACCTCGGTACGGGGATCGGGATGCAGCCGGTGGGTGAGAACCCGCCCGGTCTTGCTCTCGACGCCGTCTACCGCCACAAAGGGGGACCAGGCGATGATAACCCGGCCGTAACGCCGGTGGCGCAGCTCCCAGCGGGGCCAGCAGGGGTCCTGGTCCGGCAGCAGGTGCAGGGTGACTCCCGCGGGCAGCAGCAGCCGCCAGTTCCCCTGGCCCTGATCAGCCAGCAAAAAGGGGTTCTGGTCCAGCGGTGGGGGCAGTTTATCGATGGTCCAGGGCACGGCCGGCAGCGGCACCTGCCACCAGTAGAAACGGGCCTCGGAGCCGACGGAAAGCTCCCCATAGCGGTGCAAGGCGTAGAGCAGCAGGCACTGGGCCAGCTCGGCGTGAAGGGCGTGGGCGTAATCCTGAAAGCGCTCGCCGCCGGCCCTGGCCCTGTCCCAGCCTGCCAGCCACGCCAAAAGCTCGGGGGAGCCACGGGGGAAACGATGTTGGGTGGCGCGTTGGGCATGTACCGTGAGCTGATACGATTTGCGCCTGACGATGGAGAGCTGGCGCTGGTGGGGCTCGCCGCCGGGCAGGTGATAGGGGATGGCGATCTCGACCCGGGCCGGTTCCGTCTCCAGCAGGCCGTAGAGCAGCCAGGCGGCCGCCAGGCCCAACACCAGGGTGAGGGCGATGTCCAGCCAGAAGAGGAGCCGCTGGTGGTACCCGGCCGGGGGCTGCCCGCGCAGCCAATCGTAGAGGCTGTTGGTGAGCAGCCCCAAAAGCAGCCCCAGCGCCAGGGTGACCAGTACCAGGGCAACCAATTCGCCTCGGCTGGCGCTGACGCGTTCCATCAGGGAATAGGGGCTATCCCTTCGGCGCATCATGGGTCCACTTCCCAGATGCCGTAGCGGCCGATGCGGAGGCGGCCCGGGTCGCTCTGGTAGAGGCCGCCCGGCGCCCAGGCCAGGAGCGCCCTGGTGAGGTCCTGCCCCGCGCCCGCCCGGCCGCCCCCTGGCTGCCCGTTGGACCACTCGCGGCCTACCAGAGGCTCCAGGGGGCCCAGCGCCAGAGACGGCTCATGGGGGGACAGGGCGAGATGCGCCCGCAGCAGCAAGCCGCCCAGTTCGCCGGGCCGAGGCCGGGAATCGCCGGTCACGGTGGGGCCGATGGGCTTCCCCTCCTGCACCAAGCGGCCGAAGCCGTATCCCTGCTCGCCTCCCACAAAGAGCTCGTCCAGCAGGGTTAGCAGCGCCGCGTCGGCGGTCGCCTGCAGTGGCAAGGGCGCGGTTGACCGGTCCTGGTCCAGGTAGAGGGCGCCCGTCAGATAGACCGGCCGGCCGGCCGCCGGGCCGGCCTGCACCCGGGGGGCCAGGTATTCGATCTCGTGGAGGCTGGCCTCCTCCGCCGTGATGGTGGGGGCGGATAGGGCCGTGCTGCTGATCGAATGGACGTGGCGCGCCTCGAACTCGGCCTCGCTCAGCGCGCCGTAGGCACAGTCCCTGCCCTCCAGCCGGGGGTAAAGGGGCTCGCCTCCGTCCGGCCGCAGGAAAAAATAACCGGCAATGAGGTGCTCTCTCACGTAATCGCCCACCGCGATATAGTCGGCCGGCAGTGGCCCGGGATAGAGGGCGCGGGTCAGCCGGGCAGTGATAGCGCCCCACAGGTTTCGGCCGGGAAGATAGTAACGGGTGCGCTGGATGTTGCCCAAGCGTCGATAGCCGATATGCAGGGGCGACAGCAGTCGGTATTCAAGTCGATATCCGTGCCAGCTCATGGCCCTCTCCTAGCCGCCCGGCAGGGAGCGGATGCCGTACCGGGCATAGACCAGGCTTCGCTCCGTGAGCTGTTTGGCAAGCAAGAGCTTTTGCAGGTCGCCCGTCATCTCCACGACCGAGCGGTCGTACTCGCCGGCCCCCAAGGGCGCGCCGACCGATTCATCCTGCAAAAGACCGGCGAGCACGGCCCAGACGTCCTGAGGCGGCTGGTCCAGTTTCCGGTACTTGAGATAGAGGTAAAAGGCGAAAAAGCCGTCCTCCTGGAGCACCCCCAGGGCGTTATTGAGGCGGTTCTCCAGCTCCTTGTCGCGGCTTGCGCCGCTGAGCGCCACGATGTCGGTGGCGCAGCGGGCGCAGTGAGCGTCCAGGTTAGTTGCCATGGTTCTTTTCCTCCAGGTTCAGCACCTTCATCCGCCCCAGGCCCCGGCTGTTCATGCCTCCGAGGCCCAGGTGGCCTGTCAGCGCCAGGCCCCGCTCTACCTGCTGTCGGACCCAGGCAATATCCTGGGTGAGGGGGACGCCCGCCACCTGAAAGTGCCCCGGATTGTTATAGACCACGTCAAAGAAGAGCAGCGCGGCCCGGGGCAGCGCCTCAAAGGTGAAAAGCGCCTTGTCATCGGCCGCGCCGGTCGCCGGATCGATCGCCACCGAGGTGCGCACCTCCAGGTTGTCGTTGACCACCTTGCTAAAGAGCTCGTCAGAGATCAGGACCAGGCGGCCCAGGATCTCCTTGATCGCCGAGTCCTGATGCGGCAGGTCCGGCAGCTCCGTGGCGATCGCCTCAGTGTCCAGTTCGTCACCGCACTGGAGCAGCAGCCAGCCCAGGTTGAGTTGGGCAAGCGGGCTGTTGGCCGCAGGGCGCAGGCCGGCCGCCGGCCGGGCCTGGTCGCTGGCCAACTCGGGCGGGTCGGCCATTCCGGCCTGGCGGAGGGCGCCGGGCGCGGTGATCCAGACCGGCCCAACCATCGAGTGGACGGGGAAAAAGAGCAGCCGGGCGTCAAAGAACTGGGCCATTCCCTGCAGGCTCTGCCGGGTGCGGCCGTTGGAAAAGCCGTAGGGGATGCACACGGGGCAGTCGCGCTCGCAGCAGTGCTCCTCGCCAAAATCGCCCCCCTTGCCGGCGCAGCTTACCGTTCGAATGATTGGGGTGTTGTTCTGGGTTTGTCCGATCGTCTGCTGGCGCCGGTACTTGTTGGTGCGCATGGCGGTGTAAGCGCGGCTGGTGCCGGAGATACTGCTGCCCGGTATCTTGGGAAGATTGTCGCCCGGCTCTCTCAAAATGGAGAGGTCCACCCGGCCCAGCCGGTAACCGCCGGTCCCCACATGGATGGGGTCCAGCGCCAGGCCGTAATAGCGCTGGCTCTGATAGATATTTCCGTTACTCATGGTCATCCCCTTTCTCTTTCAAGATCTGAAGATAAAGTTCCAAAGCGTCAAAAAAGTGCCCTTGCATGACGGCCCGGTGCAGCCCCTGGAATGGGGGGCTGCCGGCAGGATAGCCAAACTCCTTGCGGAGCACCTGGGCCGCCAGCGCTTCAAAACTGCGCCATTCCGGGCTGCTCCGCTCGCGCCGGGCCAGCTCCCATTCTTGAAAGCGGGCGGTGAGGAGGTCGCGAACGGCGTGCAGCCTGGTGCCCGTCATACCGGGGGGCCAGCACCATTTCCAGACCTGCTGCAAGACCTCCAATTCTTCCAGCAGGTAGGGGCGGGGACTGTAGCGAGGGCCGAAGAGGGGGTGCGGGCGGCGGCCGGTCTCGGGATCCGGCCTGACGTCAAAGCGGCGCGCGGAGCTGTCCAGGTACAAGAGGTCGAATCGGTTGGGAACCACCCGGACACGGTCGCCACGACACAACTCGCTCACATGCACGATAGGGCCAGCCGGCGTGCGAAGGTAGCTGCTCCGCTCTTCCGCTGGCTGCCCCGAGGCCGGCTCAGACAGGATAAAATAGGGATGGTAAAAATCTGGCTCCCCATTGCCCAGCTGGCAGGGGATTCTCCATTCCACGGCCTGCTGGGAGCTGGGGGCGCATCCCGGCTCAGGATCCAAAATCAGTCCATAGTGCGCGGCATTTGTGGATTGATTTTCCAGGCGCGGCGCCTCTTGAAGCAGCCAGCTTTCCTTTTGGTTCCCCAGATTGCGAGAGAGTTGCACAAATCGGCGGGCTGCGTCCAGAGCGGAATACATGGGCGACTTTTGATCCATGAAGCACAGGCCCATAAAGAGGGGCAGGCGGCCCAGCGCTTTGCCCATTTCCTGCCGGTAGCTCTCGTGAATTCTGTTGACCACCTCGACCGCGATATCGGCCGGGAGAATTGCCAGTAGCATCTCGGGGCCGGTGGTCAGCAAGTGATATGGCAAGTATTCTTCCGGAGAGATTGAGCTAATCGGAATCGAGCAGCTCCCAAAGCCTCGTTTTTCCGACTCCGCGCCGCTGATCTCCAGCAAGCCACCTTCCTTGCACTGCTCGATACATCCTCTGTCGGTGGGTGAGAGCCGCTGGATGGTGATCACTGTGGGGGAGTCCGAATCGCGGGAGAAGAAAACCTCCCCCTGCCATGTCCTTCCGTGCCCATTGCTGATCGAGACCGTGTGAATTCCCGGTTGGAGATGGGGGGATGGTTTAGCCAGGTGGATCCGCAGCCGTTTTGATTCCGCCCACAGATGCCGATAGCGTTGCCGGTTGCCGGGGAGCGCGCGATCATTCTCCAGGATGCTCTGCATCGAATCAGGTACAGCCCTGGCAAAAAAGTCGTCAGTGGTTTCCCAAACACGGAGCAACCGGGCGGCGGATGGGTTCTTTCTGGATAGGGCGGCCGCGTAGCGTTCGGCAAAAGGCCAGTCGGTGGGATAGTGCTGGGCGATCTCGCGAAGGCGCCGGTCAGTCTCTCCGCCGTACGCCGAAAAAACCTCCTGAACCAGGAGAGCGCCTTGCAGCCGAGCCAGCTCGGGCTCGACTCTTGCTTTGGTCGTGTCCAGGTCTTTCTTGAGGGCCTCTACTCGAGCTGGGGGCACACCTGGCCTGTCGATCACAGAATCAAGACGCCTCTGGGCCTGAGTCAGGCTTTCGTGCAGCTCATCGACTGTTCCTGAATCAATTGAGAGCGGGCCCTCCAACTTGTCGGGATCCTGAACGCATGCTTGTAGCGCCTCTACCAGGCTGCAGGTGGGATATTGACCCCAGCGGCGCGCCTGCGCCCGGGCGAGGGTGGTGGTGATCAGCGATGTGTGCAACAGGGTGCCGTCAAGCCAATCGTCCAGGTGGAACCTGCCAACCAGGAGCGCCAGGCGCCCATTCAAATCAGCGATCTCTCCTGTCCATACCGTGCCGCGGGTTTCCTCCAGCCGACGATGAGCGCCCTCGGCCCGCACATGACCGCACCATACGCAGTGCTCGTCACTGCTATTCTGCAATGGTCGGAGGCCGCAGATGGGGCAAACTGCAGCTCCCTCCCTTCGCGACCACCTGGCCGTCCAGCCGGGAACGATGCGCGCTGGCTCGACCGCCCGCTCTCCCTTGCTCCATGTGACGATGTCGGTCACCTGCGTGGTGGCGGGACTCAGGCGCACAATCGGGGTGATCTCTCCTTCGGTCACATCCTGGGACAGTTCCCATATGCGCTCCTTGAGAACGGTTTCCAGCTCCAGGTCGGCCACCAGGGCGACTACCGATGCATCATCCTGGTAGATGACATTGCCCACGGCAAGCTCCAACTCGACCAGGCGCCGGATTTCTTCCTGGAATTGCCTGATTTTGTACCGGCGGCCGGCTGCGTCAGAAAGGCGAGGAACATGGGCAATAAAGCGCCAGGCATCCCATTCAGTACCAAGGAGCCGGAACCTGTTGGTTCCCTGTTCTCCAGCAATCTCGCGGGCAAGGAAAGCCTTGAACCGCGTGCCAACGGCCCGAGAGTGCTGCCACAGACTGATGTCGTTGGCGGAGCGGGGCGTCTTACCCAGAGTCAGGTCAAACTGCTTTTCCAAGACCCCAAGAAACCGATCGCGCCGCTCGCCCCAGTCCTCGTCGGCCGCCAGGATCTCCTTCAGCTCTTGCCAGATTCTCTTTCGGGCGTCATCAAAGCCGCCAGTATCAAGAGGACCCTTTTCCAGGCCAAAGACGGAGGCGGCAAAGATCCCATTCCGCTGGCGAGCTCGAGGGTCCTCATATGCCGTATGAGCATCCTCACCGGAATCACCCTGGTCGGCCATCACCAAGAGACTCATGAGATAGGAGGGCGTATCCGAAGGACCAGGGTGGTGCTGCTCGATAAAATCGGCCAGAGTGTGGTCTCCAAACAGCTCTCTTGCCAGCTGATCTGCCTGGAGTGAAACCAGTTCCACTATTGGGGTTCTGACTTTAGATGGCACTACATCTTGATCAAAAATCAGCACCTTTCCGTCCTTGTGCAGGTTCTCCGGACCGTCCTGCTGTGGGCTGTCGCTGACTCCTCGGATAAAGCCTGGACTCAGTTTTCCGATATCGTGCAAAATGGCACCTATCTCTGCCAGCAGGATAAGCCCGCGATGCTGCGCAAGCGTGTCAATCGGGTTACTCATCGAGCACCTCCTCCCGCAGCGCGGCTGCCAGACGGCTCGCGGTATTCACCAGGTCATCAAAGCTCAATCGAGCCGCCTTTTCTTCCAGCGGCTCCCAATCCGGCTGGGCCTGTTCGCCTTCCTCCACCTGCAGGCCCGGTCCCCGCCACGCCCTTTCCCCCTCGTCCCAGTCCGGGTGCTCCTGCCGCAGGCGCTTGTACGAACTCTGGCGTTTCTTACCCCAGTCACTGGCTGCCAGTTCTTGGTCGTTCCAGCGTGGGAACGCGTCGAGATAGTTCTTGGTCACGAACTCGTCGATCATGGCCTCCAAAGCCGGCCGCTGATCCGCTTTGGCCTCGGCCGGCGTGCTCGGCGCAAACAGCCGCCTCTCCCGGAAGGCATGAACCCCCCAGTGAAAGCTTAGCAGCTCGGCCTGCGCCAGCCCAAAACCACTGGTCCGCTTGGCGGAAAAGCCCAAGGTTTGAAACATCGCCTGCAATCCCCCGGCCGTCAGTTCGAGGTGGCGGGCTATTTCCTCTCGATACAAGCCCAGGGGAAGCCCGGCCTGATCATAGGGGACATAGAGCAGCGAAAAGGTCCCTTCACTGCCGGCCGGCACTACCTCCAGGTTAAAGGGGTCCAGCCCCCCTCCGGTATCCCGGCTGTGCGGGTTGAGGATCTCTAGATCCAGTTTGTCCCAGTAGGTGGGAAAGAAATGTAGCCGGCCGGCCCGAAAGTAGCCGGCTGGAGCGCTCCCCTGGGGCCGTTCCGGCCCCAAGAGCAGGGTGAGCTCCTCCGCCTGATGCTCTGCCACCTGGCGCAGCGCCGCCCGAAAGTTGCCCTTCCAGCCGCTTCCCGGCATCATGGGGAGTCTAAAGGCCCACTCTTTGCGCACGGGGTTGTCGTGGGGGTAAAAGGCGGCGTCATCCTTGGTGCACAGAGGCTCCTCCAGGATAACGCGGAACTGCAGCCCGAAAGAGCCGGCTGGAAGCAGGCTCAACGCCTCAATACTCAGGTCCGGTTCATAGATCCCCAGCCGCCTCAGCCGCTCTTGTTCGCTTTTGACCAAAACCTGGTAGGGGGTGGCGCCTTGGGCAGCGTGGACCAGCTTCCGGTAATGGGCGCGCTCTTTGGCCCACCTCTCGCTCGAGACGAGGGGCTGCATGGGGATCTGGCCCAGCAGTTTGATCTGGGCATAAGGGTCCCGGACCTGCGCGTACAGGTCTTCCCGCCGGCTAAGGCTGTCAGCCCGGGTTTTGCTGTTGACCTGAAATGATGCGTGCCAGTCGTAGCTCATAGCCCTTCTCCTGCCAGCAAGCTGGTCATATAGTCACCGCGATCGGTGATTCGTCTCACTGTGTCGCGCCGGGAATCAAACTCCCGCCAGGTGACGGCGCCCAGGTCCACCAGCAGGGGCCGGCCAAAGGCGCCCTCCCAGAAGGTGGGCTGGTGCAGAACCTGGTACAGGTCGTCCAGGAAACTGCTTCGCCAACTCTGGGTCCGGGGCATCCATCCCCAAAGGCGGAGGGTCCAGCGCTCCTCTTCTTCCCGGTAGGCTTCCCGGTAAGCGGCCGAGACCTGGATCCTGGCCTTGCGCCGCTGCGCCAGGTGTCCAAAGATCTCGCGCTTGGGGCCCCAGGCGGTGGCAAAAGGTGGGTGCTCGTATCGAAGCTGGTTCTTGACGGCCGGGGCGACCGGAACCGCTTTCGATGCGCCGCCCCATTTCTCGATGGTAGGAGGGTAAGCGCCCAGGAGTGGTTCGTTATTCGGGGCCCGGCGGTCCCACCATTTTGATCTCTCACTCGCCGCGAATCGGAAACGGGCAAAGAACATGTCGGTCAGGGCGGGGTGCGGCCCGCCATAGGGCGGCGCTGCCGGGCCTGCCGGATGCAGCGCCAGGAAGCGGGTCGGGTCGGCTTGGATGGCCTGGCCGCGCCGCTGGGCCTGGTAGCGGAGCACTCCGTAGCCGTGCTGGGTGCGGGCACCCAGGCCTCCCCAGAGGCTTGCGAGCTGAAGAGCCACCAGCGCTAGGTTTGCGACGCCGCCGGTCGTCTCCCTCAAGGTGATGAGGCGGCCATGGATGCCGCTGCCGCCGGAGGCCACCCGGCCGGGGCCCAGGTGCCAGCCGTTGGTGCGCGGAGGGGGTTTGAAGGACAGGCTCTCATCAAGAGGCGTAAAGGCCGGCTCGCCGTCGTCGCACTGCAGCCGAAAGCGCCGGGCCCATCCGGTGCAGCCGAACAGGTCGCAGGCGGGGCAGTGGTGTTGGTCCTGGCAGCGGGCACCCGCGCGGGCGGTGGGGTCGCAGGCCTGCTCTCCCATTCCTCGCAGGATCGCCTCGTACCACCAGCGCAGGCTGCCGATGAGGCCGGTCTCGTGAAGCCGGTCGCATCCACGCTCCACCCCGCCCGTCCACAAAGGGGTCAGGGTTTCCAAACTGAACGTGATCGTTTCCATAGAAACCTCCTTGGCTGTTGGTTGAATGGATGGGGTGAAATGACAAGGGGGGCGCGATCACCTCCTTTCACGGTTGGCGGGGCGGCCGGTCTGGCAGCACAAAAAAACCCAAGATGGGAAAAAGAACGCCGTATCTGTTGCCTGGAACGCCGGGCGCCGGCCGATCATGCCCACTCCTGCTCTGGTTAAAGCAGTACGGCGGTGGCCCCAGTGGTCGTGGTTGCCCGAGTGGAAGGAGGGCCACGATGATTATATCCAGTTCAGGGCCTTATGCAAGCCGTTTGTTCCATCCGGGGCGGGGGCTCGGCCGGGCGGCGGCGCGCGCCCAGCCGCTCCTCGGACCGGCAGTAGAGGGCCCGGCCGGCCGGAAGGCCTGATCGGTTTTCGAAACCAGTCAGGTCCTCTTGGGGTGGCATTGCTGGCAATGTCACCATGACCGGCTTGGATGCAGCCGGCGAGACATCTCAGTGGCCTCACCTGTCCCCGTAGGGGATACGGCCGTGGGGGGCATTGCTACAGGACGACGAACTGGCACCCACGAGATGGCATTTCCGTTTCAGTGGCCTCACCTGTCCCCGTAGGGGATACGGCCGTGGGGGGCATTGCTACCCGGCCGCCGCCACCGGCACCCGCAGTGTGCTGCCCGCGTTTCAGTGGCCTCACCTGTCCCCGTAGGGGATACGGCCGTGGGGGGCATTGCTACTGTAGGCCTTCTGCTACAAAGTAACTTGGCACTTGGAGGTTTCAGTGGCCTCACCTGTCCCCGTAGGGGATACGGCCGTGGGGGGCATTGCTACGGCAAGCCTCTCCCGGAAAAGTATCAGCGCGAGTTTGCGTATCAGTGGCCTCACCTGTCCCCGTAGGGGATACGGCCGTGGGGGGCATTGCTACCGAGTACCGCAAGTGGGAGTTGGAACAGATCTCTGCCCGTTTCAGTGGCCTTACGGCCGTGGGGGGCATTGCTACCGCGATCAGAAACAAGATCGTGAACCAAAAAGGAGGAGGTTTCAGTGGCCTTACGGCCGTGGGGGGCATTGCTACGTCGCCGCGTTGGTGGATATGCTGGCAGCGGCATTGGAGTTTCAGTGGCCTTACGGCCGTGGGGGGCATTGCTACGTCGTCATGCACCTGCTAGACGCAGGCGACCCGGATTACGTTTCAGTGGCCTTACGGCCGTGGGGGGCATTGCTACGGCTTGAGCATCGCGCTCTCCGGTCCGGAGGCGGCCATGTTTCAGTGGCCTTACGGCCGTGGGGGGCATTGCTACTGCTTTGGCTGACCTGCAGGCGAACGAGCGGAAGCCGCTTTCTTTTGTGGTTTCAGTGGCCTTACGGCCGTGGGGGGCATTGCTACGTACATCACTTTGTATACCGGGCCAGGTCCCCAATGGGTTTCAGT
>JAFGKG010000194.1 GCA_016928715.1 Chloroflexia bacterium
GATTCCTAGCTGCTGCCTCCCGTAGGAGTCTGGGCCGTGTCTCAGTCCCAGTCTGGCTGACCACCCTCTCAGGCCAGCTACCCGTCACTGCCTTGGTGAGCCATTACCCCACCAACTAGCTGATGGGACGCGAGCCCCTCCCAAAGTGACTCAAAGAGCCTTTAGTTTGCCCTCTTGCGAAGGCAAACCACATGCGGTATTAGCCTCTGTTTCCAGAAGTTATTCCCCGCTTTGGGGCAGGTTACTCACGCGTTACTCAGCCGTCCGCCACTAGGAGTTCTAATGAACACCTCGTTCGACTTGCATGCTTTAAGCGCGCCGCCAGCGTTCGCCCTGAGCCAGGATCAAACTCTCCTTGGAACATTCACAGGCTTTTGCCTGCAAGTCCAATTTGGGGTCCCTGGTTACCAGGTTTTGCTGTCACTCTTCAGTTGTTAAGGTCCATGCTATTTCTTATAGTATAGCATATCTGGAAAATGTTGTCAACCTCATCTGAGGTTGGCGAGAAAACATTATACCACAAACATCTCGGCTTGTCAAATTCCTTGGCGAGCCCCCTGGGGGGCCTCGCGTCCAACGCTTGGGCAGTATACCACAAAATCTCAGCTTGTCAAGTCGGCCCCGCGTCCAACGCTTGGGCAGTATACCACAAAATCTCAGCTTGTCAAATTCCCTTGGCGAGCCCCCCGGGGGCCTCGCATCCAACGCTTGGGCAGTATACCACAAAATTTCAGCTTGTCAAGTCGGCCCAGGCTGCGTCCAGCACCACTCCAATCATGTCGATCACGACAGCACAAAGCAAACTGGGCTGGAGCGGCCGCAGGGAAAGCCCGGCCAAAGCCCGCTCCACACCCCGCTCCAAGGTGCGCTCCACCTGGTCCAACACCCCCCCACAGAGATCCGCCGCCGGCTCCCAGCGCAGCGCCTGGGCCAACAAGCCCCAGGGCAGCAGGGCTAGATAGCCCCCTACATAGCGGCTGTCCAATAGCTCGGCCACGGTGGCCGGCCGCGCCAGCCCCCCATCGCTCTCCAGCCAGCGCGCCGTGCCCTGCAGCAGGACCGGGGCCGTCCTCTGGTGGGCCAGCACCGCCAAGCGATAGGGATTCCGCCGGCCCAGCAGGGGCAGCCCCTCCCGGGCCAGCGCGCTCCAGGCCGCCAACAGGCCCCGCTCCCGCTCCAGCGTTTCTGTCAACAACTCGCGCCGGCTCAACTCCGCCGGCCGGCCGTCCGC
This sequence comes from Chloroflexia bacterium, assembly GCA_016928715.1. GTDB lineage: Bacteria > Chloroflexota > Chloroflexia > DTKN01 > DTKN01 > JAFGKG01. The sequence continues at coordinate 1,232 of JAFGKG010000194.1, forward strand.
GATACCCTCGATCAGGAAAAGCGGCAACTCGGGCACCACCGTCCACACCCGCCCGTAGCGGCGGACGTATCCATAGGCCGGCGCACCACAGTCCAACAGGCCGGCCGGGTCCTCAATGCCGTTCGCCCGCAGAGCCGCCGCGATCTCGCCCAACTCGGGCAGTCGATAGACCCCCGGCGCCAGCTCTGGGGCAAAGGGCAGTTCCGGCTCACCCCGGTGCGTGAACAGCCCCCGCGACTGCCACAAGGCCGGCAGCCGCCCCGCCAGCCCCCCTAGCTCGCCGGAGATAAAGGCATAGCCCCCCCCCAACAGGGCGTTGTGCAGCGGGAATAAAATCTGCGGCTGCACAGCGTCCAACAGGGCCTGGAGCGCTCGCGTCTCGGGCAGCGGCCGCTCCCAGGGCCAGTCCGGATCGCTGCTGGGAAAGCTCCACTCCACCTGCTCCCCCTCCGGCGGGCGGTAATAATGCCGGGCATAGGCCCGCAGGTCCAGCCCCCGACTGAACCAGGCCTCGTTCAGCCGCGCCCCGTCCGGATCCACGCAGGGACACAGGGTCCAACTGGCCTGGCCCAGCCACTCCTCCCGGCCCAAGAGCTCCCGCGCTAACTCGAGCAGGGCCAGACCGCCCAGGGGCTCATCCGGCTGGGGAAAGCCATAGGCCAGGACCCGCAGGGGCCCCCAGCCGGCACGCAGTGCCCACAACACCCCCCCCCGCCGGCTGCGGCCGTAGGAGCACCAGTCGGCCTCGGCCGGATGATCCCCGGCCAACTGCCGGAACTGGTCCAGCAGATCGTCCAGCCGAGGAAAGCTGCAGTCGGCCTCCTTCTCCCAGGAGTACACCGGACGGCACTACCCCAACCGCCGCGCAATCATCAAGCGCTGGATCTGGTTGGTGCCCTCGTAAATCTGCAGCAGCTTGGCGTCCCGCATGTACTTTTCCACAGGATATTCCTTCATGTAACCATAGCCGCCCAGAACCTGCACGGCGTCCGTGCTGACGCGCATGGCCACGTCCGAGGCGTAGCACTTGGCCATGGCCGAGAGGCGCTCGGCCTCCTTCCCGCCCTCGTCGGTAGCATGCGCCGCCCGCCAGACCAGCAGCCGGGCCGTCTCCACGGCGATGGCCATATCGGCCAGCAGAATCTGCACCGCCTGGTGCCCCACAATGGGCTTGCCAAACTGCACCCGCTGCTGGGCGTACTCCGTGGCCGTCTCCAGGGCCGCCCGCGCCAGCCCCACGGCGACGGCCCCCACGCCCCCCCGCGCCCGATTCAGCGTGTCCAAAGCCACCCGAAAGCCCTGGCCCTCCCGGCCCAGGCGATTCCCCAAGGGTACCCGCACCGCCTCAAAAACGACCTCGCGCGTGTCCGAGGCTCGCTGGCCCATCTTGCGCTCCTTTTTCCCCGTGGAGACGCCGGGGGCATCCGCCGGCACTACAAAAGCCGAAAGGCCCCGGGCGCCCCGCCGGCGGTCGGTGGAGACAATGACCACGTGCAGGCAGGCCACCCCACCGTTGGTGATAAAGGTCTTGACGCCGTCCAGAACGTAGGACGCTCCCTCCCGCCGCGCCGCCGTCTTGACCCCGGCAATGTCAGACCCCGCCTCCGGCTCGGTTAGACAAAACGTGGCCAGGTTGGGCCCGGCACAAAAGTCCGGCAGCAGGCGCCGCTTCTGCTCCTCGCTGCCAAAGGCCAGGATCGGCCGCAGGGCCAGACTGTTGCCCATCAGAGAGGTGGCCATGCCGGCGCAGCCGGCGCCCAGTTCCTCCGCGATCAGGGCCGCCTCCAGACAGGAAAGACCGGCCCCGCCATACTCCTCGGGCACCTGCAGGTGCAGCAGGCCGGCCTGGTGCGCCCGCCGGACCACGGGCCAGGGAAACTCGCCGCTCTCGTCATAGTCCGCCGCTAACGGCACCATTTCCTGGCGGGCAAAGTCCCGGGCCAATTCTCGAAAAGCCAGTTGGTCCTCGGATAAGCTGAAATCTATCATCGTCTCAACGCCCCCGGATCACGTTCCGCGCGATCACCATGCGCTGGATCTGGTTGGTGCCCTCGTAAATCTGCAGCAGCTTGGCGTCGCGCATGAGCTTTTCGGCCCCATAGTCCCGCATATAGCCATAACCTCCCATAATCTGCACCGCGTCGGTGGTCACCCGCATGGCCGCGTCGCTGGCAAAACACTTGGCGATGGCCGAGGCCTTGTTGTTGGGCAGACCCTCGTCCGTCAGCCAGGCCGCCTGCCAGGCGAGCAGACGCGAGGCCTCCACCCACTGGGCCATGTCGGCCAGCATGAACTGTATCGCCGGCAGCTCGGCAATGGGCTTGCCGAACTGTACCCGCTCCCTGGCATAGTCGGTGGCCAATTCCAGGGCCGACCGGGCCAGTCCCGTCGCCAGGGCGGCCACGCCGGCCCGGGCGTGGTCCAGCGTGGCCAGGGCCACCGAAAAGCCGCGCCCCTCCCGACCCAAAAGATTCCCCCGGGGCACGCGCACGTCGCGAAAGGTGATCTCGGCCGTGTTCGAGGCACGCTGGCCCATCTTGTCCTCGACCTTGCTGATCTCGATGCCGGCCAGGTCGGCCGGCACGATAAAGCCGCTCATGGAGCGGGTGCCCCGCTCCGGATCGGTCAGGCCAAAGACCGTGTAGAGCGAGGCGATGCCGCCGTTGGAGATAAAACACTTGACGCCGTTGATGATGTACTCGTCACCATCGAGAATGGCCGTGGTCTGGACGTTGCCGGCGTCCGAGCCGGCCTCCCGCTCGGTCAGACAAAAGGCGCCCAGTTGGCGCTTTTCACAGAGCGGCCGCAAAAAACGCTCCATCTGCCCCTCGCTGCCAAAGAGGATCAGCGGAGTGCTGGCCAGGGTGTTGACCATGATGGTGGTGGTGATGCCGGCGCAGGCGGCGGCCAGCTCCTCGGTGACGATGCAGTTCGCCATGGCCCCCAGGCCGCGCCCACCATAAGCCTCGGGCACGGCCAGGTTGATCAGGCCCTCCTCGTAGGCCCGCTCAATGATAAAGGCGGGATGTTCGCCCCGGCGGTCGTATTCGGCCGCGATCGGGGCGATCTCTTCCTGGGCAAAGCGGCGGGCATGGGACTGCAGTTCTTCCAGTTCGGGCGTCAGGCGAAAGGAAATCATGGTCGGCATCCTAGGTCCCCTCCTGCCACGACTCCAGGTAGCGCTTTTGCGCGGGCGTCAGCACGTCGATCTGGATGCCCTCGGCCTGCAGCTTGAGCGCCGCGATCTCTTGGTCGATCTCTTCGGGCAGACGGTAGACGCGATGCTCCAGCTTGCCCTGCTGCTGGACCAGGTACTCGGCGGCCAGGGATTGGTTGGCAAAGCTCATGTCCATCACGCTGGAGGGGTGCCCCTCCGCAGCGGCCAGGTTGATCAGCCGGCCCTCCCCCAGAACATAGATGCGCCGGCCGTCCTCCAACCTGTACTCCCGCACAAAGGGGCGGATATCGCGCTGGGCCACCGCCAGCCGCTCTAGGGCGGGGAGGTCGATCTCGACGTTAAAGTGGCCCGAGTTGGCCACGATGGCCCCGTCCTTCATCACCTGGAAGTCGCACTCGCGAATGACGTCCTTGCAGCCGGTGGCGCTGATAAAAAAGTCGCCCTGCGGCGCCGCTTCCAACATGGGCATGACCCGGAAACCATCCATCAGCGCCTCCAGGGCCTTGAGCGGGTTGATCTCGGTAATGACGACGTTCGCCCCCATGCCCCGGGCGCGCATGGCGATGCCGCGGCTGCACCAACCATAGCCGGCCACCACAAACATGCTGCCGGCCAAGAGCCGGTTGGTCGCGCGCAGGATCCCATCGATGCTGGACTGGCCGGTGCCGTAGCGATTGTCAAAGAGATGCTTGGTGTCCGAATCGTTGACCGCAATGACCGGAAACTGGATCTGGCCCTCGGCGGACATGGCCCGAAGGCGGATCACGCCGGTGGTGGTCTCTTCGGTGGAGCCAAGCATGTGCGGGATCAGGTCGGTGCGCTCCTGCAGCAGGGTCGTGACCAGGTCGGCGCCGTCGTCCATGGTGATCTGGGGATCGATGCCCAGGACCGCGCGCACGTGTTCGTAATAGGTCTCGTTGTCCTCGCCCTTGATGGCAAAGACCGAGACCCCGTAATCGGCCACCAGGGAGGCCGCTACGTCATCCTGGGTGGAGAGCGGATTGGAGGCACAGAGGGCCAACTCGGCCCCGCCGGCCTGCAGCGTGCGCATCAGGTTGGCCGTCTCGGTGGTCACGTGCAGACAGGCCCCCAGGCGCACGCCCTGCAGGGGTTTTTCTTTGGCCAAGCGCTCGCGGACAAGGCGCAGGACCGGCATATCCATCTCGGCCCATTCGATGCGCAGCTTGCCCTGAGCGGCCAGGGACAGATCACAGACGTCATGCGGTACGGTCATGGTTCACCTCTCCTTTTTGATGCGTGAAACACATTATGGCAACAGGGCGGCGTGGATAGCGGGTTCGGGGCCAAAGGTCTGCTCGTAGCGCTGGATAAATTCCTCCAGCGTATAGGGAGGGGGTTGGGGGCCTGGGTGCTCCAGGATATAGACGGCGGCCAGGGAGGCCAACCGGCCAATGACCGGCCAGGGCAGCCCGACACGCAGCCCTTTGAGCAGGCCGGCGCGAAAGGCATCGCCTACCCCGGTCGGGTCCAGCACGTGCAGGGCCTGGGCCACGGGGATCTCGTAGGTCACCCGCCGGCCCTCCTCCTGCGTGATGATGGTCGAACCCTCGGCCCCCTGGGTCACGATCAGGGTCCCGACCTGCTCCAGAATGGCCCCCTCGTCCAATCCGGTCTTGTGGCGAATCAGGTCGTACTCGTAGCTGTTGGCAATCAGAATGCGGGCCCCCTGCAGTCCGCGGACCAACTCCTCTCCCGAAACCCGGGCCACCTGCTGGCCGGGGTCGTAGACGAAGGGAATGCCCATCTCACGGCACTCCTGGGCATAGTTGGCCATGGCCTGGGGGTCGTTGGGCGAGATAATGGCCCACTCGATCTCGCTGGGGTCGGGGAAATGGCGAAAGGAAAGGGACCGGGCCCGGGACATGGCCCCAGCATGGAAAGAGGCTATCTGGTTCCCATCCAGGTCGGTGCTGACAAAAAACGAGGCCGTAAAGCAGTCCTTGCAAATCTGCAGACGGCTGACGTCAATGCCCTGCAGGGCCAGCCAGTTGCGATACTCGATGCCATCGTGACCGATCGTGGCCATCAGGCAGGGCCGCTCGCCCAGCAGGGCCAGGCTGTAGGAAATGTTGGAGGCACAGCCGCCCTGGACCTTGCGCATGTCGTCCACCAAAAAGCTAAGGCTGATCTTTTCCAACTGGTCGGGCAGAATGTGCTCGTTAAAACGCCCCGGAAAGAACATCAGGTAGTCAAAGGCGATCGAGCCGGTCACCACAATCATCGCAGCACTCCTAGTCCAGGTCGTAGCGCGCCCGCACGGCCGCCGAAAGTTCCGCCGTCAACTCCAAAGCGCGGGTCGCCGCCGCCACCGAGACCGAGCCCAATCCACAGGAGGGCGTAATCAGGGCCGCCTGCACAATTTCCTCGCGGTCGAGGCCCTTGTTGGCCAGCAGGTCCCAGGCCGCCTCCAGGCGCTGCTGCAAGTCCTCCACCGTGGCCGCCATGATCAGACCCTCCTCCTGCGGCACGATCCCCCAGGCGATGATGCCCCCCCGCCGCACAAAGTCCTGCACGGCCTGGGGATAGAGCGAGAGGCTCTCGGCATAGTTGTAGGCGTCCAGGTTGAGGATGTCGACGGACGTTTCGAGCAGGATGGACCAGTCGGTGTTGCCGCAGCAGTGCACGCCCTTGGTACAGGACAGGCCGGCAAACACCTCCTCCAGGGAGTAAATGACCTGCTCGCGGCTCAACGAGATAAAGGCCGAGCCAAAGGTGCTCATATACGGCTCATCCACAAAGATAATGACCTGATCGTGCAGTTGGCGCAACTGCTGCTCCATCCAGGTCGCCTTGAGCCGCAGATGCTTGGCCAGCGCGTCAAAGAGCACCTCGTCGTAGAGGATGGGGCGCAGCGCCCGGTCGGTCACCTGCAGGCCCATACTGACCGGGCCCGTGACCTGGCCCTTGACGGCCAGCGCCCCAGATACTTGGTCCTTCTGCTCCAGAAATAGGTGCAGCCCCAGGGCATCGTCCGAACTGATGCCCCAAGCGGAAACTTGTTCCTCTAAATAGGCCAGGTAAAGGGGCTCCAGCTCGCCCTCGGCGCGGTCGCGGTCCACCTGCACCTTTTCCTGTTCCAGATCCAGGACCAGGCCGGGGAATCCCTCGCTGTATTGGGCGTACATATTCTCACGAAAGGAGCGCCGGGGCAACTGCGGCCATATAGGGATTTCGGGCAGGGTTTCCAGGATCAGGGCACAGGCAGAGACCGCATCCCGGTGCGGGAAACTACCCACGGCGGTAGGCAGACAAGCTGGGACGAACTCCATGGACTACTCCTTCAAATCGGGGCCGGTAAAGAATAATTTCCCGGTTTTGCTGTTTGTTCCCTGTCACCGGCTAAAGCCTCGACTCTGAAAGGACCCGTAAAAAGTCTCGCTTTCCCGGACCGGAGTCGAGGCTTTAGCCGGTCAAAACCGGGAAGTTATTCTTTGACAGGTCCTCAGGCCTCTTCCACCAGGCGGCGCAAGCTCTCCTCGTAAGGGGCCCGGGCAACGCCCCGCTCGGTCACGATCGCATTGACGTACCGATGGGGTGTACTGTCAAAGGCCGGATGGGCCACCGGCGCACCCTCGGGCGCGACCGGCACAGCACCGATGTGGGTGACCTCGCGGGGGCTGCGCTGCTCCAGGGGGATTTTGGCCCCATCGGACAGGGACAGGTCCAGGGTCGAGGTCGGAGCGACGCTGTAAAAGGGGATGCCATGGGCAAAGGCCAACACGGCCAGGCTGTAGGTACCGATTTTGTTGGCGACGTCACCATTGGCCGCGATGCGATCGGCGCCGACGATCACGGCGTCGACCTGGCCCTGGCGCATAAAATGGCCGGCCATGCTGTCGGTGATCAGGGTAAAGGGGATCCCCAGGCGCTGCAGTTCCCAGGCCGTCAGCCGGGCGCCCTGCAGAAACGGGCGCGTCTCGCCTACAAAGACGTGTATCTCTTTTCCCTGCTCGTGAGCGGCCCGGATCATACCCACAGCGGTGCCATAGCCGCCGGTGGCCAGGGCGCCGGCATTGCAGTGGGTCAGCACGGAGGCCTTGGCCGGCAGCAGGGCCTGTCCCAGCATCCCCATGCGCCGGTTGGCGGCCTCGTCCTCCTCGGCGATGGTGCGCGCCTCCTGCAGCAGAGCCAGGGCTGCCTCCTCGGGGTCCAGCATCTTGAGTGCCTGGGCGCGGGCCTGCATGCGCTGTACGGCCCAAGCCAGGTTGACGGCGGTAGGGCGCGTCTGCACAAGCGTCTGGCCGGCCTGCTCAATGGCCGCCATCAGCTCGCTGCTGTCGCCGGCCCCGGCCCGCAGCGCGGCCAGGGCCACCCCAAAGGCCGCCGCAATGCCGATGGCCGGGGCACCCCGCACGCGCATTTCGACAATCGCCCGCGCCACGTCCCCGGCCGAATGGCATTCCAGCCATTCCTCCTGCTGCGGCAGCCGGGTCTGGTCGAGCAGGTGCAGCACGTCACCCCGCCAGGCAAAACAACGCATCTCTTCGTCCATGTCCTCTCCTCGTGACCAAGACCTCCCCAGGGGAGGTTTATGTCCAGGCGAATGGCCAGGATAAGCGAGTCCGGAGGAATTATAGCATAGGGCGGGCGAATGAGCAAGGCCAATTGACGGTCCGGCCAAGTGCGTGTACAATGACGGTTGACAGTTGACGGTTAAAGGTTGACGGTTGGATCAACAAATGGACCTGGATTTGAGCATCGTGATGCCGGCCCACAACGAGGCCGGCCGGGTGGGGGGCGTCGTCGCCGAGGCGCGCCGGCGCTTTCCTCAGGCCGAGATCCTGGTGGTGGACGACGCCTCCAGCGACGAGACCGCCCAGGAAGCCGAGCAGGCCGGGGCCCGGGTCGTGCGGCACCCCTACAACAAGGGCAACGGCGCCGCCGTCAAGACGGGCATCCGCAACGCCCGCGGCGAGGTGGTAGTGCTCATGGACGCCGACGGCCAGCACAAGCCGGAGGATATCCCCCGCCTGCTGCAGCGAATGGGGGACTATGATCTGGTGGTGGGCGCCCGCGATCCCAGCACCCAGGCCTCCTGGCTGCGGCGGATGGGCAACGCCGTGTTCAACAGCCTGGCCACCTATCTAACCGGCCGGCCTATCCCTGACCTGACCTCGGGCTTTCGCGCCGCCCGGCGGGAGCCGCTGCGCGAGTTCCTGTCCCTGCTGCCCAACGGCTATTCCTACCCCACCACGATCACGCTGGCCTTTCTCAAGGCCGGCTACAGCGTTGATTTCGTGCCCATCCAATCCGGCCAGCGGCAGGGCGGCAAGAGCGGCATGCGCCTGCTGCGGGACGGCGTCAAGTTCATCATGATCATCCTGCGCATCATCACCCTGTTCACCCCACTCAAGGTGTTCTTTCCCCTCAGCGTGCTATGCTTTGTCCTCAGCGCCCTCTCTGCCGGCTATACCGTGTTCATCGAGCAGCGGCTGCACATCCCCAACTCGGCGGTGCTGCTGCTGATGATGAGCATCTTTGTCTTTTTGATCGGCCTGGTCTCGGAACAGATCGCTATGCTGCGTTTCGAGGGGAAGGACCATTGAGCGACAAAAAGCCCTCCCCCGGCCGGCTGCTGCTGCGCTGGCTGCTGCGGCTGCTGGGTCCGGCCCTGCTGGTCTATATCCTCTGGCAGAACGCCGACCAACTGGACCTGGCCTGGCAGACCCTGCGCAACGTGCACTGGCCGCCGCTGATCGCGGTCATTTTTCTGGTTATCCCCTTTATTCTGCTCAAGGGCTGGCGCTGGCAGATCATCCTGCGGGACCTGGGCCAACAGGTGCCCTGGGCACAGGCCACACTCTATTACGCCCTGGGCATCTTTGTGGGCACGGCCACGCCCGGCCAGGCCGGGGACACCATCAAGGCCTGGTACCTCAAGGAGGCCGGCTACGACCTGGGCGCCGGCCTGCTGAGCAGCGTGATCGACCGCCTCTTTGACCTGTTCATCACCGGACTGCTGCTGTTGAGCGGGCTCTACCTGCTCTGGCAGTACTTTCCCGGCGCTACCCTGGTCCTGCTGCTGCTGGGCCTGCTGGGCGGCATCGGGCTGGCCCTGAGCCTGCTGTTGAGCCGCCGCTGGCGCGACCTCCTGATCGACCGGGTGCTGCGCTACCTCATCCCGGAGCGGATCCGCCAGGTGCTGCGCGAGCACGAGGCCCGCGCCTACCTGGACCGCTTTTTCCTGCGCTGGCCCAGCCTGCTGCTCTGCCTGGCCATCTCGCTGGTCTCTTTTGCGACGACGCTGTTCCGTCTCTGGCTGCTGCTGCCGGCCCTGGGCAAATCGCTGCCCCTGACCACCTTCCTGCCCACCATGGCCATTATGTACCTGGGCAGCCTGGCCTCGGTGGCCGGCCTGGGCACGCGCGAGGCCGTCCTGCTGGCCGTCCTGACCCCCCTGGGCTGGCAGGAGGGCGAGGTACTCAGCTTTTCGGCGCTGGTCCTCTGCGTCAGCCTGGAGAACCTGCTGCTGGGGCTGCCCCTGTACTGGCTCAAACCGCTGGGAACAGGGAGGACAGTTGAAGGTTGACGGTTGTCAGGGGATTTCCTTCAGCCTTTCCTGCGCGGCCTCGTACAGGCCGGGATAGGTCCCCCGCAGTTCCCCGGCCCGTTCCAGGACGGGCCGGCCCCACAGTTCGGCCAGCGCCTCGACCACGACCGCGTCCACCAGTTCCCCGTAGGGGGCGCCCGTGGACCGGGGGCGGCAGTCCTCCTCTTCCAGCGTGGCCGGCGGGGCCAGCTCCAGGTCCAGCGGCACGGTCAGCGGCCCCCGGCCCTGCGGCTTGAGGATGACCTGGCCGCTGATGCGCGCCCCGCTGTAGCAGGTGCCCAGCGAGGGGTACTCGGCCGGCAGCGGCTCGAGCAGCAGGTCCAGGGTCAGGACGGCCTGGCAGGCCGCGCCCTCGAGCATGGGCTGCAGGCCGGCCAACTCCATCAGGGCATAGATTCGCTCCCGAACCTGCGGCGCATAGACGGGGGTGTCCTGGGGCGCCGTCTGCCGCACCTGCAGGCAGATCTGCTGCACCCGCACCTCCTCCCAACCGGGAGCCACCAGGAAGGGGACGGAGGACAGGGGCGTGGGCGCCGGCGTCGGCACCGGGGAGAGCGGCGCGCCGGTCGGGGAGGGCTGCCCGCAGGCGGCGGCGAGTCCCAGCAGCAGGGCCAGGCACGACAAGAGCGGTAATCGTCGGTTTGCGTTCATCTCACTGGCCTCCTGGGAACATATCCCATCTCCACCTTACTTTACAACAGTTGGGGCCAAAAAGCAACCGCCGCTGCGCCGCGAGCGGCGTTGCGGGCTGAAACGTTTTAGGGCCGGCCGGCGTCTATAGTACGGTTGACCGTTGACAGTTGACCGTTGACGGTTTGTGCGTTAGAACGTTAGCGCGTTGGAACGTTAAACTGTTGGCAAGGCTCGAGTCTTGACGGTTGGTCCTAAAACTCTACATCCGGGAGGTACAAACCCTACATCCCGGATGTATTAACCCTACATCCCGGATGTATTAACCCTACATCCCGGATGTTCGGACTCTACATCCGGGATGTTCGAACCCTACATCCCGGATGTAGCCTTTTAATCTCCCGGATGTTCGGGGGATTTGAGCCTTGACTTTAACGTGTTTGTGGGGCTCTTGCTCCCTATTCAGGCCCTGCTTTTAACAAACTTGCCAGGCGGCAAGGGGGACCGGACAACCTACGGAAGGGAAATGTACAACCCTGGGCCAAACTGAACGAGACTGCGACTATGTGTGACGAGCGATCCAGTTAGACGCGGGATGGGAGGAACTAGCACGGAAAAACCCCCTGCTAAAGAATTGTCTGCCGCCGGAGAAAGCGTGGTGGCAATTCTGGAAGTAGACGGCCGCGTATTTTTAGACGTATAATCCAGGGGCAAGGCATTTCCCGCCACCATTTCAGGTCGATAGACCGTGGAAATCCCGCTTTAAGGTTCAGCAGCATGGGTTTCCCAGGCGGAAATGCCTTGCCCCTACAAAAATAGCGGGCGCCCGCAATTATTTGAACATTTTCTGTTCCGTAAATAGGCCGTCGGGGCGTCCACGTAGAGCCTGCCCCCGCGTAGGCGGGGGCGGGCTCTACATTTACGTGCTTCGTGGTGCCCGCCTCGGCTGCGCCGAGGATGGGGCATGTTCGACTGCTTCGTAAATAGACCTTTCGGTAGGGGCGAGGCGCGCCTCGCCCCTACGAGGGCATTTACATCCTTCGTGGCGGCCTGGCGGCC
>JAFGKG010000195.1 GCA_016928715.1 Chloroflexia bacterium
ATGGCGAACAGGGCCGGGATCACAAAGCGGGATAGTTCCAGCGGGGCCAGCAGCGAGGCGGCCCATTCCCAGTTGCTCAGGGTGCCCCCCAACACCGGGCCGATGATAAAGCCGAGCCCAAAGACGGCGCCGATCATGCCCAGCCCGCGGGCGCGGTTCTTCTCGTCGGTGACGTCAGTGATGTAGGCGCGGGCCAGGGCGATGTTGCCCCCGGCCAGGCCGTCCAGGATGCGGCTGAAAAAGAGCACGCCCAGGATGGCCTGGTTGGTGGCCTGGCGCAGGTTCCCGCCGAGCAGGCCGGCCGGCAGCAGGTCCACCAGGCCCCGCCCGAGGGGTTCGGCCAGGGCCAGAACGCCAAAGCTCACCAGGGTGCCGATGATGCTGAAAATGAGCAGAGGCCGGCGGCCGTACTTGTCCGACATGCGGCCAATGACCGGCGTGGCGATCAGTTGGGCCAGGGCATTGGACGCCAGCATCAGTCCCACCAGGGTCGCGCCGGCCTCAAAGGTCTCGGCGTAAAAGGGCAGCAGCGGCAGGAACAGGCTGTAGCCCAGCAGGTCGATAAAGACAAAGGTGTACAGGGGCAAAAGACGTTTCAGTTTCATAGACCGGTGCTCCTAAACGTGATTGCGCAGCATCAGTTCCCGCGGATAGGGGTGCAGGTAAACCTGCTGGTGCACCCACTCTGGGACGTCGTGCCGGCGCAGGTGATGCCGGAGCAGGGTCAGCGGCACGATGAGCGGCAGCATGCCCTTTCGATATTCCTCGATCAATTCGAGCAGTTCGGCCTTGTCCGCGCTGTCCAGGTGCTCCTTGAGAAAGCCCTGCAGGTGCTGCAGGACGTTGGCGTGCCGGCCGGGCGTGGCCAGCACGCGCAGTCCCTCCATGAGTTGGCGGCCGTAACGGTCCACGAGTTCGTCCCAGGGCAGCACGCCGGCCTGGGCCACCAGCCGGCCCATGTCGCGGTAGTGCTGGGGACTGTGGGCCATCAGGGTGAGCTTGTGCGCGGTGTGGAATTGGACCAGCCCGCCGGGGCCGGGGTCGTGCCGGAGCATCTCCCGCCAGCGTTGGTAGACAAAGATGCGATCGATAAAGTTCTCCCGCAGTTTGGGATCGTGCAGCCGGCCGTCCTCCTCCAACGGCAGCAGCGGGAATCGCCGCATCACCTCCCGGGGAAACATGCCGGCCCCCTTGTGGCTGGGCATGCCCGCCTCGGTATAGATCTTGACCCGAAAGAGGCCCGAACTGGGCGAGCCGCGCTTGAATACAAAGCCGTGCAGGTCCAATTCGGCCAGTTGCTCCAGCCGCTCCCGGGCCCAGTCCTGCATGCGCTCGGTATAGTCGTTGCCCGTTTTGAGCTCGATCAGCCGGGGGGTCTCCGGGTCCCCCACCAGCCGCAGGCTGGGCCGGGGGATGGGCAGCCCCATCTCGACCTCCGGGCAGACCGACACCCACTCCACGAACTGGCCCAGGGTGCGGACCAGGTAGCGGTCCAATTGGTGCTGCCCGTCGTAGCGCACCTTTTGGCCCAGCAGGCAGGAGCTGACGCCCAGGCGGGGTCCGTTTGTTTCGGCGGTCGTTTGTTTGTCGTTCATCGGGCCTCCTGGGGTGCTCTTTGACCCATCCAAAAGCGCTGCCAGTCTCCCTGGCTGCCCTGGAGGGCGATCAGGGTGTACAGGGCGGCGCTGAAAAAGCCCAGCACGATAAAGCTGGCGATCCAGGCCAGGGAGCGCGGCAGGGAGCGCTCACGATAGACGACCCAGAGCGAAAAGAGGCTGATGCCGGTGTATATGTCCACGATGGAGGTGAGGCCCCAGGGCATGGAGAGCAATTCCCCGCCCTCGCCGCCGAAATCCCCGACTGCAAAGCTGTAGATGAGCATGGCGCCCATGGCCAGGACACCCAACAAGGCGATGATTTTAGCGTAGGTCATATCAGTCGTTCTCCTCGATGCATGCGGCCAGCAGTTTTTGAAACAGCTCGGCCTGGTCCTGGGCGTCGCGCAGGGCGTGGTGGCTGAGCTGGCGGTGGTCCAGGTAGCGGGCGGACAGGGAACTCATGTTGGTCTCGGTCCAGGGCACGCCGGTCAGGCCCATGTAAAAGGCCTTGATGTCCAGGGCGGTAAAGCCAAAGGGGTTGTGGCCCAGGAAGCGGTGGAAGTAGTCGTTGACAAACATCCAATCAAAGGGCGCGTTAAAGGCGACAAAGATGGGGCGCTGCTCGCTGGCCGGCACCTCGTCCTCCAGCCATTCGGCAAAGCGGGCCATGGCCTCGGCCGGCGGCAGGCCGTCCCGGCGCAGGCGCTCCATGTCCAAGCCGGTGACGGCTAGGGCCTGCGGCAGGGCCTCCGCGTGGATGGGCTGCAGTTCGACGTAAAAGGTGCGCTCGGGATCGGCCACCAGGCAGGCCCCGATGGAGAGCATGGAGTAGCGGCTGGGATGGGGGCCGGCCGTCTCGACGTCGACCGAAACAAAGGCTTCCAGCGCAAACTGGCATTTCCGGGAAAACATGGGTTGCGCTCCTATTCCTCCGGCAGATCGCTCTCCACTTTCATAAACTCGCGCAGGACGGTCGTGGCGTAGGAGCCCTTGGGCAGGCTGAAGGAGAAACGCAGCCCGTCCGCTGCCCGCTCGATCTGCAGGTCGTCGAGCAGCAGCCGGCCGGGCCGGCGGCTGCCGTCCAGGCGGGCGCGTTTTAGCTGGGCAGGCTGGATCTCGCTCGCTTCCAGGATGGCCCGTTCTATGGCTCCGGGCTCCCCTTCGGGCCAGCGCATCTTGTGGCCATAGATGGGGCCGGTGTAGGTGATCTCGCCGCGCCGGAAGCGAGGCACTTCGGCCTCCAGGTCCTCGACCTCGAACAGCCCGCCGGTGTCCGTTTTTTTGGCAATGTCGCCCTTCAGCAGTTGCCCGAACCAGTTCCGGCGGATGCGCTCGGCCAACCAGAGGTTGAACAGGGCCGCCTGCAGGGCGTAGAGCATAAAGCGCCGTTTCCAGCGGACTTTTGGGCCCTTTCCCTGCAGGACTTGCAGTCCTTGCAGGGCGTTGTCGCCGCCCAATCCAAAGCGCTGCGGGCCGTAATAGTTGGGCAGGCCGCGTTCCTGCAGGGCCCGCTCGATCCGCTGGGCCAGTGGCAGCGCTTGTTCCTGTGTGTCCAGGACGGTGATGCGAAAGCGGTTGCCCAGCAGGTGCCCCTGGCGCAGCTTGTTGCGGTGGCGGCGTACCCACAGCACGTCCACCGGCAGGTGTTCCTGGATGCGTCGGGCGATGCTTTCCTCGTCCAATTCGCGCAGCAGCAGGGAAAAGGTCTGGGTGGCCAGGGCCTGCTTGTCCTTGAGGCCGGCGCAGCTCACATCGACCTCTTCCAGCTCAAAGAGCTGCTGCAGCCGTCCGAGCAGGGCGCGCGTCGTCCAGCCCTCCCGCTGCAGCCGGACATAGACATGCTGGCCCTCGCCGCAGGGCTCGTAGAGGGGGATCTCCTCGACCACAAAGTGGGCCGGCTCGACCTTGATCTCCCCGCCGATGCCGGGCAGGTCGTCCGTGATGCGGGGGCCGATTGGGTTTTGCAGTGCTGTGACCAGTGGTGCCTCCATAGGGGGCATTGTAACCCAGTTTGTCGCAAATTGCAAAGGCATGTAGGGCGACACGCGCGTCGCCCCTACTCCATCAAGTCCCGCAGCGCGGGCTCGAGTTCGGGAAAACGAAACTCAAAGCCCAAGTCGAGCAGTTTTTTGGGCACGGCGCGCTGGCCGTCCAATAGGAGGGTAGCCAACTCCCCAAAGGCCACCTTGAGCGCAAAGGCCGGGGTGGGAAGGAACGTCGGACGCCGCAGCACGCGGCCCAGGAGGCGCATGAACTGGCGGTTGGTCACGCTTTCGGGGGCGGCCAGGTTAAAGGGGCCCCGGGCCTGTGGCTCCTCGATGAGAAACCGGATGGCCCGGACCTCGTCGGACACGTGGATCCAGGGCAGGTACTGCCGCCCGCTGCCCGTCGGCCCGCCGACGAAGGAGCGCACGATGAGCAGCAGCCGCGGCAGGACGCCCCCCGCGGTGGAGAGTACCCCGCCGCTGCGGATGATGGCGCGGCGGACGCCCATTTCCTCGACCGCGGTGGTGCTGGATTCCCAGCGCCGGCCGGTTTTGGAGAGAAAGTCGTCGGCCGGCCCGCTCGGGGCCTCCTCGTCGATCTCCTCGTCGCCGCGGGGGCCATAGATGCCCACGCCGGAGGCCTGCACGAGCACGGCCGGCTTTTGGGCGGCCAGGTCAAAGGCCTCCACCAGGGCCCGGCCGGCGTCCAGGCGGCTCTGCAGGATGCGCTGCTTGCGCCTGGCCGTCCAGCGCTTGGGGATCAATCCGCTGCCGGCAATGTTCTCGCCGGCCAGGTTGACCACGGCCTCGGCGTTTTCTAGCAGGTGGGCCCAGTCCCCGGTGCTCTGCCCGGTCCAATAGGCGGCGCGCACGCCGGCCGGCAGTTGCAGCGGCCCCCCCACGGCCTCGGTGGCATAGGGCGAGTGCCGCTCCGGGCTGCGGCTGAGTACGATCACCTCGTGTCCGTCCCGGCTCAGGCTGGCCGAGAGCGCCCGGCCGATCAATCCCGTTCCTCCGGCAATGACGACGCGCATGTGCTTCCTCCTTTACACTGCCCGCCCCGGCTGCGCCGGGGTGGGACATGCCCGCTTGCTGCCATTATATCATATCAGGCAACTGTTTTTTTGCTGTTGTGCTCCGCCTCGATTCCTGGGCGTGCCGGGCTGCGGTTCCGGGGCCAACCGGCTAAAGCCTCAACTCCGGTCCGGGAATTTGAGACCTTTTACGCGCCCTTTTGGAGTCGAGGCTTTAGCCGGAAGTGGCTCCTCCGGCCCTTTCGTGCCTCCAGTCCGCCGGCGCTCTCTATGAGGCGCCGGCCTCAAAGGGAAACCCGGCCGAACCAAGAGGCGCCCTGAACCCCCTCGATTCAGCGATTTCATCTTTTTTCAGTGCTTCAGTGATTCAACCCTGTTGTACTATAGTCCCACACTCTACGGTACTATAGCCACATACTCTGTAGTGATATAGTCACATACTCCATGGTAGAGTATCACTACACTTCATGGTAGAGTATCACTACACTTCATGGTAGAGTATCACTACACTTCATGGTAGAGTATC
>JAFGKG010000196.1 GCA_016928715.1 Chloroflexia bacterium
GACAGGCGGCAAGGAAAGAGGCGAATGGTACAGCCGGAGCGCCCCAGTCGGTCTGGAGATCGCGTTCGGGAAACTGGTCCCAGTTCAGCGGACCCAGCAGCCGCAGATAGCGCCGAGCGACGGCGCCGGGGGAACGGCGGACGGCACGGATTGGCGCCTCATCCCGCGCGGCCAGCCCCTCGGAGCGATGCTCCACGGCGCCGTGCTGCCGGGGACGGCCTCCACCACCGAGACCCTGCTGATCGGTCCCTGCTACGCCCGCCCCGAGCCGGCCCTGGCCGTGCGGCAGGGCGGGTCGACCGGCACGCTGCTCTACAGCGGCACGCTGGGCGCGCTGGGGCCGGGAGCGTCGGCCGCGATCACACTCACCACCGTGCCGGGGCCGGCCGAGCTGTGGGCCTGGGCCGACCCTGGGCACAAGGTCGCCGAGATCGACGAGAGCAACAACCTGGCCGTGCGAGAGCTGCCGGCGGCCTTTCGACTCTATCTGCCGATGGTCGTACGTTCGTAGGAGGATTAACATGTCTGAAGGTTTGACCAAAAAGATACTGGACGAGATTTCGGCCGATCGGATCCGCAAGCACATCGCCGTCCTGGAGGGGGTTCGCCATCCCGTGGTCGCTCCGGAGGCCCTGGAGCAGGCTGCCCATTACATCCAGGCCACGCTGCAGTCACTGTGCTACGACGTCCGGCCCCATCCCTTTATGGACGGCGAACGCGAGTACCGTAACATCATCGCCACACGCCCTGGTACACGAGATTTCGAAAAACGGGTGATTGTGCTGGCGCACTATGACACGGTCGCGGAAAGCCCCGGGGCGAACGACAATGCCAGCGGGGTGGCCGCGCTGCTGGAACTGGCCCGCGTCTTTGAAGCGGTGCCGCTTGACCGCACGCTCCAGTTCATCGCCGTCAACCTGGAGGAGCGACAACGCGAGGGGCCGATGGAGGAGGCCGGCCTCCTGGGCAGCCGGGCACTGGCGATCGAGGCCCGCGCACAGGATTGGCAGATCGAGGGGGTCATTGTGCTGGAGACGATTGCCTGCGCCGGCGAGGACATTGTCCAGAAAACACCGGCGGGTTTGCCCCTCAATATGCCCAAAAAGGGCAACTTTATCTGCATCGTGGGGAACGAGGCTTCGGCGGGATTGGTCAAGGCCTTTGGCCAGGCCGTGGAACGCTACCAGATCCCGCTGCCGCTGCTGCCCCTGGTGGTGCCGGGACGGGGGGAGAGGATCCCCGACACGCGGCGCTCGGACCACTCGCCCTTTTGGGACAACGACTATCCGGCGGTCATGGTCACGGACACGGCGAACTTTCGCAGCCCGCACTATCACCAACCCAGCGACACCCTGGAAAAGTTGAATCTACCCTTCGCGGCCAAGGTGGCGCAGGCCGTTGCCGGGGTAGTGGCAGACTTGGTGCAGGGCTAGGACTTTTTCCAGCAAGAGGTAATGATGAAAACAAAACCATACGTATGGACCAAAAGGGACAAGTGGCTCTACGCCCTATCCATGGCCCCCTTTTTGACCGTATTCGTTGGAACCGCCTATCTGCTTTCGACGTACTCGATCTGGCTGACCATTATATTGATCGGCCTGTACGTCCTCACCAACGTCTTTCAGGCCGGCTGCTGCGTGGGCTGTCCCTACCGAGGGGCGTACTGTCCGGCGTTGTGCGGTGTTTACCTGGGCAATTTTTTGTCCGGCATCCTGTACAAGGAGCGGACGTTTGAGGCCAAGTTTTTCGAACGCAACGCAGCGGCCGGCGAAACCATGGTCCTCATCCTGATCCTCTTTCCGCTGTACTGGGTGTTCCGAACCGGCTGGTACCTGGTACCGATCTACCTGCTCCTGATCGCCCTGCACTTTGTCCTGTTCATGCCCACGCAGTGTGAAAAGTGCGGCTACAACAGCACCTGCCCCGGGGGAAAGGCCTGGACAAGCTGCCGGAACCGGTTCGGTTTTAGGCGCATTGGCGAGTGCTAGGTTCAGGGGGATCTCGTGGCCGACCGCATGATGCACCCGGGAACAGCCGCGCCGGGGCCAACCGATGAGCAGTTGATGCAGCAGCTACAGCAGGGGCAGACCGGGGCCCTGGATAGGCTGTATGCCCGGTACAGCAAAAGCCTGTACGCCTTCTGCCACCATATACTGCGGGCCCAGGACCCGGCCAGCGCCGAGGATCTGGTCCAGGACGTCTTTGTGCGGGTCATCCAATCGGCGCACACCTTTGACCCCCTCAAGGCCTCTTTTCGCACCTGGTTGTTCCGCATCGCCCGCAACCGCTGCCTGGACCTGATCCGGAGGCACAAGTTGATCCAGATACTCCCCTTTGCCCGACAGGCATCCGACAAGGAGGGGCCGGCCCCGGAGGAGCGGCTGCCCGATCCCGGCGCGGACGTGGAGCACGCCGTGCTGCAGGACTCGATGACCCGGGCGGTGCGCGATTGTATTGCCGCCCTGCAGAACGAGGAGGAGCGACAGGCTTTCCTGTTGTATTACCTGGGCGACAAGGTTTACCGGGAAATCGCCAAGATCATGTCCAAATCCACCAGCACGGCCAGGAACCGGGTCCAGGCGGCCCAGGACAAGGTGCGGCGGTGCCTGGAGCGCAAGGGGGTCCGGCCAGAGTGAGCAATACGGCGAATTTGCAAAGCGCCGCCCCTCATCCGTATAGTACCATGAGGCAATCCAGATGAAAGAGCAAGAGTTTGAACAAGTGATGGAGCACTGGGCCGACCGGGAAAGGACGGCCGCGCCCGACATGCGTCCCACGAGCAAAATGTACCGCATGGTCCGGGCCCGTGGGGAACGCCGCGCCCTGCCCCGGCTGGATAGCCTCTGGGCCCGGGCCGGGGTCGCCCTGGCCGGCCTGTTGGTGCTGATCACCTCGACGGTCCTGCTTTACCCGGCCGCCCCAGGCCTGCCGGTGGTGGCGGTGCGCCAGGAAATGGCCTCCGGGCAGCAAGTGGTCATGCGGGGGGCCACCGTGCCCCCACAGAAGGGGCCATCGCGGGGACCGCTCGCTTTCCGCCAGTTCATACTCCAGATCCAGCGGCCAAAGGCGGAATTTATAGAGGGTATCGACCTCCGCATCGACCAAGAGGAGGTGTTCACGCTTACTTCTGCCGACAACTATCGCCTGCTGATCGAGCCGGCCGGGGACTGCTACCTCTACGTCTTTCAGATCAATGCCGCCGGCAGCCTGGTCCAACTGTTTCCCCATGAATTGTACAGCGAGGCGGCAAACCCGCTTCAGGGCGGAAAGGTGTACCGGCTGCCCCCGGAAAATCGCTGGTTCTATTTGGGCGAGGTCACCGGGACAGAACGTCTCTACGTCATTGCCGCGGGAGATCCGCTCCTGGATCTGCAGGATCTGTACGCTCAGTACGAACAGGCCAAGCGGGCCCTACAAAAACGCTCAGAGCGGGACAAGTTACTCCAGGAACTCGAAAGCCTCCTGCACAGCCCGCCTGCGGGGGTTGTGGGCCGGCAATTTTCCTTTTCCCATCGCTGACAACCGTCCTCTTTTGCAAAATCGAGGCGCTCGTTCGTAGGGTACAGTGAAGGCCCACCGAAAGAAAAGTATCCTACAGGAGGAGACCCATGAAAAAGCGATGTTTGGACAAGGGAGTTTCGGCCCTATTGCTCCTGGTGTTCTTGGTCCTGGGTGCCTGTGCCGGCACCAGCCCCACCGAGAATGGGGCAACGACAAGCCCAGAGCCCGTCGAGCACACAACGGAAACGTATATGAACCTGATCCAATCCAACAAACCACGCCTGGCCCCTCCATCGATGGAGGAGGCCCGGGTAGCGGAACTGGTGGGGGGGAACACGGTCTTTGCCCTGGACCTCTACCAGGCACTCTTTAGCCCGCAGGAAAACCTCTTTTGCTCGCCGCACAGCATCTCGATCGCCCTGGCCATGACCTACGCCGGAGCACGGGGGGAAACCGAGCGGCAGATGGCGGCGGCCCTGCACTATACGCTGCCACAGGCGCAACTGCACCCCGCCTTTAACGCCCTGGACCAGGCCCTACTGGAGCGGGGTCAAGGAGCGGAAGAGGGAGCCTTTCGCCTGCACCTGGTCAATGCCCTTTGGGGCGACTCGGAGGAGACCTACCTGGAGGCATTCCTGGACAGCCTGGCCCAACACTATGGCGCGGGGCTACGAATTGTGGACTTGCAGCAGGCCGAGGAAGCGAGAAGGATCATCAACCAATGGGTCAGCCAGCAGACCGAACAACGCATCGAGGAACTGCTGCCGCCGAACTCGATCGACGGGGAAACCGCCCTGGTTCTGACCAACGCCATTTATTTCAAGGCGTCTTGGAAATACCCCTTTACCGAGGACAACACGCAGGAGGGGGCCTTTTTCCTGCTGGATGGCAGCCAGGTTACGATACCGCTCATGGAACAGGTCGCCGAACTGGCTTACGCCGAGCGCCCCGGCCTGCAGGCGGTTGAGCTGCCCTACGCCGGCGACGAACTATCCATGGTTGTCATGCTGCCGGAACAGGGCACCTTTGAGGCATTTGCCCGGGGCCTGGAGGCCGGCGAGTTGACCTCGCTGCTGCAGGAACTGCAGCCGGCGAGCGTGCGGCTGACGATGCCCCGTTTTCGCTTTGACAGCGAGCTGAAGCTGAAGGATGCCCTGCTAGGGCTGGGCATGGTCGATGCCTTTGGCGGCGAGGCCGACTTTTCGGGGATCGATGGGACGAAGGAACTCTTCATCGAGCAAATCTATCACCAGGCCTTTGTCGCCGTCGACGAGGCCGGGACCGAGGCGGCCGCGGCCACGGCGGTGGTTATGGCCCGCAAGAGCGGGCCGGCCGTGGAGCAAGAAATCCGCGTCGATCGTCCCTTTCTCTTTTTGATCCGAGACCGCGAGAGCGGAGCCATCCTGTTTCTGGGTCACGTACTGAACCCCAGTCTGTAGCCGAACCGGGCCGCCGCGGCCGATCTGGCCGCGGCGGCCCGCTCACATGCGGGACAATACGAGTCAAGGCGAATCCGCGACGTAGCCCTGGACGAACGCCGCGCCCCGGTACATCAATTCCTCAAAATCCTCGCCGAGACAGCCGGGGTGGACATGATCGACGCCGACCATCCAGAGGATAAAATACACATAGAAGGCGGCGCTAAAGAGGTCCAATTGGGCGTACTGATCCTCGGGCAGGCGGCGGTGTTCGGCGTATCCGGCGAACAGGGCCTCGCGAAAGCGGGGATAATCCGCGGTGTTGATACAGTGACATCCTCCGTCGGCTCAAAGCCGACGGCTTCCCACGACCTCCGCTTGCTGGCTGGTGCTCAGATCCAGACCAACAAGACTGAGGAGCCCTTTACGTGGCCGCTCTGCCCAAGCGGTGCTGCGAAACAAGATATTCAAGGCGGCGTTTACGTCTCGTGAGGCTGTAAACCCGCAGTGAGGACAATGATGTTGCCGTTCAGCCAGGGTCTTGGGAACAAAAGTCCCGCAGTAGGCACACTCCTGCGTGGTGCCGTTGGCCGCAACGCTCTCTACCTCACTACCAGCCTCTTCCGCTTTGTAGGTGAGGAAAAAGAGAAACTGCGACCAGCCCGCATCGTGCACGCTTTTGGCCAGCATGCTGCGGGACAAGCCCAAGATATGCAAATCCTCTACGACGATCAGTCCAAAGTCCTGCACCAAGCGCCGGCTGAGCTTGTGCTGAAAGTCCCGCCGCTGGCGGGCGATCTTTTCGTGCAGGCGGACAATCCGCAGGCTCAATTCCCGGTAACGGCGCGAGCCGCGCTGGCATCGAGCCCGCTGTCGTTGGGCCAGAGCCAAGGCGGCCTCGGTCTCCCGGAACCAACGGGGGTTGGCCACCAACTCGCCGGTCGAGAGCGCGGCAAAGTGCTGCAGCCCCAGGTCAATCCCGACGGCCGGACCCGGGTGGGGCTCGACCTGGGGCGTCGGCAGCTCGATTTGGAAGCAGGCATACCACTCGCCGCTATTGCTGCGCTTGATCACCACCTGCTTGATCTTGGCCCCTGCCGGCAGCGGTCGATGCAAGCGGATACGCACTCGGCCGATATTCTGCACGTAGAGCCGGCCCTCCTTCAGTCGGACGCCATCACCGTAAACGTAGGCCACCGATTTGAAGCGGCGGCGAGACTTGTAGCGGGGGTAGCCGGGCTCCTGGCCCGCCTTGAGGCGCCGGAAAAAGGCCGCAAAGGCCTTGTCCAATCGACGCAGGGTCTGCTGACAGGAAGAGTATTTCAGGAAGGCGATTTCGTCATCAAAGGAGCGGATCTCCTTAAGTTGATTGGCCTGCATCACATAGGAGACGGAAACGCGCCGCATACGCCAGGCCTCCTGCCTTTCCTGGAGGGCCGCGTTGTAGAGCTGTCGATGCGTTTCCAGCATCCGGCTCAGGGTACGGCTCTGTTGCCGATTGGGCTTGAGCCGGTAGCGGTAACTTCGTTTCACGAGCTATCTCCCCTGCTGGGCCTCGATGATGCAATAAACACCACCAGCATGCCTTTGCTTGCTCATAGTAGTCTAATGATAGCACAGGCGTTCTCATTTGTCAAGGGCGCCAAGGATGATGAGATGATTGCGTTGATCTCCTGCTGTGTGAAAGGGGAAATCGCGGCACTTTGTGCCGCACCCGTTTTCCCCTGTCGCCTAAAGGCGACAGTCCCCAACGGGTAATTTCTATGGGCGAGGGCGACGGCCAGGTCGTACATCCAGTAGCCAAAGCCGGAACCGTTGCCAGGAGTTGTCTGCATAGTGCACACTGACACCGCCGTCGGAGGTCCCGAACCAAATATCGTTGTTTGATCCTGCAGCTACGGTCCGAACATTGTTGTCGGCTAATC
>JAFGKG010000024.1 GCA_016928715.1 Chloroflexia bacterium
CTGCTGGAGGGCGCTGCGCGCCGGTCGCCCGCCCCCGCCCCCGCCTTCGCGGGGGCAGGCTCTACGCGGGGGCAGGCTCTACGCGGGGGCAGTCTCTACGCGGGCGAATCCTGGGTATCCGACCGGGCGGGCACATCCCCAACTTGTTGGGGCGGCCCGCCCCCCCCGCCTTCGCGGGGGCAGGCTCTACCAGGGTATTTTCGTTCTTTACGGTGCCCGCCCCGACGGGCATGTTGGCTCTTCACGGATAGCACAACCCGGACCGGTCATTTATCCGGACAATCCGTGTAATCCGTGCAAAATCCGAGTGATGCTATTTCCGTCCTTCGTGGTGGTCCCGCGGAGCCGGGGAGCGGCCCACGGAAAGGCTGGCGGCGGTGCTCCCCCCGGCCCAGCGCATCTCGCCCTGTACTGGCAGATTGGAAGCGCCGGACTGCAGCCGGGCGCGGACTAGGATCCAGGGCACCTGTCTATTCCCAGCGCTCTCCTGAGAGATTACGCTCTGCGCACCAATATGCAGCAACTGCCCGTAGGCGCTCCAGGCCCGCTCGACGCGCAGGCCCGCGGGCAGGCTCAGATGCAGGGTTCCCGAGAGGGCCGGCCCTTGTTCCCGCCGGGCAGCCAACCAGATCAACACCTCCTCCCCCGGCCCGGCCTGCTGCGGCTCGGCCAGCAGCAAGAGTTCGACCGGCGGCGGCGTGAGCTGCTGGACCGCACCCGCGCCAAAATCCCGGGTCGCCAGGGGCAGGTAGGTGTTGTGGATCCCCCCAACCATAATAGCGCTGGAAAAAACCTCCGAGAGATTGCCGGGAAAGTAGCCATAGCCGGCCCCATCCTCGTACTGCACATAGACGGAATGCGGCTCGGGGCTCTGCAAGGGCGGCCCCCCGTAGGCCAGGCTCCAGTCATAGCTATGGCTGGGCCCCTCGTAGGGCAGCTTGAGCCAGGGACCCTCGGGCCGGTTGGCCAGACGAACGTAGGCCACCCCGCTCTCGTTGTCCAGGGCCTCCAGGCCCTTGACGGGAATGATCAACTCGGTGGTCGATAGGACCCCGTTATTCAGGATCGGCGCGGTACCGCTGTAGGGGGGATAAGGGTCAAAGAGGATGGTGTCGGAAAGGACGCCGCTGTTATCGGCGCGATCGCGGTACTCAACATAGACCGTGCGGGTCAGCGAGTCCTGGGGGGCCAGGAAAAAGTAGAGCTGCGGCGCATAACTGATCCAGGTGGTGTGGGTAAAGCCCTCTTCCCAGATGGACAGGTCATCCAGCCCGCTGCAGCCGGACGAGATGTCGAGGTCCTGGCTGTTGATGGCCACCATGACCCGGTTGGTGTATTCGCCGCCTCCGTTGAGGGCCATGGTCGCGGTCAGGGAATCATCAAAGAGGATGAAATCATAATAGACCGGGGAGGGCTGTTGCTGGATGGCGTCACGGAACTGGGCATAGGCCCACTTGTACTCGCAGCCTTCGGCGGGGCCGGCCAGGGAGAGCTGGACCGGACTGTTGAGTGCAGTCCAAGCCGCGCCGGAAAAACCGGGCTCGTTGTCGTAGCGCATCTCCACCGTCCCACCCACCGGCGTCGCCGCCAGGTGCAGGTCGACCTCCAGCTGACGGGTATAGTTGGTTTGGTCGGCCGGCCGGCGGCCCCAAATTTGAACCGAGCCCTCGGGGTACTGCGGCGTAGGGCTGGGGGTCGGAGTGGGAGTAAAGGTGGGGGTCGGCGTGTGGGTGGGGGTCGCGGTCAGGTCGGGCGTCGGGGTCGGGGTGTCGGTTGGGGGCACCGGCAGTTCCACCGTGGCCAGGGTATAATAGATGTCATACAGGCCCGGCGTCTCGTCCTGCCAGACGATATGGGCAAAACCGCCCGCTTGGGCCAGGATATCGGGAAAGAAGGAGGCGCGGTTGGTTTGGGAGGCGTTTTCGTCGTCGTGCCACGAGCCCCCGCAGTCGAAAGAGTGGTTGAAATAGATCTCGGTATTGCCCAGGCGATAGTCGGTCCAGACGCTGTAGACGTTGCAGTTGTCGGCCGAGACGGCCGGGTAGAGGGCCTTGGTGGGGGTGGAGGAAACCCGCCGCAGGGCGCCCCACTGGCTGCCGTCCCAACGCCGCAGCAGCGTCTGGAAACGGTCGCTGCCGTCGATCTCGTCCTCCCAGACCACAAAGACGTTGCCCTGGCTGTCGGCAGCGATGCTGCCAAAGTGGGAGGGCGTGGAGGTGGCCGAGACATTGTCCGGCGTGGTCCAGGCCCCGTCGACGTAGCGGGTGCGAAAGATCTCCCAGCCGGCCCCGCCGCTGCGCCAGACCACGTGGGGCACATCGTTGGCGTCCACGGCAATGTCCGGCTCCAGTTCCATGCCGGCCTGGTTGGAGATGATCTCGGCCAGGCTCCAGTTCCCGCCGGCCGGCTTGCTGCGGACAAAGATGTCGAATTCCTGCTCGGTGATCTGGGTCTCCCAGACGACCCAGACCCTGTCCTGGCGGTCGATGGCGATGGTGGCATAGATCGAGTTGCCCAGGCCGGAGGTCAGATTGGTAGGGGCGCTCCAAGCGCCGCCAACCGGCTTGGTAGCGTAAAAGATGCGATAGGGCGGACCGTTGTCGCCGGCCCAGACGGCGTGCACATTGCCCTGGCTGTCCAGGGCGACGTCGGGATTGACATAGCCACGATTGGACACATCCCAGGGGGCAATGTACTCCCAGGCATCCCAGGTCGTGCCCTGCCCCTTGGCATAGGCGGCCCCGTTGGCGATGTTGAGCTCGCCTTCCATCCAGGCCAGATGAACCTTGTTATCGGGGCCCAGGAAAGCGTGTACGCGCTGGGAGGTATTGCCGCCGGCGGCGGATTTGGATAGATTATAGGGGGTGCTAAAGTCACTGCTCAGGAAGGCGGCCTGGGCCCGGGGCAGGTCTCGCTGCCCCCCCAGGCCCGGTCGCAGGAAGACGAGCGCCGTGCACAGCCCCAGAAGGATCAATCCGGCCAGCAAGCTGAGTCTTTTGTGCATCGCCGTGCTCCTCTCCGACCTTTTCGACAAAAGCGCCGGAGTGATTCCAAGGATGTGGCCTCTAGCCTATGTAACTGACCGGGCCCACTTTCACCAAGGGTATGCTTCTAACTTGCAACTTTTCCAAGCTCCAAGCCATTATACTTGTCTTTAGCGGCGTGGTCAACCTTAAAAGCGCTCCACCGGCCAGCCCCGTTCCTGGGCGATCCGGGCCAGTTTGGGGTCCGGGTTTACGGCGGTGGGCCGGCCGACCGCCTGCAGAAAGGGCACATCGCTGTGATGGTCGGCATAGGCATAGGAGGTGGCCAGGTCGACGGCGTGGCCTTGGGCATATTCCCGCAAAAGATCCCGCTTGACCGGCCCGTAGGGATGCGCCCCTTGCAGTCGGCCGGTGAGGCGCCCCTCCCGCACTTGCGGGCGGGCGGCCAACAGGGCCTCCGCCTGCAGGTAGCCCTGGAGCGGCCGGCCCAGGAAATCGAGGGTGCCGGTCAGCAGAACGACCGGCCGCCCGGCGGCCCGGTGTTGGCGGACGAGATCCTGTCCCCGCTGGCTGAGGCGGGGCAGGACCTCCTCCTCAAACATCTCCTGCGCCAGGGCCTGGCCGGCCTGCAGGGACAGCCCCCGCAGGTAGGCCTTGTTCCCACTGAGAAAAGCGTAGCGCAGCCGGGTGAGCAGCGGCAGGCCGGCCGGGATGGACAAAGCCCTCTTGTCCTTGGGCAGCAGCCCCAGGGCGCCCAGGCCGGCCCCCACGTTCCGCCAGAGAGCCAGGCGGCCCAGCAGGCCCCGGCGCATGGCCTGGCGCAGGAAACAGCTCTCCAACGAGGTCCCCACGACCAGGGTACGGTCGATATCGAAAAAGGCGGTGGAGGAGGGGCTCAAGTTCTCCGGTGGACCGTCCATGCCTCAGCCCTGCTCCGCGCGGGCCTGCCGAAAGAGCGCGCGCGCATCCAAGAGCACCGGCACCCCCCGGGCCAAACAAAGCACCACCGCCAGGACGGTCAGGGTGTAGCCCACGACGTGGAGCCAGGACTGGGCCGGGCTCCAGCGGGGCAGGGCGCCACGATTCAGGGCGTGGACCAAGGCCAGCAGAACAAAGGCCGCCACCTTGGTGACGCCATAGAGGTCCCGCATAAAACGCGAAGCGACCAAAAAGCGGCCCAGGCGTGAATGCATCATGTCAAAGGCCGTCTGCCCCAGGGAGAGGGCATAGCTGCGTACCGCATCGGTGATCATGCCCCGGGTGATGACGACCAACGGCACCCACACCGGGATCAGCCCCAGGTCGGAAAAGCAGACCCAAAGCACAAACTCGACCAGGCGATCCATGGCAATGTCCAGGGCGCTGCCCAGTTTGCTGACCTGGCCGGTGCGCCGGGCGACCAGCCCGTCTATACTGTCCATGACCAGCAGAATCAGGATCCATGGTACGGCCAGCGCCTGCCAGACAGCTCCGCCAAAATACAGGCAGAGGATCGTCAGCAACAAGGGCAGCAGTCGACTGATAGTGATCAAATTCGCCATAACTATCCTAACCCGGCTGAGCCGGAACCAAAAAGGAGCGAAGCACAAAGGACTCGAAGGACTCTTCTCCTTTGCCTTTGTGTCCTTAGTTAGGCCCTACAGCGCGCTCATCCGGCGAATATCGCCCCAATTGGGCGGGGCCCAATAGATGGTGTCGTGGGCGTAAATCTCGGCCTCGTACTGCTTGCCGCCCACGTGTAGAATGTGCACGCCATTGACCGAGCCGCCGCCAAGCGGCGCGCCCAGGTGATTTGTGGCCACCTGGCTCAGCACGAACTGGTGGGAGGCCCAGCGGGGGTTGAATTCCAAGTTGGCGTTGGCGTAGGTCTTGGCCCAGAAGAACAACCCCAGGCTGCTGTTGAGGTTTTGCACCAGCAGGCTGGTCATACGGTGGATATCCTGCCAATCCGGCTCCAGGCCGGCCCCAGGGAGCGGCAGGTAGAGCGTGTCGGCGGCAAAGACCTGGAAGAGATAGGATCGCTGGTCCGGGCCGCTGGACTGGAGGATACCCGAGAGGGGCGCCCCCAGTCGGTGCTGTTGGGCAAACTGGCCAAAGGCCTGGGCCGGCCGTAGCAGATGATTGCCCTGGCGCGCGCTGATCCCCTGGAGGGATTCCCGGAGCGACAGGGGCTGGGCCATTGTATTGCGCGAGCTATAGTGTTTGCCCTCGATGGGAACCCCCGCATTCTCATCGACGTCCTCAAAGCAGAGCGGTACGGACTGCTGCCAGTAGCCGTCCCCACAGATCTGCCGTTGAAAATGCAGGTGCGGACCGGTCACCCGACCGGTGCTGCCCACACGACAAATTTGTTGGCCCCGGGCGACCAGCGCGCCAACCGTCAAGCCAAACTCGCTGACGGAGGCATGCTTGAGATGCAGGTAGAGATCGCAAAAACCGTCGCTGCTGCGTATGACCAGATAGTTCGAGCGGTCCGAGCCATCGGGATGCGAATCCTCCCACATGCTGACGGTGCCGGCCGAGGCGGCTACGATCACGCCCCCCTCCCGGTCTGGCAGGGGGACGAAATCGTAGGCAAAGCGGGCCTTGCCCGTGTGGGAAAAGGGACTGTCGTTCCCCTGGGTCACGACGACGTCCTTGCCATCGGGGAAGGGCAGCATATAACCAGACGTGCAATTCTGTGGCATCATAGGACTCCTTTCGCTAGGCGTGCGCGGCCAAGCAAGTGAACGGGCTACCGGTCTCTGCTGTATTATAGCATGGTGAGGGCATCCATGGCAACAGGCCCCACCACCTGGGTGATGAGGCCTGAATATGTCACCCCTCCCGACCGGGCTTTTGCCCTGCCTCCCCCGGAGGACCCTTTTTCCCCCACGGCCCCTGGCATTCGCAGGCCCCGACACCCTAGCGGCAAATCCCTGGCCCGGTTAGAACCTTCCCTAAACGTCCTCCCACCCCCACTCCGAGTTAAATAAATCCCCCGTCCACACTGCGGACAGGGCTCCCACACTTCTACAGGGCTAATCCTACTATACCATATTCAAGGGGGCCTAGAATAAAGGAATCTTTACGCTCGCATAAAGGTTTGATAAAGCCCTCTCATCCAGGGGGTTTTTTCCACAAGTCCGCAAACTGCCGATCCAGGTTTCCCAGGGAGTCTTGCTCCAACAGCCCGCTGTCCCGTATCTCTGCCGGGCTCAAGCCCCCATCCGGAGACGGGGTGGCCCCAGCCCGATCTGGCGGGGCCGGCGGCTGCTCTATGACCGCCTGCAGTTCGGGGAGGGCCTGTTTGGCATAATAAAGCACAGCGCCCAGCTTGACCGTCTGTTCAAAGACGATCAGCAGAAACACGTCCTCGCGAACCTGTGCAGAATAGGCATTGTAGTGTTCTCCTTCATGATAATTCAGGCGAAAGGAGCTATCCTCCCCGATCAGCGAGGCGATTCCCGATGTTGCGGCAAAATCGCCGGCCACCAGGGCCGCCAGGGCGGACATGTTGACGTCCTCGATATAACCCTTGCTGGAGATAATATAACCATTGCCCTCCACCAATAGCAAGCAGCGTGCCGATATCTCGGCGCGCAGCCTGGCCAGGGCGCGGTCGATCTCTTCCAACTGCTGTGCGGAGAGCTGTCGCCCCAACCCACTGTCCATGCCGGCCGGCTGGGCCTGTTTGTGGCGGCGGATTTCCCGTTCGACGATGCCGAGCAGCTCGTTCACCTTGGCCGGCTTGGTGAGAAAGTCATTGACGCCCTCGCGCAGGGCTTGGATCACCGTTTCGGTGGAAGCGTAGGCCGTCAGCATCACCACAGGGATATGCGGCGACTGCTCCTTGATCCTGCGCAGCAGGGCCATGCCATCCATGCCGGGCATACTCAAGTCGGTGAGGACGAGATCACAGCGTTTCGCCTCCAGCACACGCAGAGCATCCGCTGCGGTAGAGGCGGCCTCGACCCCATAACCGCGTTTTTCCAGGAGCCGCCGGAGGCTCTCCAATATAATGGGGTCATCGTCTACGACGAGAATTTTTTCCTTATTATCCATTTGCAGTTCCCTCCGCCGGAAGCGTTCAGGCACGACCACAGGGGCGGCGCGTCGTTCATTTCGGCAGTCGGTAAATCCCCCCCATAACGTCAATGCCACAGGACAGGGAGGTCAACCAATCGATGAACTGCCTGACCTGTTCGCGCCCTTGGATCATTGCCCCGTGCTGGGGGGCAATGGTCTCGATATCCAATTGCCCGACCATGTTTGCCCAGAGCTGGAGCACTTGGCCGGAGGCGATGTAGCGACGATGAAAGCCCTCCATGTATTGGAAGTGGTCGTCCAATTTCTGGACGACGGTATAGGTCTGTCCCAGAGAGGCCCCCAGGTCGCCGGAATAGAGGATCTTGGCGACCGGATCGTAAACCTGAAAATTAGCCGGGGAGTGCAAAAAGTGGGCCGGCAGCAGCACGAGCTCGCACCCGGCCAGGTTCAGCCGCATGCCCTCGTCGGGGATCGGCTCGATGCGGTCCAGGAGCATATCGTCCACACCAAAGTGCATCACAAAGCGGACCCAGGGGCCCGGCAGATAGGCCCGGGCGTCGGTGACCATCAACCAGCCGTTGGCGGCGGCGACAATGTCCGGATCCTGGTGAGAGAGAAAGAGATACTGCAGGTCGTGTATGGGAATGAGCGTGGAAATCTCTTCCAGGGCCAGGGAATAGACCTTGTGCCCACCAGGGTCCAGGAGCATGGCCTTGCCCCGGTGGATGATCAGGTGTTGGTTGGACTGGACCATCTCCCCGGAGGTGAAATCCTCCAACAGTACATTTTTGTGCTCAACGTTTTCGAACAGTACTTGTGTCGGCATAGGGACCTCCTCCATCGGCAGCTTGACTTTTGAGCGGGCCGGCCTAAAGCTTGGCGCTCGTTCTAGGATTCCAGGATCTCGGCAATCATCTTGGCCCCCTCGCGGACCTCGAGAAAGACCATCCCCAGATTGGCCCCCTTGGCCGTCAGGCCGACAAAGGCGGCGTTTTCCCCGGCGTAGGTAATAATGATGTTGCCATCCTGGCCCTGGATCAGGGTCTGTTGAAAGTCGCCCCGCTCCAACTGGCCAACCGAACGGTTCGACAGGTTCAGGATAGCCGCCGAGACGGCCCCTACGCGCAGTTGCTCCATATGCGGGGGCAGCGTAGCCGCGATGATCAGGCCATCCAGGCTGACGACGGCGACACCCTCCAGGGCCGTGGCCCCTCCGACGATATTGCGCACGGCCAACTCTAACCGTTCTCCTCGTTTCTTTGGCTCCGGCATAGCTGCCACCTCCTTTTCAGCCTCTGTTCCACTCTGTTTTTCGGCGAGTCGTTTCTCGTCCAAACGACGCAATCCCTCCATCACCAGGGCCAGCCAGGGGATTTCGATGCTGACTAGCGGGGCGACCGCCCCCTGTTCGACCGTAAAGGTGCCCCGGTCCCAGGTCAGGAATTCGTACACGGCTTCCTCGCCCCGCAGGTCCCCCGCCTGGGCATGGACAATTTCCCCGGCGTCGAAATACAACCAGACCTCCTCGCCATCCCTTTGTGCCGTCAGGAGAGAGCGCTCTCCCGATTGGCAGTTTAACTGGATCAGATCGGACAGATCCATGCCCTCCAGGCTACCCTGTAGTCCCATCATGGCCACCTTTCCGTTATGCCTGACCCTGCTGGACCCGGGCCCGCATCTTGCGCTGCACATCGACCAAAACCAACCGTATCGCGGCCTGCAAGGTTTCCGGCACACCGACGCCGCGAATAGCGACCGCCTCGTAACAGGGATAGGCCTGCGAGTGGAGTGCCTCCACCAGTTCCCCTACCGGCAGAACAGCGGGCAGGTCCCGCTTGTTGAACTGGACAACCAGGGGCAGCGTGCCGGGGCGGAGTCCTTTCTGGGCCAGGTGCTTTTCCATATTGCGCCAGGACTGGATGGTTTCCCCCAGGCGGCTGGCCTGCGAATCGGCCACAAAGACGACACCGTCGGCTCGGCGCAGGACGGCCGCCCGAGTCGCCTCATAGTACACCTGGCCGGGCACAGTGTAGAGGCCGAATTTGGGCTGCAGCTTGCCAATACGCCCCATGTCCAGTTGGAGGAAATCGAAAAAGATTGTGCGGTCCTGGTGCGTGTTCAAGGTGAACAATTCGCTGCGTACGCTGGGGTGGGTCAGGGCGTGGATTTGCTCCAAGTTCGTCGTCTTGCCACTGAGGGCCGGCCCATAGTAGACAATATTCAGGTGAATCTGGCCTAGTTTCCAATTGATAAACACAGTATCCCTCTCAAAGGGGGGCTTTAATCAAGCCTGCGCTCAAGGTTCCCAAGCCTCAAGGCTCCTCTGCCTTTGAGCCAGAGGAGAAATCCGCTGCCACCGGCAATTGCACGGTAAAGGTCGTCCCGCGCCCTGGCATACTATCCACCAAAATGCGGCCGCTGTGCTCCTGTACGATGCGGTCGCAGACGGCCAGTCCGAGGCCGGTACCCCGATCCCCCTTGGTGGTGAAAAAGGGCTCAAACATACGCTCCTGGATTTCAGATGGAATACCGCTGCCGGTGTCCGAGACCCGAATTTCGACCAGCCCAGGCGACTCGGAGGAAAGGGCCCGGACCGTCAAGTGGCCTCCCTCGGGCATAGCGTCACGGGCATTGAGCAGCAGGTTGAGCAAAACCTCCGAGATCTCTTCGGGGGACGCCAGCACGGTCGGCAGGTTGGGGGCGATCTCGCTGCGGACCTCGATACCGTGCTTGCCTATCTCCTTGCCGGCCAACGCCAGCACATCCTGCAGGAGGGCTGGCAGGGCCACCGGCCGCTTTTCCTTGGGCGTCGGTCGGGAAAAGTCGCGCAACTGTCGCACCAGCTTGGCGATGACGTGCATCTGTCCTTCAATCAGCCCCAGATCGCGGTGCAGGCCGGGGTTGACCGGGCATTGCTCGGGGCAATCCTCCTGGATCAGTCCAACCAGGCTCAGGATAGCATTGAGGGGGTTGTTAACCTCGTGCACGATGGTGGCGGCCAGCCGGCCCATAGCGGACAGTTTTTCGGCGTGGCGCAATTGCTGGTGGGCCTGTTCCAACTCCCGTGTGCGGGCCCGGACCTTTTCCTCCAGGGTGGCGTTCAACTCGCTCAATTCGTCGGTGAGCATTTTGAGCCGCAGCAGCGCCCGTACGCGGGTCAGCAGCTCCGCGTTGCTGGCCGACTGGTACATAAAGTCATCGGCCCCGGCATCCAGGGAGGGGGCAATGTCCCTTTCGTCCTCTCGTGAGGATGCCACCAGGATGGGGATAAAGGGCAGCTCAGGCGCACTCTTGATCCGGCGGACGAGCTGGTAATCGTCCATTGTGGGCAGGGCCGCGTCCTGCAGTACGAGGGCCGGCGGCCGGGCCTGGATCTGTTCCCAGGCAGAGTGCCCCTCTTGAGCGCTGCGCACCGTGTAGCCAGCGGACTGCAGGACAAGGCGCACCCGCCGCACGAAATCGGCCTGGGCGCTGACGATCAGGATATTGGCAAAAAGAGGGCCCCACTTTAGGCTCATTTGGCATCCAATAGGACTTGGCCAACCTCAGTTTTATCGAGCTACCGCAGTAACCCGGTTATTCTATTGTAGGCAAAACGCACCCCCAAGTCAAGTGGCCCGAATCACATCATCCATCGGTCTTGCTATCGCCCAAGCCCGTCTGGCGGGCGGGCGGCCTTTCCAGCGGGGGGTGTGTTTCAGTTGAGTGGACAAAAAAGAACATGTAAAACAAATTGTAATCGTTCGCAGGGGTAGGGCCGCCAGGTCGCCCCAG
>JAFGKG010000197.1 GCA_016928715.1 Chloroflexia bacterium
AAAAGCCAAAACACAACCAGACACAAGGCTTGAGGGGTGTGGGATATTTGTGGGATAGTGTGGGATAACGGCCCCAAAATGTGGAATATTTGTGGGATAACTGGCTACTTGAGGATGTAGTAGGTGGCCCGCTTTTCGCCGATCTTGAGCAGCAGGTTCTTGCTCACCAGGTCGGCCAGGTCGCGGCGGATCGTCTCAGGGCTGACGTCGGGCGCCAGATCCTGGTATTCGCGGTTCGTGATCCGCCCCCGCTCCACCAGGTAGCCCAGGGCCGCCTGCTGCCGCTCGTTGAGGCCCAGGTAGCGCCAGCGCAACGTATCCGCCTCCTGGCTCACCAGGGCCTGGCCCTGCCCCACCAGCGTGACCTGAAAACCCGCTGCCGTCTCCTGGAAGCGGGGCCGGGGCAGCCCGGCCTCGGCCATCAGGCGCATCATGCGGTCGATGCCGTACCCCAGGCGCTCAATAAACCCCATGTCCGACAGGATCTGGACAATCGTCTCATTGCGCGAGTAGCGCTCGTGCAGCAGATTGTCCACCGTCACGTGGCCCGGCAGGCGGCCGGGGCTGTAGAACTCGATGCGGTCGGCGAACATCAGCACCCGGATCTCGTCGCCCCGGATCTGATAGTCTCGGTGGGCCACGGCGTTGACAATGGCCTCGCGCAAAGCTTCGCCTGGGTATTCCGTCTCTTCCACCCGCTCCAATCCCAGCAAGCGCACGCCGCGGCGCATGTTGCTGGTGACAAACGCCTCGGCGCGGCGGATCTGCTCCGGCAGCGTGCCCTGCACCTGCTCCTTGACGAACTCATCGCCCATGGTCCGGCCACCGTAGCGGGCAACCAGGATCTCGGCCGAGGGCACCCAGCGCTGAGGCTCACGGCCAAAGAGCAGCAGCCCGGCGTAGGAGGGCCGCGGGCCGCCCTCTCCCGGCACCAGGCAGCCCCGGTGCAGCAGCGCCTCCTCGGGCGGCACTTCCGACAGGCGCTCCAGGCCGGCCAGGTAGCGCCCGGCCCGGTCCCAGTCCAGGTCCTCGAGGCGGGCGCCATCGGGCACCAGCGCCTCAAAGCTGGCAGCACCCCGCTCCATCATCAAGCGCCGCAGCGACCGCGGAGCCAGGGGCCGATTCTGCCGGCCGTCGCGCACCAGGTACTTGCCTTTGTAGCTATAGACGTGGGGCAGGCCGGCGGGCACGCTGGCTACCAGCACCGGCCGTCCATCCAGGTCGATCACCTGGGGCAGGGGAATGATCAGGGGCGGGTCGGCGGCCAGCGCCGCTTGCAGGACGCGGTCCAGGGTCTCGTCGGGATCCGACAGGCCGCGGGGTCCCCCGCTGCGAGCGTCGACCCCCAGCAGGAGCGTGCCACCGGCGGCGTTGGCAAAGGCTACCAGCGTCTCAGCCAGCCGGGCCGCCGGCGTGCCCTCGGGGCCAAGCTCGACCTCCGGCCCGCGGCCGGCCTCCAGCAGCGCTTGCAGCTCCGCTGCGGTCATTCCCCGACAGCCACACAGCCCGAGAGGCACCACTGGCAGCCGTAGGGCAGCGCCCGGGGGTCAGGCTCAGCAATCACCGTACACTCTAGCAACCGGGCATCGTTGCAGTTTCCTGTCCTATTGCGCTGGGTTTCGACTACCCGCACGGCAACGATACGCTCGTCGTGACTGCGTTCAGCCGCAATGTCGGGGTCATAGCGGATCTCACAGACAGTGACCCCTGTCAGGTTACGCTCAGGCAGGGTCAACCCAAAATCGAGAGGTTCATAGCGGCGTTCGCTGCCCTTAACCCCACAGACGTTCTTCATAGCTTCGTCCGTGTCGCTACCCAACTTGAGAAAAAAGGATAGGACAGTCTTTTCTGGATAGTAAACCTGCTGCGTATTCTCAGGAATGCCCGGTCCGAAGACGATACCCACCTCCGCTGGGTCTATCAAGACCTTACCGGCTCCCGGTTCCGTCGTGGTCCTAAAATAGCTCCCAGTATCGGGATCAGGCTTGTACACGCGCTTGATGACGAGGACGCTACGCTCAAAGGGAGAGCGATCGTAGGTGGTGACGACATTTTCGTTCAGGGTCACGCTGTAATTGCCGCGCCAGGAGCCAATGTTTTCGTAAGTAAGCGAGCATGGATACTCTGCTTGACCATAGTAGATACCCCACTGCTCCCGCTCGATACAGCTTAGGTCCTGTCCAGTCAAACGAAAGATATTGAGATCGGTAGGCACCCCGTTAGTGCGACCAAAGACAATCACCTCTGGCCGATCTTTCCCGGTGCCTTGACGGTAGCACTCTTCATCGTACACCTCCTTGTGCTCGATGATGTTGGCCACAACTACATCACTCTTTTTAGGATTCTCACCTACACGTGGTAAGTCCAGAGAGAGATAATCATAGTTCTCCGGGGCCAACTCGTAAGAGAACACTGCCGGTGGGCGGCACTTGTCCACGTCATAGATCGCCGCACCAAAGGGGCCAACCTTGTTATCACCCTTGACCACTTCGTCGTAGCGATAGAGGACAAGCCATTCCTTCTC
>JAFGKG010000198.1 GCA_016928715.1 Chloroflexia bacterium
AGCCGGCGGCGAGCTGGGAGGTCACCGGCTGGGACAGCACCGCGCGCGAGAACAAGCCCTACATCGACGTCAGCCCGGGCGGTCAGGTCTATTTCACGGTGCCCGAGCGCCATTACGTCGTCGGGACCGACGCGGCCGGCAACGTCCTGGCGGTCTGGGGCGGCTATGGCACGGACCTGAGTTCGCTGAGCATGCCCACCGGCCTGGCCGTGGACTCGATGGGGCAGGTGTACATCTCGGACTCGGGGAACAACCGCGTCCTGCGTTTCGTGGTGCCATAGTTTCCCATTCAGACCTTTCCTTTCGTCTCCAGGCTCGCCTTTGTCCAAAAACTCTTAACGGACAACGTTCAACCGCCAACTATATCGACCGTCAACCGTATCCCCTCAACACGCTAACGTTCCAACGCGCTAACGTTCTAACGCCCCGACCGTCAAAGGTCAACCGTCAACCCCTATTCCCCCTGTGACACATGTCATAGGGAAAACTCTGCCCATCGGTTACACTATAACCAGAGCAGGACAAGATCGACACACACAAACTCTGTAGGAGGTGTGAAATGGTAGAGATGATGCTGCTGGCCCACCTGTTGGGGGATTACGTGTTTCAGACCGATGGCCTGGTGCGCTGGAAGATGCGCAGCATGGCCGGCCTGGTTGCCCACGGCGCCATCGTCACCCTCTGGCTGTGGCTGTGCTCCCTGCCCTTTACCCTGAGCTGGTGGCCCTATGCCCTGGCCGTGGGTGTCACCCACACCTTGATCGACATCGTGCGGGCCCGGCTGGGCCAGGTCAAGCCGACCACTGCCCTGATCCTGCTGCTCCTGGACCAGATCCTGCACCTGGGCACC
This sequence comes from Chloroflexia bacterium, assembly GCA_016928715.1. Classification (GTDB taxonomy): domain Bacteria; phylum Chloroflexota; class Chloroflexia; order DTKN01; family DTKN01; genus JAFGKG01. The sequence goes on from JAFGKG010000198.1 coordinate 851, forward strand.
ATCGCCGCCGCGCTGGCCTGGTCCGGCTGGCTGCAGTACCGCCCCGCCGAGACCGCCCTGGGCCTGTGGCTGCAGGCCGATCACCACCTGGCCTTTATCGCCGGCTACGTCCTGCTGACCATGCCGGCCTGGGTCCTGGTGCACTTTGTGGTGCGGGGCATGGGCGCCGAGAGCACCAGTCTGCCCGGCCGGCCCGGCGAAAAGTACATCGGCATGTTGGAACGGGCCCTGATCGCGACCTTTGTCCTGCTGGACCAGTTCATGCTCATCCCGCTGGTGGTCGTACCCCGGCTGGCCATGGACGGCTACGCCGGCCAACTGAAGGGGGGACGGCTGGGCTACCTGAACGAACTGCTCGTCAGCATCAGCCTGGCCCTGGCCGTGGGCCTGCTGCTCCGGGGGCTGCTCTGAAAGGACAGGGCCCCGACGTCCCGGGGCCCCGCGCGCGAGGTACGGAGGTGGATGATGGTGAGCACAAAGAGAAAGGGCCGGTTTGTAGAAAGAGAAAGCCTGGTGTACAATAGGGACGGTTCGCCGCGGCGGGCCTGCTCCCGCCCCCAGACAGGAGGCCGCTCCGTGTCCCAGGAACGATGGCGCTTTTTGACCCACATCCCGATCTTTGCCGGCATGGAAGAGGAGGAGTTGGCACGCATCGCCGCCGACATGCAGCGCAAGCGCTGCCGCGCCGGCGAGAACCTCTTTTACCAGGGGGACCGCGGGGATGCGCTCTATATCGTCGAATCCGGCCTGGTGCGCATCTATGTCCTCTCGGAGGAGGGGCAGGAGGTCTCGGTGGTGCTCTGCAGCCGCGGCGATTTCTTTGGCGAGCTGGCCCTGCTGGACGAGGAGCCCCGTTCGGCCACGGCGGTGGCTATGGAGGAGACGACGCTGTGGGTGCTGAGCCGGCCGGCTTTTTTCCGGCACCTGCGCGAGAACTATACCCTGGCCCTCAATCTGATGCACGTGCTCAGTGCGCGCGTCCGCCGGACCACCGAGGAATTCAAGTCCATGGCCACCCTGGACGTCAGCCAGCGCATCATTCGCAAGCTGCTGGAACTGGCCCGCTGGCGCGGCAGGCACACCGATCGCGGCCTGCGCATCCGCGGGCAGCTTACCCAGCAGGAACTGGCCAGCCTGGTCGGCTCCAGCCGCGAGAGCACCAACCGCGCCCTGCGGGCGCTGGAACGGCAGGGGCTGATCGACATGGAGCAGGGCCGCATCCTGCTGCTCAAGCCGGAGGAACTGCGCAACATGGTCTACGAGGACTAGTATGCATATACCCAAGAGGCGTTTGCCGACGCCGGCAGGGAGTCCTTCCCCTGCCGGCGCTCGCTTTAAGCTGCTTTGCACAGTCCTCCCAAATGTGTTACAATTCCCTGCAGACAAAAGCTCAAAGGACCCACAATGACCAAGAACAACCGGCTCCTGCTGTCCGGCCTGGCGATCGCCGCCCTGCTCTTCTGTGGCCCCCTGATCCTGCTCGTCGCCACCAACTATGCCGGGACGCCCGCCGAGAGCGGGCCCACCCCGGCCCCCGCCCCAACGGAGCCCATCACCGGGCCGGCGCCCCCCGTGGGCCTCTCCCCCAACCTGATCCGCTGGACCCTGCTGTGCGGCGGGCTGGGCCTGGGCGTCGCCCTGGGCGCCTGGCTGGCGGTGCGCGTGCGCGGGCCGGACCCGGCTGACCCCGATCTGCTGCCAGACCGGGCCCGCCTGGCCCTGCTGTCGGTCCTGGGCGCCGCCTCCCTGTTCATCTACGGGCTGTGTTTCTGGCTGCCCTTTCCCCTGAGCCGCTACTATAACCTCAAGCTGATCAGCCTCGGCCTCATCGCCGACCGGGACAGCGGCATCGTCCTGGCCCACGTCGCCGCCATCGTGGGACTGTTCCTGATGCAGGGCCTGGCCTATCACCTCAGCCGGGGACGGCACGGCCGCCGGCTGTGGGCCGCGGTCCTGGTCATCGCCCTGCTGCTGGCCCTGGCCAACTTTTTCGTCGCCCCCATCACCTCCATCGACCTCTATGACTATATCGCCCGCGGGCGCATCACTGGCGTGCACGGCGACAACCCCTACCTGCAGATCCCGAACGAGTACCCCGGCGATCCCTTTATGGGCTACGCCTCCTGGGGGCACGAGACCTCCGCCTACGGCCCGGCCTGGGAGACGATCAGCGCCGTCCTCAGCCGGCTGGGCGGGGACCGGCTCTGGACCAACGTGCTGCTCTACAAGGGGCTGGCGCTGCTCAGTTACGTCCTCTGTGTGCTCTTGATCGCGGCCATCCTGCGCCGGAAAAAGCCCGAGTGGGCTCTGGCCGGCACCCTGCTCTTTGCCTGGAACCCGCTCGTGCTGCACGAGGGCCTGGCCAACGGGCACAACGACCTGCTCATGGCGCTCTTTATGCTGGCCGCATTCTGGATGCTGGGCCAACTGGAGGAGCCGCTGCGCCGGCCGGACACGCGGGCCGGCCGCCTGGGCCTGCTGCTGGGCGGCGGAGCGGCCCTGCTGCTGCTGGGCTTTTCCATCCTGCTCAAGTTCGTGCCCGTCCTGCTGCTGCCCCTTTTCGCCGTCTACCTGCTGGCCGGCCAGCGCTCCTGGTGGCAGCGGCTGGGCTTGGGACTGGCGCTGCTGCTGGCGCTGGGCCTGCTGGCGCTGGCCTACTATGCGCCCCTTTGGACAGCCGGCTCCACCGATACCTTTGCCCGCCGCTTTGAAATGTTCCGCATGTCGGTGGGCAGCGTGGCCGAGGAGGCCCTGCTGCAGTCGGTGGACCCGGGGATGGCCCAGAAACGCGTCGCCCTGGTCATGTTCCCCCTCTTTGCCCTCTCTTACCTGGGACTGCTGCTGCGCCAGGCCTGGGCCATGGGCTGGGCCTGGGCGCCCCGGCTCGGGCCGCGCCTGGCCCAAGAGCCCGGTCTCTGGGGCCTCTGGGGCCGTTTCCTGGCCGGCCGGCCGGACGTATCGCCGGAGCGGGTCTGGGACGTGTTCCTGGGCGCCTGCCACAGCGCCCTGTTGCTGTACCTGCTGCTGGCTAACTTTTGGTTCTGGCCCTGGTACCTGATCTGGCCCCTGGCCCTGTTGGCCCTGACCAACGACCGGCGCACCCGCCTGCCCCTGGCCCTGGCCGGCTGCGCCGGCCTGATCTCGCACCTGGGCTGGAAC
>JAFGKG010000199.1 GCA_016928715.1 Chloroflexia bacterium
CGCGGGCGAATTCTGGCTATCCGGCCGGGCGGGCACATCCCCAACTTGTTGGGGCGGCCCGCCCCTACTCCCCCCGCAGCACCCGCCAGACCCGCTCCGGGGTGGCCGGCAGGTGCCTCAGGCGCACGCCCGTGGCGTGGGCGATGGCGTTTAGGATGGCCGGCGCCGTGGGCATGGTCGGGGTCTCGCCCAGGCCCTTGGCCCCAAAGGGCCCGGTGGGGTCGAGCACCTCCACCGGCAGGCACTCGAACTCGCGCGGCATGTCCTGGATGGTGGGGATGCTGTACTCGCTAAAGCGGCGGGTGCGGGCCCGGCCCTCCTCCTGCACAAAGTCCTCGGTCAGGGCGTAACCCACGCCCATGTGGACGCCGCCGGCGACCTGGCCAAAGACCATCTGCGGGTTGACCACCCGGCCGCAGTCGCTCGAATCCCACATCTTTAAAATCTCGACCTCGCCGGTCTCGACGTCCACCTCCAGCAGGGCTACCTGGGTGCTAAAGGTATAGCTGATGTGGGGTTCGCACTGGCCGGTCTCGGGGTCAAAGTCCGTGGTCTCGCGCTGACTGCGGCCATAGTAGGTATAACTGGCCTCGATCTGGTCCTGGCCGCTCTCGTCGCGCAGGGCCTGCTGCCACTTTTCGCGGGCGATCTCGCAGGCACGCAGGACGGCATTGCCCGACATATAGGTCTGGCGGGAAGCCGAACTGGAGCCGGCGTCGGGCACGTTGGCCGTGTCCACGAGGCCGAGGCGCACCTGCGCCGCTTCGATGCCCAGCGTCTCGGCGGCGATCTGCTGCAGTACCGTGTGCACGCCCTGGCCGACGTCGGCGGCGCCGATACTCAGGGTCACCCCGTCGATCTGGCCGCTGGGGGCCAGCCGGACCTGGACGTCGACACTGGACTTGTCCTCAAAGCCAAAAGAATAGCCCACGTTCTTGTAGGCGGTAGCCAGACCGATGCCCCGGCGCTTGTGCGGCCCCGAGGCCGGCCCGACCTCGGGCCGCTGCCAGTGGCCCTCCTCATCCTCGCGCCAGCCGGCCGCCCGGGCGGCGTGGCTCAGGCTTTCCCTGGCCCCGGTGCAGGCCGGCATGATGTTGCCCAGGACGGTCTCGTCTCCCGGCACCAGCACGTTTTTCAGGCGGAACTCGACCGGGTCCAGGCCCAGCGCCTCCGCCAGTTGGTCCATCATCTGCTCGTAGGCCACCGGGGGCTGGGTGGCCCCAAAGCCGCGCATGGCCATGGTGACGGCGTTGTTGGTGTGGACGGCATAGCCGTCCATCTTGGCGTTGGGTATGCGATAGGGGCCGAACATGAAACTGACGGCATTGCTCAACACAGGAACGCTGGTGGAGGCATAGGCGCCGGCGTCCGAGATGGCCTCGATCTCGGCGGCCACCAGCCGGCCGTCCCGGGTGGCCCCCATCTTGTAGCGAAAGTAAAAGGGGTGGCGTTTGCCGGTGTACTGCGTCACCTCCTCCCGGTCAAAGACGATCTTGACCGGCCGGCGCAGCACAAAGGCACCCAAGGCAGCCAGGTGCTGGACGTGCATGTCCTCGCGCCCGCCAAAGGCCCCGCCGATGGCCGGGACGATCTCGCGCACCTGCTCCAGGGGCAGGTCCAGCAGGTGGGCGATCTGGTGCAGGTCGTCGTGCGGCCACTGCGAGCCGTGAATGACGGTCACCCGGCCCTCCCCGTCGATATAGCCCAGGGCGGCGTCGGGCTGCAGGTAGGCGTGCTCGACGTAATGGGTGCTGTAGCTGTCCTCGATGACGACGTCGGCCTGCTCAAAGCCGGCCTCCCAATCCCCCTTGCGCACCCGGATGTGCTGCAGGATGTTGCCCTCCCTTTCCTCGTGCACCAGGGGCGCGCCCTCCTCCATGGCCTTGTAGGGATGGTCCAGTACCGGCAGCGGCTCGTATTCCACCTGCACCTGGACCGCGGCCTGGCGGGCCTGGCGCTCGCTCTCGGCCACTACGATGGCGAGGCGATCCCCCCGCCAGCGGACCTTGCCGCCCTCCGGAACAAGCACGGGCTGGTCGGGGGTATTGATGCCGTATTCGTTGACCGGGACGTCCTGGGCTGTGATCACGCGTACCACGCCGGGCATGGCCTCGGCGGCACTGCTGTCGATGCGCTTGACGCGGGCGTGGGCAAAGGCGCTCCAGACGACGGCTCCGTAGAGCTGCTCGGGCCGGTTGAAATCCTGGGGGTATTTGCGCGTGCCCCGCACCTTGGTGCGGATGTCGATGCGTTGGACGGACTGGCCAACAGGGGATGTGCTCATTGCTGCCTCCTAAAGACTGTAAAAGAACCACTTGCCGGTTTTGCTGCTTGTTCTCCATCACCGGCTAAAGCCTCGACTCCGAAAGGAGCCCTAAAGGGCCTCGCATTCGCGGACCAGATTCAGGCTTTAGCCGGTCAAAACCGGGAAGCTATTTCTTGACATCTCCTCAAACTGCCGTTCAGGCACTCTCTTGCAGCTTTTTCGCCGCGCTCTTGACGGCCTCGATAATCTGATAGTAGCCCGTGCAGCGGCAGAGGTTGCCGGAAAGATCCTCCAGAATCTGTTCCTCGGTCGGTTGGGGGTGTTTATCCAACAAGGCCACCGTGGACATTACAAATCCCGGCGTGCAGTAGCCGCACTGGGAGGCAAAATGCTCCACAAAGGCCTGCTGCACCGGGTGCAGTTCGCCCTTGGGGGCCAGCCCTTCGATAGTGAGCACCTGGCGCCCCTGGGCTTTCATGGCCGGGTAGATACAGCTCATCACGGACTCGCCGTCGATCAGTACCGTGCAGGCGCCGCATTCACCTTCACCGCAGCCGATCTTGGTGCCAATCAGGCCGAGCCGCTCCCGCAGCACGTCGGCGAGCATGTCGCCGGGCTCGATTTCAATTTCCACCGGCTCCCCGTTGAGGGTCATTTGCAGTAAGACCATCGCTGCCTCCTTTGTTCGCGCATTTTACGCACGGGCCATAGCCAGCGCTTGTTCCAATCCTCGCCGCACCAGCACCTCGACCATGGCCTGGCGGTACTCGCGCGAGCCGCGCACGGCGCTGTTGCGGGGATGGGCCGCCTGCCGGGCCAGTTGGGCCGCCTGGGCCAGGAGATCCTGGCTGGCGGGCTGGCCCTGCAGCAATTCCTCCGCCTGGTGGGCGCGAAAGGGCGTGGGCGCGACCGGGCCCACGGCGATGCGCACCCTGGAAAAGCGCCCGTCCTCCAGGCAGGCCACCAGGGCCGTATTGAGCATGGGCAGGATGTTGGCCCGGCGCTGCCCCAGGCGCAAAAAGGCCCATCCAGAGCAGGGGGGCAGCGGGCGGAAACGGATGCCGCTGACGACCTGGTAGCAGGCATTCATGCGGCAGACACCCACCCCAGCGTAGAGTTCCTCGATGGGCACCCAGCGGCTGCCGAGGCGGTCGGTGACCTCGATTTGGGCGTCGAGGGCAAAGAGGGCCACGGCACCGTCGGCTGCGGGCATAGCATTGACCACATTGCCCACCAGCGTGCCGACGTGGCGGATCTGCGGGCCGCCCACCCGGCCGCAGGCCTCGGCCAGCAGGCCGGCCTTTTCCCGGACAAGTGGGGAGGCTGCCACCTGGGCGTGGGTGACCTGAGGGCCGATCCACAGCCAACCCTCCCGCTCCTCCAGCCGGTCCAGGCCGGGGATGCGGCTCAGGTCCACCATGACCTCACTGACGCATTTACCCTGTTGAGCCTGCAGGGCCAGGTCGGTGCCCCCGCCGATGATGCGGGCCCGTCCGGCATATTGTTCCAAGGCCTCCAGTGCGTTATCAATACTCTCGGCAAAGATATAGTCTTCCCACATGGACTCGGTCCTTTCGCTCGATCACTGCCAGTATGTCCTGCTGGCAATCGTTCATAGAGTAAGGGCGAGGCATTTCCCCTGCGAGATTCCGCTCACCGGAGTTTGTTCGACCTCGTTTCCACTCTCCACCGGCATAGAATAGCGCCAGGAAATGCCTCACCGCTACTGGAATCAACTGCCAAGGCACTCGTACCGCCTCAAAGCGACTTGTACCCATGTTGGCAGCAAACGTAGCAGCGATCCGGTGGGCCTGGCTTGGCGCTAGCAGCCCGCTGGCTGCGCTTTTAGTATACCCCCCCAGGGGGGTACTGTCAAGCGCACATTGACCTTGCACTGGTTTCCTGGTACAATGGGAGGCGTAAATGGATTGGACTTGGAATGAGGTGTTCTATGAAACGGCAAGCCGTGGGATTGTTGTACCTGCTATTGTTGGCCTTGTTGCTGGGCGCCTGCGACCTGGAGGTGTCCACGGCGACGGCCCCGACCCCGGCCGACGGCGACGTATTGACGCTGACCGGTGGCTCCTATGACCCCCCCACGCTGGACCCGGCCCTGGCCAACGATGCCAACTCGACCTTTGTGATTCGCCAGATCTTTAGCGGCCTGGTCTCTCTGAACGATGACCTGCAGATCATCCCTGACCTGGCCGCGGATTGGAGCGTCTCGGCCGATGGACGGGTCTATACCTTTACCCTGCGGCCAGAGGCCCGCTTTAACAGCGGCCGGCCGGTGCGGGCGGAGGACGTGATCTATTCCTTCGAGCGGGCCTGCGACCCGGCCCTGGGACCGAACCTGCCCTGCGGCACCTATCTGAACGACATTGTCGGGGTGACGGACAAGCTGGCCGGCCAGGCGGACTCGATCGCCGGCCTGCGGGCAGTGGGCCAGGATACGGTGGTCATTACCATCGACGCGCCCAAGTCCTATTTCCTGTCCAAGCTGACCTACAATACGGCCTACCTGGTCGATCGGGACAATGTCGCCTCCGGCAGGGATTGGACCGAGCAGCCCAATGGGACGGGCCCCTTTTACCTGGCCGAATGGCAGCACGATCGCCGCATGGTCCTGGCCCGCAACGAGCAGTACTACCTGGACCCGCCCCAACTGGCCCAGGTGGTGATCCTGCTGGGCGCCGAGGCCAGCAATCCCCTGCTTTTGTACGAGCAGGGCCAGATCGGCTTTACCGAGGTGGGCACCTCGGTGGTGGCGCGCCTGGAGTACGAGGGCAGCCCCCTGGCCCAGGAACTGCGGGTTTCGCCCGAACTCTCCCTCTCCTACGTAGGTTTCAACTCCTCCATGCCCCCCTTTGACGATCCCAAGGTCCGCCAGGCCCTGACCATGGCCGTGGATCGGGAAAAAATCGCCCGGGTGACCTTTGAGGGGCGACTGCAGCAGGCGGAGGGGATTCTGCCCCCCGGCATGCCCGGCTACGACCCGGACGTGAGCGGCCTGCCCTACGACCCGGAGCAGGCCCGGCAGCTGCTGGCCGAGTCCCGCTATGGCGGCGCCGCCAACATGCCCCGCATCACCCTCTATACCAGCGGCGGCGGGATCGCGGCCCTCCTGCAGCAGGTCTACCGGGAGGAACTGGGCCTGGAAATCGAACTGCGCCAGATCGAATGGGCCGACTTTTTGCTCGGCCTGGACGAGCGCAGATACCAAATGTATAGCCTGAGCTGGATGGCCGATTACGCCGACCCGCAGAATTTTTTGGAGGTCATCTTTCACAGCTCCAGCCCCAACAACCACGGTGCTTACCACAATCCGGAGGTGGACCGGCTGCTGGAAGAGGCGGCGGTGGAACAGGACATCGAGCGCCGCTTTGAGCTGTACCGCCAGGCCGAACGCCTGATCATCCACGATGCCCCCGTAATCCCACTGAACCACGGGGTCTCGTATTCGTTGACCAAGCCTTATGTGCAGGGACTGCAGGTCACCCCGATGGGCCTGCAGAACCTGTCCAACATCTGGATTAAAGGGCGTTAAGCCCGGCCCAAAGGGCCCGCGGGCGCCCCGCTCGGGCCAAATCGTACGGGAAGAGACCCTATGGAACGTCTATTACGGGACAACCTTTTGGGCGCCCTTTTGGTCAGCCGGGGGTTTATCAGCGAGGATCAGCTCAGTTTGGGCCTGCAGGTACAGGAGCGCGAGGGGGGCTGGCGCAAACTGGGGGATATCCTGCAGGACCTGGGCTATGTCAACGCGGACCAACTGCGCGAGGCCCTGCGCGTACAGCGACGCATGTCCGAGGAGGTCATCCAGCGGCTGGAGAGCCCCCGCCCCGAGATGCCCCGTCCCGATCCTGGGCAGGATGCCCTGCTGGTCTATTTTCGGGACCCGGACGAGGGCGCCCGCTGGACGCGCATCCTATGGGAGGAAGGCTACGTACTGGACCTGCTCTCCTCCTATGAAGTACTGTTGCGGCGGCTGCAGCAGCGCAAACATTCGCTGCTGTTGTTAGAGATCGCCAACGCCGAAGCCCTGCGCATCCCCCACATTGCCGCTCGACTCGATCCCGACCTGGTCAGCGTGGCCGTGGTCGAGCATGCCCTGTATCGCCGCAGCCGCCGCAGCTTGTGGGCGGCCACGCCCTATTACATCCTGCGTCCCTTTGAGCAGGACGAACTCTTGTTGGTGGTGGGCAAGGCCCTGGAACGCCGCCGCATGATCCTGGAGAACCGCTCTCTGCGCAGCCAGGTGGAGCGGCACGGGCGGGAGTTGGCCCTGCTGACGGAACTGAGCAGCCGGCTGCTGCTGGCCGATGACCTGCTGCTGGCCCTGAACCAGGGCATGGAATGGCTCGTCGATATATCGGACAGCCAGGCCGGCTCGCTGGTCATGGTGGATCAACGCAGTGGTAAGCTGAGTTTCAGCGCCATATTTGGCGCCCAGGCCGATGCCCTCCGGCCGATCCTGCTCCAACTGGGACGGCAGGCCTTCCGACTGGTAGCCCAGACGGGCGAACCCCTGCTGATTGCCAACCTCTGCGAGGACAACCGCTTTCCCACCGTCTCGGGGCTGCTGGCGGGCTTTGAGCCCTATACGGTGCTCTACGCCCCCCTGCAGGTGATGGGGGAGGTCATTGGCCTCATCGGGCTGATCCGGGGGACCGCGCAGAGTCCCTTTACCCCCTGGGATCAGCGCCTGCTCGTCGCCGTTGCCACGCTGTTGGGGGACACGCTGGCGCGGGTCCACCTGTATCAAGAGGAGGAGGACTAGAGCGGTTAGAAGTTCGAGCCCGGTCGGATACAGCGCTATTTACGGAACAGTCGAACAGGGCCATCCTCGGCTCCGCCGAGGCCGGGCCGCCACGAAGGACGAAAATAGGACACAGACCGAGCGAGCGTCGGTTGAGTAGCCTGCGTAGCAGGCGTATCGAAACCAGCGAGCGAGGCAGCCGGAGCGGTTATTTACGGAACAGTCCGCCATGCCCCATCCTCGGCGCAGCCGAGGCGGGCGCCACAAAGGACGAAAATGGACTGCCGGCGCGCCGGCCGGCGGGGATGGACCTCACCCCTCCCCCGCCTCGCACGCCTTCTTTCGAAGGCGGCGCTCGGCACCCC
>JAFGKG010000200.1 GCA_016928715.1 Chloroflexia bacterium
CAACAGCAGCAGGCTGCCGGCAAAGAGGACCGCGGCGATGAGCAGGGTCCAGAAACGATGCCCAAGGGACCACTTGAGCAGCGGGGTGTAGCTGCGCTGCAGCCAGGTCTCTTTGGCTTGGGGCAAGTGTTCCTTGCGGATAAAGAGGTAGGCCAGCACGGGGACGACGGTGATGGCTACGATAAAGCTGGCCCCCAGGGCGTAGGTGACGGTCAGGCCGAAGGGCAAAAAGAACTCGCCCACCAGTCCGCCAATCAGACCCAGCGGCAAAAAGACAATGACGGTGGTCAATGTACTGGCAAAGATGGCGATGGCCACGTCGCGGGTGCCGCCGATCACGGCCGCCCGGCGCTCGTCGCCGCGCTGGATGTGCCGGTAGATGTTTTCCAGCACTACGATCGAGTCGTCCACCACCCGGCCCACGGCCACGGTCATGCCGCTCAGGGTCATGATGTTGAGCGTCATCTGCTTGGGGAACAGTCGCGCCAGCAGTTCGGTGATGGCGTTGAGGACAGGGACGCCGCTGCTGCCGTCGGCCAGCGCGCTAAAGGCCGGGTGCAGGGCCGGCAGCCAGCGCATGGCGGCAAAACCCATCAACACCGACATGGGGATGCTCACCGCCGTCACCAGGGTGCTGCGCCAGCTCAGACGGTAGCGCCCGTTGACAAAGCCGCTCAAAAAGAGCAGGATGACCACGACGGCAAAGAGCGCCCCCAGGCTGCCCTCGCGGGCCACGCCGCTGACGCTCTCCTCGATAAAGCTGCTCTGCTCAAAGGCCACGTCAAAGTTCAGCTCTCCGTTGGCCTGGTCCAGTTCCTCCAGCTTGTCAAAGATGGCGTGCGCGACGGCCACGGTGTTCTCCGTGCTGCCCTTGTAAAAGACCAGGGCCAGGCTGGGATTGCCGTTGGTGCGATTGATGATCTCGGTGGGCACAAAGGGCTCCACCGTGCCGCTGGCGATGGCCGCCAACTCGCTGTGCAGGCCGGGTTCCAATGCGTCGACGAAATCCATCGGCAGCGCCCGCAGCACCTCGGGGGAGAGCAGGCGCAGGACGGCCGGCTCCAGGCCGGGCAGAAAGCCCGGGTCCTGGCTCTGCAGCCAGAGGATGACCTCTGGCGTCAGGTCGCCGAGCAGTTCGGGGACGTTGGGCAGGCTGCCCATCTGCACCAGCATGTTGAGGAGCTGGGCGGCCGGCAGGTCAAAGGGGTTGTCCAGCAGGTCGGCGGCCGTCTCGAACTCGACCTGCACGGGTCCCTCGCTCTCGGGGGGCTGGCGCCAGGATTCGGGCAGCTCCGGCGCCTCGGCCGGTACCTCTACCGCCGTGCCGCCCAGGGCGCCGCCGGCCCCGCCGGGATGGGCCAGCAGTTCGGCGACCTGCTCCGCAATCTCTGGGTTTACGTACTCCAGGGCCGCTTCGGGCACGGCCGCCAGCACGGCCGGCGGAAAGGCCTGCCACATCTCTAACGTCAGTAGTTGCAAACTTTCGGGCTGGAACTGGACGATAAAACCCATCATCTCGGCGTTGAGGTCGGCGGTCGTCTCGATCTGCTGGCCCATGGCCGACGCTCCCTCGACCCACTCGGGGGGCAGGGGCACGCCCGGACGCTGCGGTGGCTCGACGGCGACGGGTTCCTCCGGCAGTTCCTGGCCGCCGCTGACGCCAATGTCCTCGATGCCCGGGATCCCGGCCAGTTGGGGCAGGATGGAATCCTCCACCTGGGCCTTGAGTTCGGGCAGCGGGACCTGGCTGGAGGAGACGCTGGCCACGACCACGGGGAGGTCCCCGATGCCAAAGCTGAGCAGTTCGGGCTTTTCGACGCCCTCGGGCAGGGGAACCTCTTGCAGGACGCGGCGAATCTGCGCCTTGAGTTCGTCCTGGTCCAGGCCAAACTCAGTGCTCATATTGATGGCCGCAAAGCCCTGCCCGGTATAGCTTTCCACGTTGACAATGCCCTCGATGGCCTGCAGGGCCTGCTCCTGGGGGATGGTGACCTGCTGCAGCACCTCGTCGCTGCTGGCCCCCGGCCAAAAGGTCATGGTGACGATGGCCGGAAACTCGATGGGCGGCAGGAGTTCCTGGTTGAGCTGCACCAGGGCAATGCCCCCCAGCACCAATAGGGCCACGGAGAGGGCCACCGTGACCCAGCGCAGCTTGAGCGAGATTTGGGTGATTTGGCTGAAAAAGCGGGACATGCAGATTTCTCCTTGTTCGATTTTTCTATAGGCGCTCCGCAGGCCTTTTTATGCTAACATATATGCCGGCGTGATTCAGTTTTCCCCATCACTTCCGCGGCGACCAGGACTTTGAGGGTGGCCCACAGGGGTTCCCATTTGCCGGCCAGGTCAAAGCCCCGCTGGGCCCAATTCCACTTTTCGATCAGCAGGCGAAAGGCGCCCAGGATGACCGTGGCCAGTTGCTCGCTGGGCAGATCGCGCCGCACGCTGCCCTCCTGCTGGCCGCGCAGCAGCAGTTCGTCGATGCGGGCCCTGCTCTCCTGGACCACGGACTGGATCTGCTCGATGAACTCGGGCTTGTGGTAAAAGGCGGCGGCGGCGTACAGGGTGGTCGAAAAGGGCTGCAGCTTGTCAAAGAACTGCACCGCCCGCCGGAGCATTTCGCCCAGTTCTTCCAGGGCCTGCTGGGCCGGGGCCTGGATCTCGCGCATCACCTCGGCATAGTTCTGGACGATAAAGGAGACCAGCTTGAGCAGGAGGTCGTCCTTGTTCTCGAAATGGCGGTAGAGGGCCGGTTCCGAGACGCCGACCCGCTCGGCCAGCAGGCGCAGGGAGAGGTCTTGAAAGCCCTGCTCGGCGATGATGTGGATGGCGGCCAGGATGATTTCCTGCTGTCGGTCGGTGAGTTCGGGCATATGCTGTTCCTTTCGTTCGAAACCTGCCCCTGCGGGCGGGTTAGTGATCGATAACTAATGGGGGAATGATACTCGATTCGGGGAGAGTTGTCAAGTGCCGTTTGAAGGCCCGCTTGTGAAACCTCGTCTCATAAACACGCCAGTAAAGCCAACTCGTCATCTGCATTCGTCTGGAGAGCTGGAGCGAGAGGGCGATCGGCAATCGCCCCTCTTTTAATGCCTGGGTGCGGATCGTCTATCCGCAGCCAATCAGGAGTACTTGAGGGCGTTGTAGATTGCTGGTAACTGCTCAGCCCGCCTGCGGTGAAACCGATGGCCATCCACGAATGCAACACGAATACACGAATACCACCGGCTCGGAATGCTCC
>JAFGKG010000025.1 GCA_016928715.1 Chloroflexia bacterium
CCCCAGCCGACGGACACGCCTGTTCCGACGACTGAGCGGCCCTCTCCTACGCGGACACTTCCTCCAGAACCCACCGCTACGCGCACCCTTGCCCCATCGAACAGGTGATGAGGCCCCGCGGCCTGACAAGAATTCTAGATTGCTGGGAGGTTGGTTATGCAGACAAGGACATTGTATTGGGCAAGTTTAGTGCTGCTACTGCTGGGTGTGTTCCACTGGTCTGGGCCGGCGCAGCCCTCAGTCCGGCGTGTCGGGGCCGCAGTTTTGGGCCAAGACACTTTGGCCTGTATACAGGCCTCGGCGTATGTCTGGCAGGTCGAGACGGTTACGGGGGCGGCCTGGGGGGGGACTTCTCTGGCGCTGGACGGGTCGAGCAGCCCCACGTCAGCTATTACGACGACAGTGCTGGGGCGGCCGCCCTCAAGTACGCCCGGGGAACACCCGCTTATCGCCTCTATCTGCCGGTGGCCATGCGGGCCTGCGGGCCGTGAGGGCGCACGGCCGTGCGCCCCATGCGCATCAAGTTAGGGCGCTTTTCAGCCGGCAAAGGCCTCGGTATTTGTTCGAGCGGACTGCACTGGCCTGTTTCGCCGCAGGCTTTAGCCTGCGGCTACGAGATGGAAGGCCCGCCTATGCTTACGCGTAGGACGGGCCTATTTTTGGGACGTTTTTTGTTCTTTTTAGCCCCCCCCAAGCCTGCTCCCGCGTAGGCGGGGGGGACACGGTGTACCGTGCCCAGGGTGGGTTACGCGCTCTGGCCCTCCGGCTCCGCCTCTGTTTCCTCGGCAGCGCCCTTGAGCCCGGGCAGGTTGCGGATGGCCTGGATCAGGTCCACGCCGGTCAGGGCCTCCACGGTGGCCGGCACCTGGGCGATAATGTTCGAGATGTCCTGGGTGATGCGAGAGCTGCCGGCCCCCGCGCCGTCCCCGCCCTGGCTGATGACGACGATGCGTTCGGTCTTGCTCAACGGGCTGGCCACGGCTGTGGCGACCTGGGGCAGGGCGTCGATGATCTGTTGGATGATGGCCGCCTGGTTGTACTCTGCCCAGGCCGCGGCCTTTTTCTCCATAGCCTCGGCTTCGGCCAGGCCCTGGGCGCGGATGACATCGGCCTGGGCCAGACCTTGGAGCTTGGTCACGTCGGCCTGAGCGGTGCCCCGGGCCTGGGCCGCGTCGGCCTCGGCCTGGCCCACCGAACGGATGGCCTCGGCCTCGCCCTCGGCCTGGATCTGCCGCTGGAACTTGGTGGCCTCGGCCAGGGTGCGGATGCGCTGCTGCTCGGCCTCGGCCGGCCGCACCACGGTGGCCAGCAGTTCCTTCTCCTTGCGCAGCGCCTCCTGCTCCTGGACCTCGATTTCCTTGCGCTTTTGTACTACCTGAACCTGGACCTCCTGCTCGGTCACCTGCTGCTGCGAGGTATTCTGCTGCAGGGCGTAGGCCAGGTCGGCCTCGGCGCGCTCGCGGTCGGCTTCGCGGTCAAAGGAGGCCGTCTGCACTTTGAACAGTTTCTCGGCCTCCTTGATGCGGGTCTCGGCCTCCAGCTCGGCCTCGCGGGCGGCCTGCTTGGCCTTGGCCGCCTCAATGGCGGCGTCGCGTTGGGCCAGGGCCTCGCCGATGGCGGCGTCGCGCTTGCGCTCGGCGGTGGGCTTGACCCCGAGGGCGTCCAGGTAGCCCTCCTCGTCGCGGATTTCCTTGACCGTGAACGAGACGACCTCCAGGCCCATCTTGGCCAGGTCGGCCGCCGAGACCTCCTGGACCTCCTGGGCAAAGGCGTCGCGGTCCGAGTTGATCTGCTCCGGCGAGAGCGTGCCCAGGATGGCCCGCAGGTGGCCTTCCAGGGTCTGCAGGGCGATGTTGGCCATCTCGTTGGTCTTTTTAGAGAGGAACTGCTCGGCGGCGGTGGCGATCGAGACCTCGTCGCCGCGGACTTTGATCTGGGCCACGCACTCGACGGTCACCGGGACGCCTTCCTTGGTGTAACCCCGGTTGACCAGCACATCCAGGGTGAGCAACTCCAGGGAGAGGGCGTCTACCCGCTCCACCACCGGCCAGACAAAGGTGCCGCCGCCCTTGATGATGCGAAAGCCGCGGCGGGAGCGATCGCCGCTGACCGGGTCGATGAAACGGTGGTCCGTACCCGAGATGATCAGGGCCTGGTTGGGGCCGACCTTGCGGTAGCGGCTCGCCCAATAGGCCACAAAGATCACCACGATCACGGCCACTCCAACGATGATAAAGAACCATTCCATGGGCTTTACTCCTTTCGGCGAACCTGGGGTTCGCTACCAAGCTCCTTCACGCTGAAGGAGACGCTTTCCAGGCCGATGCGTAAGAGTTCTTCGGCCCACAGCTCCTGTACCTCCTGGGCCAGTCCTTCGAGATCCTGCTGGAGCAGTTCCAGTTCCAGGCTGTTGACCGTGGCCCGCAGGGGTCGTTCCAGTAGCTGCCGGGCGATCTGGGCGATCTGCTCCGGGCTCTGCGAGAGCAGGCGCTCGGCGGCCAGGACGATGGACACCTCGTCGCCGCCAATGCGCACCTGGCCCGTGCCCCGCAGGGTCACCAGGGCGCCGTCCCGGGTGCGCAGCCGTTCGATCTCGATGGGAAAGGGGATAATTTCCAGGGAGAGCAGGTCCGCTCGTTCCACGATCGGGTAGACAAAGGTGCCGCCTCCCTTGATGACGCGAAAACCGCGCTGCTGTAACTCCCCGGTGGCCGGATTCCGCACGTTCTGCTGCGTTCCCGAGATGATCAGGGCCTCGTTGGGCCCGACCTTGCGGTAACAACTGGCCCAAAAGACGAAAAGGAGGACCAAGATGATGATCATGCCGGCGATGTAGGCAAAGCCCATGGGGACCCCTAGTCGACGTAGCGCTCATCGACGATGGCCATCGAGTTTTTGAACTCGAGCACGGTGACGATAGTGTTCTTGGGCAGCGCCCGGCCATCGACGGTGCGGGCCGTGGCGCGATGGCGGGAGCCCCGGGCGACGTAGACAATCTCGCCCAGGCCGTCCTGCCGGATGGGTGTCGTCACCAGGGCTTTGGTGCCCCGCAGTTCCTGCCAGGTGATGGGGGTGGCCGCGCTGCCCAGGGTGACCAGTTTGCGGTAGAGCGCGTACATGCCGCCGCCTAGGACCAGCCCGCCCGGCGTGGCCAGGAGCAGGCTGAGCCAGGGGTGCAGGCCCAGCGCCTGCGTGGCCAGCAGTCCCGAGCCGCCGAAACCGGCGATAAAGGTGCTGATGACGATGGGGTTCCAGGGCATAACCTGATGGCTGTCGCCGTCACCGTCCAGGTCCAGGTCGGCGTCGAACTCGCCGGCGTGGCCGCCTTCGACCCCGTGGCTGATCTCGCCGGCGTGGCCGACGTCGCCGGCGTGGCCAATGTCCGCGGCGTGACCGATTTCGCCCAGGTGGCCAATGTCCCCGCTGTGGGCGATGATGGCCTCCCCGGGCCCGCCGTGCAGGTCCGCCGTGTGGCCAAAATCGCCGGCGTGGTCCACGGCGTGGCCGTGGCCAAAGCCGACAAAGGCCAGGAACAGGGCGTAGAGCAGGGCGACGCAGAAAAAGGCCAGGTAGACCCACTCGAGGGTGTGCAGGTTGGCAAAGAATTCGGCCATGAAAACCTCCGGTTGGGGACTGTTTATTTGCGCTACTGGAGGATGTCTCTCCCGGCTGGTGATTGGGCCAGCCCTCCACTGTTTGATTATAACAGAACTTGAGATATAAAACAAGTCTGGGCCTTGTATTATCCTATATTCAATACGAGCAAGGCCGGGAAAGGTTCCAAGGCTATTATAGCCAAGCGGGCCGGTTTTCTCAAGCCTCCTGGCGTCCGCGGATGCCGTGGTACACGTGGACCATCCAGACGACGGCCAGCAGGGGGACGAACAGGTTCAGCAGTGGCACCAGGGTCATCAGCGTGATCAGCAGGCCGCCGCCGTACACGGCCCGGCGGTGCTGCCAGCCGAGAGCGCGGGCTTGTTTCTTGCCCAGGCGGTAGCCGGCCGCCGTCTCAAAGAACTCGCGGCCGAGCAGATAGCTGTTGAGCAGGATCGAGACGACAAAGCCGACGCCCACGGTGTAGAGGGGCAGGACCAGCAGGTTGAGCAGCAGCGCCCCGGCGGTAAAGCGGACGTCGTGCCAGAACTCGGGCCAGAACTTGGGTTCCGGGCGGGGGCCGGCCTCGGGGTAATAAGCGCGCTCCACCCGCCGGATAGCCGCTTCCTGGAAGAGGCTGGATAACAGGACGGTCAGGGCCGGCAGCATGAACCAGCCGGCCGCCAGGGCCAGCACCCCCACCCCCCAGGTGAATAGTTGGTCCATGGGATCGAGCTTCAGTTCGACCAGTCGATCGCCGGCCCAGACCAGGCCGGCCACAAAGCCGCCGGCGATGGCCACGGCCAGGGCGGCGCTGGCGAGCATCAACGGGATCAGGCGGGCCTTGAACAGGGAGACCAACGTCTTGGCCAAGGGGAACATGCTCTGTCTCCGGGGCAGAAATGGCCGGCCTGGTAAAATTAGAGGATGAGCCTATTTGCCCATCACACACTCGCAGGCGCAGCTCAAGTCGGTATCGTACAGGTCACAGCCACATTCAATGAGACAACCCTGGTAGCACGCGTTCCAGTCCGGGTCCATCCGCGGCATTATGAGGTCCGCGCATCCCAGGTCCAGGTCGAGGCCGAGCGGCAGGCCGTTCGGGCAGATGCATTTGCTGACGGCCGGTTTCGCCGGCTCGGGCGTCGATGCCGGCTTGGGGTCCAGCACAAAATTGAAACTGGCCTCATCGGTGGGTTTTCCGTCTACGATGACGGTCGCCTTGAAGGTGTAGGATACGGCCTGCGGGGAGGGGTCTCGGAACTCGTCTACCGGGATCGGCTGTAAGGGCACGTACACCATTTTGCTGGGAGGTACGGTCACTGCGCTGCTTTGAACATAGCGCGAACTGCTCGGTCCCTGTCTCTGGATCTCAATCTGGACCTGAGCCTCAACCGGTGCACCACCCAGGTGCGCATTCGCCACCTCGATTCCATAGCCCTCTTCGGGCGCCGTGGGGACCAAATGGGTCACCTCGCCGGGAAGGGCATTAAGGATAGGCATCATATCAGAACCCGACCCCGTCGTCACCGCGTAGCCGGTTGGCGAGCGAAAGTCCCAACGCCAATAGTAAGAACGGCCCCAAAGCGTATAGGAGGGGTCCGGGGATGGTTCCGCAAAAAAGGCAAAATTGTTACCGATGTTGATGCTGATCAACGGGCGATCCGCGGCCGGCGCCAGCGGGATCACGACCGTCGTGTTGCCCGTCCCATCCAGGCCCAACTCGGCCAGCGTCCGCACCTTGTACATGCTCTTGGGCTCTCGCGGATCGAGGGTGTAAAAACTCTTGCGATCGGGATAACCCACCAGCACAAAGGCATGTCCCTCTCCGTTGGACACCTTCTTGGACGTGAACAGGCCAACCGGATGCCGCTTAAAGGCCAGCTCGCGCTGGATATATTCGACCTGTATCTGCTGCTGCAGGGCTGTCCAATAGATCCGCTCGGGCGCTTTGCCCGTCCGGCGCGTCAGTTCTGCGCCGAGGGCAGAGGAAACGCGCAGTCGCACCACCGATGGAGTTTTCGACAATTGCCACCAGCTTGCCTGGGGGTCGACGTTCATCACGCCAATAAAGCCATAGACCTCGCCATCCGCAGAGTGGCGCGCGCTTTCGGCCACCATTTGTGACATCGCGGCCCAGCAGTACTTTGTGCCGGCCTGGCTGTAGTAGGGCACCTCGATCGGATCGGCCTGTTCTGGTGGAAAGCGGTATAGAAAGGTTTCCTCAAGCCATTCAAGCCATTTAATCAGGCGGCTTGAAAAATGGTCGCTTTCCAGGACCAACTCGGGCTGACCATCGTTCAGCTCGACGGTCACCGGTTCATAGAGCATTTCTCCCGTCTGTTCGTCCACGAGCAGCGACATGGCCGCGCCCGCGTCCTCCGGCGTATACCAGTCCGGCAGCGCGACCCGCACCTGGGCCGGCCGCGCCAGTTGCGTGATGGGCAACGTGACCCGCAGGAAAACGCCCTGTTCGATCGAGTCGAGGTACTGCGCCGCGTCCAACTGGTTGACGGCGATCTCTATGGTATCGGCAAGCGCGCCGTCCGGCACGACGATGCGCCAGCCCTCCCCCACGATGGTCCCCCCGGCCGGCCCAATTGACTGGCTGTACGTCGTCAGCACCCGGGGTGTAGGGGGGGCGGCGGCCGGCCCCGCCAAGGTTGGGAAAATGCCATCCGGCGGAAGCGGAGTTTCCACGAGACCACATGCGGACAGCAGAATGAACAGCAGGGAGAGAATACATATGGCCGACACACGTTGACCAGTCACGCTTTGCTCCTTTAGAATGATCGCCCCAGTGGATCATTACCCGAGGCCGCTTGGCCCACCCCGCGGAGCAGTCCACTGCTTGGCCAGGGTCCTCCACACGTTAGGATGCAGCGTAGGAAGGTATGTCCTGCCGGTGGGCCATTGGAGAACATTGTACACCTGAAAGGGCGTTTCAGCAAATCTACCCCCGCAGAAATAGACAGCCTAGGACCTTTGTGCTATAATGGAATACAGTGATAGAGGTTTATCGATTCCCCGGCCACACGGCCCAATGGCTGTATAGCTCACCGATAAACACCGATGAACACGGATAAAAACAAGGGAAAATCTGTGTGTACCCGTGATCATCCGTGAGCGATTTGTTTCGGGCCGAGGAACGATAAACTTTTACAGTGACAAGAATTGTGGGGGATGGTGTACGATTACAGAGACGGTCAGATTTAAAGGTGCCCTGTGTCCATCGAGGAACGTTTTGACATTCCCTTTGTAGCCCAACAAGCCTACAAGGAAAAGCAGATACAACAGAGCTACCGGCCGGTGATCGGCGTGCACAAGTGGTTTGCCCGCCGGCCGGTTTCTTCCGAACAAATCCCGGGCTTTCGACAGACGCCCGACTTTATCATTCCCAGTCCCGAAAGCCCAGTGGTTGTCATTGAAGCCAAGCTGACCGAGGATGACGGCACGGCTCGGGACAAGGTCGCCCGCATCCTGCGGCTGCGTCAGAGCAGTGCTCGCGGAGAGGAACTGGAGCTTGTTGCCTGTATCGACGGGCGCGGGTTCAGTGTCCGGCAAAGTGATATCGAGGATCTGCTGCGCGGGACACACGGCCAAGTCTTTAGCTTGACGACCTTACCATTGATGGTGGATCATACCGCACTGCGGCAGTTCGTGGACCAGGCCGGCGAGATTCCCTGAACGAGTGCGAGCGGACTGTAAAACCCGGAGGGGAATATGAAACGACTGCGCTACGCCTTTCTGCTCGTCCCATTCGTCCTGGCGGCCCTGTTCCTTTTGCAGCCCTGGAGCGACCGCAGCGGCGCCGGCCGGCCGGGCGCCGCCTGCGCGGCTCCCCCGCTCCCGCTGCCCCGCGAGCTGGGGGCGGAGGAGCCGGCCGCCCGGGCGGCGCTGCAGGCGGCGCTGGAGCGCTGGGCACAGTCCCACCCCCAGACCGCCGACTTTCAACTGCAGTTCGCCTGGGGCCGGGAGGACTGGGCCGCCGGCGAGGTGGCCCTGCAGCCGCAGCCGGGCGGCGCGACCGAGGGCACGCTGCTGTTGGCCCGACGCGGCGCCGACGGCTGGCAGGCGGCCATGCCGGGGGAGCCGGCCTTTGCCGATCTGCTGGACCGGGGGCCGGCCGACTACCTGCCCCCGGCGGCGCGGGACTGGTTCCTCTCCCAGAGCCCCCCACCCTTTAGCGATACCCAGGGCCTCTATTACATCCCCTACGCGGCCGGCAGCACCCTGCTGGTCACCTGCGTCGACTGCTACCCGGGCCACTATCCCAGCGTGGACTTTTACAGCGGCCTGGGCCTGCCCGTGCACGCCGCCCGCGGCGGCGTGGTGGCCGCCTGGGACGACAACGGCGACCTCTGCTGCTGCCAGTCCGGCTGCAGCGCCTGTACGACCTACCTGGTGCTGGATCACGGCGATGGGGAGTACTCGGCCTACCTGCACCTGGCCTCGGGCAGCATCCCCGAGGCCTACCGGCAGCTCGGGGCGGTGGTGCCCCGGGGCGCCCGCATCGCCGCCGAGGGCGACACCGGCTACACCTGCGGCAGCCTGGGCCGCCCGCCCACCGGCTGCGCGCCGGTCACGCCGGACCCGGGGTGCCCGAACTGCGCCCGCCACACCCACTTTGAGGTGCGCGACGCCCCCTATCCCTACGGCCAGCGCCTGCGGCCCCGCTTCCAGGATATCTATGAGCAGACCGACCCGCCGACCTACTATGCCTACGACGGCCTGACCTACGTCTCGGGCAACGAGGCGGTGACACCCACTGCCACCCCCACGCCCTCCCCGGCAGCCACCGCCGCCCGCACGCCCACCCTGACCCCCCC
>JAFGKG010000201.1 GCA_016928715.1 Chloroflexia bacterium
AGGAGCAACAAGAAAAGCGGCGGCCAGGCACAGCACCAGCACCCCGGTATCCTCCAGCAGGCTCAACAGCAGATTGCCAAAGGGTGCCCAACGCGCGGCCAGGCGCCGCCGCAGCCGGCGCTTGCCCACGTAGACCAGGGCAGCCAGGAGCGCTCCGATCATCGGGCCGACGAGAAAGAGCGCCGCTGGAAAGAATCGCTCGATCGCCCCAAAGAGCAGCGCACCGCTCAACGGACCCAGGAGCATGTGGGACAGATCGTGTACGGCGCCAAGCCACAGCCGGCGATCCCGCCGTTCCGGGGGGACGGCCCAGGAATCACCCGGGGCAAAGGCCTTGTCCGAAAAGACATGGAGCAGAAAAAGCGCCCCCAGCAGGAACACGCACCAGGTCTGCCCCAAAAAGGCATAGGGCCCTAACAGTTCGATGCGCTCCGTGTAACGGGCCAGAATGGACACAAAAAGCAGGGGCAGGGTAGGATTCAAACCGGCCGGCGCCGCCAACAGCGCGGCCGGGAGCAAAGAGAGCATGTCCCACATGGCAACCTCCTCGGGCGGAGCATTCGCTTGGTCTACAGTACGGCCATTGTACCACAACTCGCCCCTACTTTGCACGTTTGAGCATGTTGGTGTACAATATGGCAGATTAAGCAACCGCCGTTAGGAGAGGGTCACGCGAGGGGGTGTGACCCACTGAACCTCAGCGAGGAGAGCAACATGTTTCTCATCCAAGACAAGATCGACCTGAGTCCCGTATCCAAAGAATACCTGGTTCAGGCCCCAGAGATTGCCCAAAAGGCCCAACCTGGCCAGTTTGTCATTGTGCGCATCGACGAACAGGGCGAGCGCATCCCCCTGACCATTGCCGACTTTGACCGGCAGACCGGCACCATCACCCTGGTGGTACAAGAGATCGGCGCCTCCACCAAAGAGATGGGCCTGCTCCGGGCCGGGGATAGCTTCCGCGACGTGGTCGGCCCACTCGGCGTACCCACGCACATCAAAAACTATGGCACCGTCGTCTGCATCGGCGGTGGGTTGGGCATCGCCCCAGTCTATCCCATCACACGCGCCCTCAAGGAGGCCGGCAACACCATCATCTCGATCATTGGCGCGCGCTCGCACAATCTGCTCATCTGGGAGGACAAGATGAGCGCCGTCAGCGACGAAATCATCCCCTGCACCGACGATGGCAGTTACGGCACCTATGGCCTCGTCACCGGGCCGCTGAAGGAACTGCTGGAAGGCGGTCGCCAAGTTGAGCACTGCTTTGCCATCGGGCCGGCCATCATGATGAAATTTGTCTGCAAAACCAGCGGGGCCTTTGCGGTGCCCACCACCGTCAGCATTAACTCGATCATGGTCGACGGCACCGGCATGTGCGGTGCCTGCCGGCTGACCGTGGGCGGCAAGACCCGCTTTGCCTGCGTGGACGGCCCCGACTTTGACGGGCACCTGGTGGACTGGGACGAGCTGCTCGAACGACAGCGCCAGTACCTGCCCGAGGAAAAGCGAGCCGTTGAGGAATGGGAGCGCCGGCATCCCTGTGATCCGGTGCTGGAAGGCGGAAGCGCTGCTGTTTAAGCGGTAGCGCTTTGCCATGGCCGGCGAACCGGCCAAAGGAGCTCGATGATGGACAAGCTGCCGAGGTTTTACCGCTGGGCGATCATGTTTTCCTTCGTGGTCAACGTGATCCTGGTCCTGGTGCTGTTGAGCCTGCCCTTTATCCTGCGCCCGATCCTGAGCCAGGTAATGGCCGAGTTGGACAACCTGGAGAACGCCGTCATCGAGACCACGGTCGAGATCGACCAGGGCATGCCGGTACAGGATGTCCTCATCCAGGTCCAGCAGCCCCTGACGGTCACCACCATCACCGATTCCAGCATCGACGCTGCCTACGTGACCATGTACCTGGGCAATGGCAGCCAGGTGGCCGGCACAACCTACATCAACATGCCGGCCGGCACCGAGTTGCCCATTGACTTTCTCAACCGCATCGTGATGAGCTCCACCATCCCGGTCCGCTTGAGCGTACCCGTAGCCATTCCCCTAAATGAAACACCTCTGGCCAGCAGCTTTGCCCACTTTACGGAAATGCTCTCCCCCGTGGCCAGGCTGCTGGGTGTCACCACCGACTAACTCCTAACAGAGCCGTTGGATTCAGGTCAAAGGAGATAGAAATGGCCGAGAAAGAAAAAAAGGAACGTATCCCCCGGCACGAAATGCCCCGCCAGGACCCCGCAGAACGGGCCGGCAACTTTGACGAGGTGGCCCTCGGCTACAACATCGAGATGGCCATGAGCGAGGCCCAACGCTGCATCCAGTGTAAAAAACCGCGCTGCGTGCGGGGCTGCCCGGTCGAGGTACGCATTCCCCAGTTCATCCTGGCCCTGCGCGAGGGCAATATGCCCCAGGCGGTGAGCGAGCTCAAGGCCAAGAACAACCTGCCCGCCATCTGCGGCCGGGTCTGCCCCCAGGAAACCCAGTGTGAAATCCAGTGCGTGCTGGGCAAAAAGGACGAACCGGTAGCCATCGGTCGACTGGAACGATTCGTCGCCGACTGGGAGCTATCCCATCCGGATCAGCTACAGGCGCCGAAAATCGCCCCGCCCAGCGGCAAAAAGGTAGCCATCGTGGGCTCTGGCCCGGCCGGCCTCACCTGCGCCGCCGACCTGGCCCGCCTGGGCCACGACGTGATCATCTATGAGTCGCTGCACGCGGCCGGTGGGGTGCTGGTCTATGGCATCCCCGAGTTCCGCCTGCCCAAGGATATTGTCCAGGCGGAGGTCGATTACGTCAAACGACTGGGGGTAGATATACGCCTCAACTCGGTCATTGGCAAACTCTACACCCTGGACGAGCTCTTGCAAGAGTACGACGCCATCTTTTTGGGCACCGGGGCGGGCCTGCCCCGCTTTATGGGCATCCCCGGCGAGAACCTCAACGGCGTCTACTCGGCCAACGAATTCCTCACCCGCACCAACCTGATGAAGGCCTACCTCTTTCCAGAGTACCAGACCCCCATCAAGCGTGCCCGCAAAGTCGCCGTCATTGGCGGGGGCAACGTGGCCATGGACTCGGCCCGCTGCGCGCTGCGCCTGGGCGCCGACGAGGTCCACATCGTCTACCGCCGCTCCCACGAGGAACTGCCGGCCCGCGCCGAGGAGGTCGAGAACGCCGAGGAAGAGGGCATCGTCTTTGACCTACTGACCAATCCCACCCGCATCCTGGGCGACGACAAGGGCTGGGTCAAGGCCATGGAGTGCATCCGCATGGAGTTGGGCGAACCGGATGCCAGCGGCCGGCGCCGCCCCATCCCCATCGAGGGCTCGGAGTTTATCTTTGACTGCGACCTGGTAGTCGTAGCCATCGGCACCAGCCCCAACCCGCTCATCTTTTCCAACATCGAAGGCCTGGACCGCAGCCGCTGGGGCACGGTCGTGGCCGACGAACAAACCGGCCGCACGACCAAGGAAGGCATCTGGGCCGGCGGGGACATTGTCACCGGCGCCGCCACCGTGATCAGCGCCATGGGCGCCGGCAAGGCCTCGGCCGCGGATATGCACCTCGCCCTGACCGGGCAAGAGCCGGTCTTTCCAGAAGAAGATGCCTCGGCATTGCAGGATTGGGCCGAGGAGAACAAGTAAGGAACGGCAATTAAATAACTTGCCGGTTTTGCTGCCGGTCCTCTGTCACCGGCTAAAGCCTCGACTCCAAAAAGATCCGTAAAAGGTCCCGCGTTCCTGGACAGGAGTTGAGGCTTTAGCCGGTCAAAACCGGCAAGTTATTTAGCCTCAACTCCCAAGGGGCTCACCGCCCCCTCCCCTCCTGAATCCCCGGAGCTGTAGAGGCGAGGTGCGCCTCGCCCCTACGATTCCACCCCCAAACAGGCCTCCTGGCCCACCTCGCAGTAGGCAAGCTGGAAGCAGTCGCTGCAGCAGCCACTGCAGCCCGTAAAATGCAGGTTGAGCCCCTCTGGGAATTCTACGGGAATCTCTTCAGCCAGCACGTGATCGACAATATAGGCATAGACCTGCTCCAGCGGCAAGTCCTCCACCAGGTCTATAAAAATGCGGTGTTCCCAGAGGATGCGCTCAATCTCCTCCAGCTTGAGCTGCAGTTGGGCTGGCGGCAGTCGCTCCAGCGCAGGGAAGACGAACTCGGGGGAAAAGATCGATCGCAGGGGCCGTTTGGCCCCCTGCTCCATGCGCTCGAAATCCAACACGTAGCGCAGAAATTGGTTCAGCACGTAGGGATCGTCCCCAGGCATCTCGTTAAAGATACCGCCCAGTTCATAGATCGAGCGCTTGAGGGCCTGATTCTCCCGTTCGATCTCGTGCGCGGCCCGTCCTGGGACGTACAAAGCCGATTCACTCATAGGACTCCCTCCTCCACAATTGCAGATTCCTTCCAGCAGAAGGCCGGCTGGCTGGCGATCACTCGCCCCTCCGACTGCGCCCATTATACCACAAAATGCTGGCGAATGCAAGTTTACAGTATATTCTGGGCTATACTCCTGTATCCCTGGGGGGCTGGGGGGGGCCTGGGGATTGCAGGGCTGGTCTGAAAATGCATTGTATCCGGCCGGCCGAGCGGCCACAGGGGCGGCCCCACAAAACGCGCCATGTCCGTCCTTCGTGGCGACCCCCGGCCTGACACCAAATCCTCCGCCTGTAAGCTTGATGTCATGCGCTTTGGTTGACAGGATGGCCCCAATATGCTATCCTGCGAATGGCAACTAGGCAACCATGATCGCAGGAGGAAATCGTGACCAAAACCATCGCCATCGCCGGGAAGGGGGGCACAGGCAAGACGACTGTATCCTCCTTACTGGCCCAGTGGCTCAGCCGCTACGGCACCGTACTGGCGGTTGACGCGGACCCCGCCGCCAACCTGCACATGACCTTGGGAATGGCCCTGGAAACCACCGTGGGCAACATCCGCGAGGATATGCTCGAAGAGGTCAAGCACGGCACCTTTCGCGCCGGCATTAGCAAGCAGGACTATTTGGAGCTCAAGATATACGAGTCCATCGTGGAGGGCGAGAAAATCGACCTGCTGGCCATCGGCCGGCCCGAGGGTCCGGGCTGTTACTGCGCGGCGAACAACATGCTGCGCGGCTACCTGGACCGACTGCACCGCAATTACGACTATCTGGTCATCGACAACGAGGCCGGCATGGAACACATCAGCCGGCAGACCACGCGCGACGTAGATTTTTTGATCCTAGTCTCGGATCCCACCATACGCGGCCTCTCCACAGCCGCCCGGATGCGCGACCTGATCTACGAACTGCGCACCAGCGTGGGCCAGGTCGTGCTGATCGTCAACCGGGTGCAGGGGGAACTGCCCCCGGCCGTGCAGGAGGCCATCGACGAACACGGCCTGCAATTGTTGGGCATATTGCCCAACCACACGCCCATTCAGGGCTTTGACGCCGAGGGCCGCCCGCTGGTCGAACTGCCGGAGGAGGACCCCCTGCGCGGGCGCATCATCGAAATGGCCAAAGAACTGGGCCTGCCCTAGGGACGTAGGACAAGGAGTGGACCTGTGCGCATACTGATCACCGGTTCGGCAGGCTTTGCCGGAAGCCACCTATGCGACCTGTTGACGCAAGAGAAGGCGGGGGAACTCTATGCCATCTGCTATCGAGCTTGCTCGACCGCCTACCTAGACCCGATCCGGGATCGACTGCACTTGCTCTCTGGGGACCTTCTGGACGCCGCCTGGGTGCAGCAGGTCGTCGCCGAGAGCCGACCGGACGTGGTCGCCCACCTGGCTGCGCTGTCCTCACCGGCCGCCTCTTTCTCCCAACCGGCCCGGACGCTGTCTAACAACATGCTGGCCCAGCTCAACCTGTTCCAGGCCATTTTGGAGGCCGGCCTAGACCCCCTGATCCTCATCATCAGCTCAGGCGATATCTATGGCCTGGTGCAGCCGGAGGACATCCCCGTAGACGAAGACACCCCTCTGCGGCCGACCAGCCCCTACTCGGTGAGCAAAATCGCCCAGGACTATATGGCCCTGCAGTACTTTCTCAGCCACAAACTGCGCACCGTGCGGCTGCGGCCCTTTAACCACATCGGACCGAGGCAGGCCGTCGGCTTTGTCACCGCGGATTTTGCCCGGCAGATTGCCCTGATCGAGGCCGGCCAGCAGGCCGCCCGCATCCAGGTGGGCAACCTCAGCGCCCGCCGGGACTTTACGGACGTACGGGATATGGTACGGGCCTATTCCCTGGCCATGACCCGTGGAGAACCGGGCCAGGCCTATAACGTCGGCAGCGGCGAGCACCACAGCATCGAGGAAATCCTGCAGATCCTGCTCCGCCTCAGCCACTGCCAGATCGATGTCGAGACCGACCTGCAGCGCCTGCGGCCAGTGGATGTACCCGTGATCGCCTGTGACAGCCGCCGTTTTCGCCAGCGCACCGGCTGGACGCCGTCCATCCCCCTGGAACAGTCCCTGCAGGACATTCTGGACGATTGGCGGCAAAGAATTAGCGACTAGCATTCAAACGCCCAGAGGATAGCCCTATGCAAGAGCGCTCTTTGAGCCCTGATTGGCAGCAGGATCACCGCGGCGTCACCCTCAGCAACGCCCACTGGAGGTTGCGCTACGACATGCTGTTGGGCCTATTTGACCTATCCTCGCCGGCCTACCCCAACTTTTATGTGCGTTGGGCCCGGGCCTGTGCCCACTATCGCCAGGGCAAGCGCCGTCTCACCGTTGGCACCGACGATGGCCGCGCCCCAAAGTGGGAGGTCCAAACCATCGAGGACGAGCGCGGGGCGGGCCTGCGTCTAACCGTCCAAAACGAAAGCGGCCGGCAGCCTACGCTGACCTTTCGGGCCACGCTCTATGAACGTTCGCCGGCCCT
The DNA here is from genome assembly GCA_016928715.1 of Chloroflexia bacterium. GTDB lineage: Bacteria > Chloroflexota > Chloroflexia > DTKN01 > DTKN01 > JAFGKG01. The sequence continues at coordinate 6,878 of JAFGKG010000201.1, forward strand.
GCTGCTGGAGATCACCCTGCACAACGTCCTCTCCGCGCCCATTGAGGTCGATCGCCTGGTACCGCTGGAAATCGATCCCCAATGGGGCGGCAGAATGTCGCTCGGCCGGCCCATCAACGGCATTTACAGCACCGGCTGGCAGTCATGGAGTCCGGCGGGCTGGAAACCGGCCAACGCCTTTGACCTGCGCACCCATTACGCGCCGCTGTCCGGCCCCGTCCTCAATGCCCCGGCCATCCCGCCCCTGCGGAGCGGGCAGTTTTGGGCCGACATGGTCGGGCTACTCACCGCAGACAAGCCCGCCCCCAACCTGCTGGTGGGGCTACTGAGCACGGCCGACCAATTTGGTGCCCTACAAGCCGACCTACGCCATGATAAAAACGAAATCCGCTTCATCTGCGATACCAACGGCCTTGCCCTGGCCCGACAGGAACGCATCTCCTCAGAGCGGGTGGTCCTGCTGTTGCCCCCCCCGGACAACGAGGTCCTGTCCACCTACGGCGATCTATTGGGGCAAGAAATGGGGAGCTGCATTCCCCAACGCGCCCCCCGAGGTTGGTGCAGTTGGACGGCCTTTTACCTGGAACTGAGCGAGCAGGATATACTCCGACAGCTGCAGTGGCTGGCCCAACAAGGACAAAAACTGCCCTTGGACGTCGTCCAGATCGACGACGGCTGGGAACAACGAGTGGGGGACTGGCAAGCCAACGAGCGCTTTGCCCACGGCATGGGCTGGCTGGCCGCACAGATCCGCCAGGCCGGCTTTAGGCCGGGCTTGTGGCTGGCCCCCTTTATCGTCCACCCCCAATCCCAATTGGCGGCCAGCCACCCCGAATGGCTGGTCCAAAACGAGCGCGGCCGGCCGGCCAGCGCCGGCCTGGGCTGGGGCACCATCTGCCACGCCCTCGACCTGACCCAGACCGAGGTCCAGACCTGGGTGCGGCGGCTGATCCACACGGTCTGCCAAAACTGGGGCTATTCATACCTCAAGTTGGATTTCCTCTACGCCGCCGCCATCGCCGGGCAACGCCAGCGCAGCGACCTGACCCGGGCGCAGATCCTGCGACGAGGCCTGGACCTGCTGCGCCAGGCCGCCGGGCCGGATGTCTTTATACTGGGCTGTGGCTGTCCCCTCGGGCCGGCCATCGGACTCGTGGACGGCATGCGCATCAGCGCCGACATCGCCCCCCATTGGCAGCCCCGTTGGGGCCTCCTGAGCCCCCTCGTCCGGGGCGAACGGGCCATGCCGGCCATGGTCAACGCCGTGCAGAACGACCTGGCCCAGGCCTGGATGCACCGCCGGCTCTGGCTGAACGACCCCGACGCCCTGATCCTGCGGCAGGCGGACAGTGAGCTAAGCGCGGCCGAGGTGCGCAGCCTGGCCACGGTCATTGGCCTCAGCGGGGGCCTCTGGATGCTCGGCGATGACCTGGAGACCCTGGAGGAGGAAGGCCGGGCCATCGCGCGGGCAGGCCTGCCGCTGCATCCGGGCCAGCCGCGCGTGCTGGACCTACTAAGAGAGGAACTGCCGAGCCAGGTACTGCTGGAGCATCACGGGCCCGGCGGAAAGGCCTGGATCGTGGCCCTATTCAACTGGCAGGATCAGAGCGCGGATCTCGCGCTGGATCTGAACCGCCTGAGGCTGGAACAGGAAACTCGCTTGCACCTGCACGAGTTCTGGAGCGAACACTACCGTCAGGTGCAGGGACGGGTACATTTCGCCGGCGTCCCAGCCCACGACTGCCGCCTCTTTTTGCTGCGCCCTATACAAAAGTCCCCCCAATGGGTCGGCGGCAACCTGCACATGCTGCAGGGCCAAACCATCCAAAGCTGGAGGACGACCCCAGAGGAGATCGAGCTGACCCTCAGCGCGGAGAGAAGCCTGCAGGGCTACCTGCTGCTCTGGCTGCCCAATCTGGCGCCCCGGGACTTGCAGGCCCCAGGTCTAAACGCTCATATAGAGACCGTTCAGGGGGAACTTTGGCGACTGTTCCTGCGCACAGAGCAGGCCGGCCGCCACACCGTCCGCCTCGGCCTTGAACGAAAGGGGGGTTGATCCATGGTCCATCGACGATCATTCTACGATCCACTCACCGGGCTGCTCAACCAGGCCGCCCTGCCGGTTCGGCTCAAGCGGGCCCTGCAGCAAGCGGGCCAGCAGGGACAAAAGGTGGCCGTGCTGGTCATAGGCCTGGGCGACCTGGAGCAGACCCGCGATACCCTGGGATCTGAGACAGTGGATCAGCTGCTCCAGGCCGTCGCGGGGCGGCTCAAACTGCTGGTCCGCGGTGAGGACATTATCGCCCGCGCTGAAGCGGACCGCTTTGTGATCCTACTGCTGGATGTGGCCAACCGGGAGGCCACCGCCAAGGTAGCCGAGCGCATTCTGCAGAAAATCGGCCAAAGCTTTTATCAGTTCGTGCACCCGATTGACCTGAATGTCAGCATTGGCATCTCGCTCTATCCCGAACACAGCCAGGACAGCACGACCCTACTAGAGCAAGCCGAAGAGGCGCTGGAGCAAGTCCAGCCGGAAGAAACGGCTCGCTATCGGATTTACAGCTAGGACGCAAATCGCCCGATATCTTGAGTTTTTGCTTCTGACGTTTTTCTGACGGTCCCATGGTTTAATACACTCGAAAAGCAAGTCTGCCCTCTACGAAAAGCACCCTGCAAATCAGTCTGTCTGAGGTGGTCCCGCCTATCAGAGAGACTGCTGGCCCCAACGACGAGTTCGGTTTCTCCGCCGCCCCGGCCGGCGACGTCAACGGCGATGGCTACGCCGACGTCATCGTCGGCGCCCACGGCTACGACGACGGCGCCGACAGCGACGCCGGCTAGGCCTACCTCTACCACGGCAACAGCGGCAGCGGCCGCTCGATCATCCCCCAGCAGCTTCGCGGCGACGGCAGCGGCCTGCCCGTGCAGCCCTGGGGCCTGTCCCAGGAGGCGCAGCCGGGCTATGCCGTCTATCTGCCGCTGGTATTCAAGGACTATCCCTGATACGGACCCGCCGAAACTCCATAGGCCGCTACAAGCAGGCAAATTCTGTCCCCGTCGAATAGTCACGGTGTACAATTGGGCGGGCCCGTGGGCCCGCCCTGATCTGTACAGAGCCAATTGAGGACAAGTACACCAACTTTAGACGCGGCGGCGTTCCTTGACCCTGTTCAAAGCGGCTACCTCGGAGGGGTTCAGGGTACGCCATTCGGACGGCTTGAGGCGGCCCAGCCGCAGTGGCCCAATGCGCACCCGAATGATACGCTGCACGGAAAAGCCCAAGGCCTCAGCGACGCGGCGGATCTGGCGCTTGCGCCCCTCGTGCAGCACCACCCGCAGCCAGGTACAGCCCGGCTCCCAGCGCAGGACGGACACCTCCGCCGGCGCCGTCCGCCGCCCATCCAGGGGCAGGCCCCGGCGCCAGCGGGCCAGGGCCTCCGTCCTGGGGCGACCCTCCAGGCAGACGTGGTACTCTTTTTCGTGCTCGTAGCGGGGATGCATCAGCCGTTGGGCCAATTTCCCGTCATTGGTAAGCAGGATCAGGCCCTCGCTGTCCAGGTCCAGGCGTCCCACGGGATAAAGCCGAGTGGAGGACTGGACCAGGCCGAGTATAGTGGGCCGGCCCTGGGGATCTCGGACCGTCGAGACCACCCCGGCCGGCTTGTGCAGGGCGATATAGGTCAGGACCGGCTTGCCGGGCAATGGCTTGTCGTCGACCGCCAGGCGGTCCCGTTCAGGATCGGCCTTTTGTCCCAGGTGGGCCACCTGTCCATTGACGGTGACCCGTCCCTGGCGGATTAGTTCCTCGCAGGCCCGGCGCGAACCGAGGCCGGCCCGGGCCAGGATTTTCTGCAATCGCTCGCGCATAGTTTGCCGCCGGGGCAGTCCCATCCATCTATTGCTCAAAAATCCAACGATCGTTATCCCGCTGGTAGGACAGCAGCTCGTCGTCCTCAAAGAAGAGTGCCACCTCCTGCTTACCCGTTTCGGGCGCATCGGAGGCGTGGATCAAGTTGCGGCCGATGGAAAGGCCGAAATCCCCGCGGATGGTCCCCGGAGCCGCCTTGGCCGGATCGGTCGCCCCCACCGTCTGGCGCACCATGTGCACCACGCCATCCCCCTCGATCACCATCAGGACCACCGGCCCAGAGGAGATATACTCCACCAAGGGCTCGTAGAAGGGTTTGCCCTCGTGCACGGCATAATGCTGCCTGGCCAGGGCCTCCCCAATGTGCATCATCTTGAGGGCAACGATCCGCAGCCCCCGCCGCTCCAGGCGGGTAACCAACGGGCCGATCAAACCACGCTGCACCCCATCGGGTTTGATAATGACCAGTGTCCGTTCCATCGATTCTCTTCCTTTCTCCAAGCCAGGCAGTCGGCCGGCCTGAACACGAGAGGCAGTCAACCGAGAGCATCTCCCGGCGACTGCCCTATGCTCTACACAAAAGACCGGCCCTAAAGCGGCACGGCTTCCCTAATACGCGAGGCGGCCTTGCGCATCTCCATCTTGACCAGGCCCAGATTCACCGTGCGCTGCGCAATCACCACCAAGATCAACTCGTGCGACTCGACCATCAAGACAGCACCGTCCTGGGCATTGATGATAGTGTCTGTCAAGCCCCCCACTCCAATCCGCCGGGTCGATTTGTCAATCTCGCCATACACGGCTGCAGACATGGCCCCCAGGACCTCGGCATCCTCCGGGTCCAATAGTGTGCTTGCCACCACCAGACCATCTTTGCCCACCAAAAGGCTGCCGACCACCCCATCGACCCGTAGCAGATCCTCGACAATTCTCCTCATCGTTATGACCCCTTTCACGCTCAGAGGTTGTGCTACAGACCTTCATCATCGGCCCACGGCCAGGTACACCGTGCGCCAGAAGTTTTCCGCATTAGGACTTGCTCAACACCCAAGCATACTCGTTAATCGCCTGCTGATACCAGCCTTTCTTCATGTAGGCATCTCCCAACAGGCGGTGTAGTCGATGCAGACGGCGGTGTTCGTCCTCCTGCCCAATCCACTCTTGCAAATCCGAGATGAGTTGATCCTCCAAGTCGGCCGGAGCCTGCTTGATCAGGATCTTGTATCCGGCAAGCGCTTCCTCAAAATCGTCCTTTTCAGCATAGGCTCGGGACAATTGCAAGCGCAACTCCAAATCAGTTGGAGCAGCCTCTACCTGCCGCTGCAATTCGCCCAACGAGATTTCGTCCGGCGGGGCTTGCGCTATAACGGTGGGTTCTTCCTCCGCCACGACGGGTTCTTCCTGAGGCAAGGCCACCTCTTCCACCGGCAGCGATCCTTCCTCCACCACCGCTTCAACCGCAGCCTCCTCCGGCCCGGTCACCTCGGCCTCCACTGGAGACCAACCCATCTGAGCCAGTTCCTCTTCGCTCAGATCCAGAGCGGCTATCTCCTCCGGAGACAATCCCAACTCTTCCAAGGTAAAGGGTTGCAAAACTTCCGCCTCGGCGAGGAGCGTTTCTTCACCGGCCTCCGCCGGCAGTTCCAGCGGCTCTTCTACCTCTGGGGCCTCCAAACCCAATTCCTCCAGGGAGAAGGGTTCAACGCCCTCCAATACGACCTGTTCAGAGACCTCTGCCGGCGCTTCCGGCATCCCGGCGACGCCCAGTTCTTCCAGGAAGAACGGCGCAATATCTTCCAGCTCAAGATCTTCCTCAGCCGCTGGGGGCTCTTGCTCAGGCTCACCAACAGGGGCGGCGATCGGCTCTTCCAAGCCCAGTTCTTCCAGCGAGAATGGCCCCACCTCTTCCAGGGGCATCTCCTCAACGGCAGCGGGCTCCTCCAGGCCGATCTCCTCCAAGGAGAAGGGCTCAAAAGCCTCTTGCAGCAGCTCCTCGGCGGCCTCCTCTGGAACCGCGACTTCGGGAACCTGTTCCGCAGTGGGATCTTCGGGCCGACTGGCCATCAGTTTTTCGAAAATACTGGGACCGCCTTCGACTTTGCCCTCTTCCCCAGGAGCCAGATCGCCCAGATAGGCGGGTTCATCGCGCATTTCCGGTTCCTGCCAGCTAAAGGCAGGAATGCCCGCTTCGCCTTCCCCCTCAAAGCCTTCAATGGCCTCGTCCAGCGAAACTTCCGCAAACTCGGAACCCTTTGGTTCTTCCAGACCGAGAGCTTCCAGGCTGAAGGGCTGCAGGCCACCCTCCTCCTCGGCCTCCAAAGAGAAGGGTTCCAGGCCAGGGATCAGCTCTTCCTCTCCCAACCGCACCTCCGCCCCTTCTTCAAAGGAAAAGGGTTCCAACTCCAGGCCGGCCAGGAGATCCTCCGCCTCCTCGAGTTGAGAGTGCTCCTCTTCCAGAGAGAAGCCAGGCTGCGTCACTAGCTCGGCAGAGGGTGCTTCTATATCCTCCAGCGAAAAGGGGTCCAGACCAGCCAGCAGTTCCTCTTCCACGGGAGCGGGCTCCTCCTCCGGGGAGAAGGGTTCCAGGCCGGCTATCAAGTCCAGCTCTTCTTCTTCGAACGAGAAAGGTGCTACACCAGCCGGCAGTTCCTCTTCCTCAGCCGCGAGGGCGTCCTCCTCCAGGGAGAAGGGCTCCAAGCCGGCCATCAAGTCCAGCTCTTCTTCTTCGAACGAGAAAGGTGCTACACCAGCCGGCAGTTCCTCTTTCCCAGCCGCCGGCTCTTCCTCCTCCAGAGAAAAGAGATCCAGGCCGGCCATCAAGTCCAGATCTTCTTCTTCCAGAGCTGCTGCCGCAGCCTCAGCCTCTGTCGGAGTTTCCTCCTGCACGGCCGATATGGCCTCCTCCAGGCCGGCGATTTCAGCAGCGCTCAATCCGAGATCCTCCAGGGAAAATGGCTCCATTTCCTCCAGGCTCGGTTCGGCTGAGAAAGCGGGTTCCGAGACCGGCGCTTCTAGTTCGGGGATCGCTGGCGTTTCCTCCTCCAGGCCCTCCAGGTCAAAGGGGGCCACCTGGGCCGGCGCCTCCTCCTCCAGATCGCCCAAGTCAAAGGGGGCCACCCCGGCCGGCATTTCCTCCTCCAGGCCCTCCAGGTCAAAGGGGGCGGCCGGCGCCTCCTCCTCCTCCAGATCGCCCAAGTCAAAGCGGGACACCTGGACCGGCGCCTCCTCCTCCAGATCGCCCAAGTCAAAGGGGGACACCTGGGCCGGCGCCTCCTCCTCCAGCCCTCCGAGACGATCCAATTCAAAGGCGGCTACGCCTTCGATCCATTCTTCGGCCCCTTCTTCGACAATGGCGCCCTCACCATCGGCCAGTTCATCCAGCCAGGAGATACCCAAGGGAGTCTCTGTCTCTGCGACCTCTACGGGTGTGGCGACCTCCTCTTCAACAGCGGCCATGGGGGCCTTCGGGGCCAGGATCTCTTCCTCCACGACCTCTGGGGATTCTTCGAGCACCATTTCGGCCATATGGGCTGCCCAGGCTTCCTCGTCAAAGTCTGGCAGGGTCGCGGCATCATAGGCCAAAAAGTCCTGGCTAATGCGCATCGGCGCCATTTCAAACATCGCCCGGGCCATTGCGTTATTGGGATCACAGGCAGCCGCTCGGCGCCAGAGTTGCTCCCCCTCCTCCCGTTGTCCGCTGTTGATCCGCAGATACCCCAAAATCAGGTTTGCCTTGAGCGCATTGGGGTCAGATTCCAAAATTTGTGTACAAACGCGGGCTGCGTCCTCGACATTGCCACTGCGCCAGAGCGCTTCCAGCAAGGACAGGCGCACATCAATCCGCCCAGGGTCCACTTGCAGGACCTCCTGGAACTCTTCCACGGCTTTATCCAACATCTCGCCTTTGACATAGAGACGGCCCAAACCGGCCCGGCTGAGACGGAGTTGGGCCCGCGAAGCCCCGTACAACTCGGTATAGAGCCGCAACAATTGGTTACGCAGATCCGAAAGATCCGGCTTGATTTCCAAGGCCTGTTCGAATTCAGAGATAGCCTGTTCCAGCTTGCCTTCGTCCTGATAAGCGATGCCCATACCCCAATGGGCCGAGACATTTTCCGGATCGATCTCTAGGACGCGGCGAAAAAATTCACGCGCCTTGGAGGCCTGTTTCCGTTCCAGGTAGATCTGTCCCAGCAACTGAAAAGTCCCCAGGTCTTGAGAATAGTATTGTAGGATGTGATGACAAATGCCCTCGGCCTTGTCATATTCTCCCTGGGCCATATACCGATGGGCTCGATCGTAACAATTCTGCAGCCTGACCATGGCCATCGCGCTTTCCCTCCACGGTGGGCACTCCCCTGAGGAAGTGAACCAGCGCCCCGGTCTTTTACTCTTGGCACTATTATACCGCAAAGCACACTTCAATGCAACTGGACCGCTGCGCTCGTGCATCTCCGGCCTGAGGGGGCCGACCCAAGCGTGCACTAGAACAATGCGCGCGCGGCGTCTTTCGGTTATTCAGTGCACCTCTTCCAGCAATATCTGGGCATACTGGCTGAGGATTTCGCGGCGCTTGGCCGAGACACCCCGGGCGATCCAATAACGTTCCAGTGCCTCCATAGGGCCCAACTGCTCCAGAGCTCCTCGAAAAGTGAGCCGCTCGGAGCGATCCACATTCACGGCGATTGCTGCCACAAAAAAGGCCGGCTCCAGCGCTTGTCGCAGGGCGGTCAGGTCGACCAGCCCCACGTCCTCTTCCCGCAGATGCAGGTGCAGCCGCAGCACCGCATCAGCAATCAGGCCGGCCTCGGCGGCCTCGTCGATCGCTCGCAGAGCTCGCTCCATCACCTGGCCCTGCCGCGCATCCACCTGCAGCGTCAGGAATGGCCGTGCCGAAACGCTGATAAAACGGTAGCTCAATGGGCGCGGAGGCGGTGCTGTCTCATCGATCTCGATCAGGTAAAAGCCCTTGTCCACACCCTCGTCGCCAAAGTCGACCCTCTCCAGGCTCCCTGCATAGAGTACCAGCGGCTGTTCCTCGCGCAGAATTTGCGTCCGGTGCAGGTGTCCCAGCAGGACGGCGTCATAGACCGGTAGCGCCAGTGAGCCCAGGAGGGCATCCGGATCGTAGCCCAGGGACATGCGCTGTTCCGACCCAAGGTCCGCTCCCAACACGGTCAAGTGACCCACCAGGATGGCCGGGATATCCGGATCGATATACTCGGTGAGATCGTGCAGGCTTTGGGTCACCTGGGCTCGCAGCACCTCCTCCTGTTCGCGCAGGGAGCGCCGGCGGTGCTCATCGGACACCAGCAGGCGGCTGCGGTTAGGATAGGGGAAGGTAGCCACCTGCAGTTCGCGTCCCTCGGACAGGGACAGGCGCAGGACCTCCTCACTGCGGGCCGAGACGTGGACGTTCTGCACGTTCAAAGCGCGAAAGATGTCCAGGCTGGTCGCCTTGACCAGCATACTGGGCAGGTCGTGGTTCCCGGCCACCAAGACGACGTGCACGCCGGCCTGGGACAGGCGAGCGATGCGCCGGGCAAAATCGCGCTGGTAGGTGGGATCGGGGCGGCGGTTACGAAAGGCGTCCCCGGCAAAAGCCACCACGTCCACGTTTTCCCGGAGGGCAAAATCGACCAGTTCGTCCAGCCGGTCCAGGAAATCGCGCACCCGGCTGCTCAACCCCGTCTGGGGATCCACCCGGCCGTAATTCTCAACCCCCAGGTGAAAGTCGGCGAAATGCAGGACGCGCACCATAGGCTTGCCTCTACAATGTTATCGGCTATCTGTCTCTATTGTACTATATTATAGGGGAATGTGCAACAAGGCAAGACAGGGATTACATCGGGTCGGGTCAAAATGTGTTATAATAGAGGCTGAAAAGCATGTGCTCATAGGATAAATGCCCGCACGGCCTGACGTTAGCGCGCAAAAAAGGAGGAATCCTTGCAGATCAATCTCGCCTATGCCCTCAGCACGGCCATCGCCCTCCTGCTGGGGCTGACCATCCACGAGTTTGCCCACGCCTGGTCGGCCTACCGCCTGGGCGACTATACACCTTACAGGGCCGGCCGGGTAACGCTGAATCCGCTGGCCCATCTGGATCCCACCGGCACCATCCTCATGGTGCTGACCATATTTGGCATGGCCCCGATCGCCTGGGGCAAACCGGTCCCAATCAACCCCTACAACATGCGCCACCCGCGCCGGGACACGATCATCACCTCCGCCGCCGGGCCGTTCAGCAACCTGGCCCTAGCCCTGGGCGTCGCCCTGCTGTGGCGGATCATCCACAGCCTGACCGGGGCCACGCTGGCCCCCAACTCGGGCGCCTACACCCTAATGGTGATCTTGATCTATTTTAACGTCGCCCTCATGGTCTTTAACCTGCTGCCGCTACCGCCCCTGGACGGCTTTCACGTACTGGAGAACCTGGCCCCACGGGAATGGGCGCCCCTGATCAACTTTTTGCACCAGTACGGCATGTGGATCCTGTTCGGATTGCTCATGGTCGGCTGGCTGCTGCCCTTTAGCCCCCTTTGGCTCATCATCGGCCCGCCCATCAATGCACTGAGCGACCTGCTGTTGAACCTGGCCGGGCTCTAAGGAGGCGGCAGGGGATAACTTCCCGGTTTTGACCGGCTAAAGCCTCAACTCCAGTCCGGGAATTGGAGACCTTTTACGGGTCCTTTCGGAGTCGAGGCTTTAGCCGGTGACGGTAAACAAGCAGCAAAACCGGAAAGTTATTCTTTTACAGGCCCCAAGCACGCCTCGTCAGGTAGACGTAGAGCGCAAAGAGCAGGCCGGCCACGAAAAAGGGCCCGCCGGCAAAGAGCACCGCCAGGTGCTTGTTGCTGCCGGCCGTCACGTAGCCAAAGATCCCCAGGGCCAGCGCGGCGCCCAACAGCAGGATGGTCCAGGGCCACTCCCGCCACCAGGATAGGGCCACCCCGGCGATGGCCAGCAGGGCGAGGCCTACCAACACGGCCCCCTCCAGGCTGGATTCTTCGGTGGGGGAAAACAGATGTCCCAGCATGATAAACAGCCAGACCAGGCAGGCCAGCAGTCCAACGCTGCGGGCCAGCCAGAGCAGCCAGCGGTAAGGGCCACGCCCCGAGTTTTGCTCCACCATGGTGATCTCCTCCTTATCTGTCCCGGCCGGCGCCGGCCAGACATAATGCTCAGACTCATTGTAGCAGGCCCCAATTGTATTGTCAATGCCCTTCCTATCCAAACCCGGTTGGCTTGCCCACCCTCCGGGATACAATTGCCCCAATGCCTTCACGGCGGGCCGGTCCTATAGACCTTCAGATAATGATCTGGACAAAACGGCCCGGTTTAGGGCCGAATAATCTTGCCTCATGTCAAAAACATTATCTGAACATCTATAGCAGCGGGGCAGGGGTCCATCATTGTCAGCGGGGTGCTAAAGATCCTACTGGCGCGCTTTTTACTTTTGGCCATGCTCGAGAAAAGTACCCCTCCGAACATCCAGCAAACAAAAAACCGTGGGCCCGCAAGCCCACGGTTTCGTGTAACTTGTGGAATTCCCATACAGTATTTGTGGTGGTATTTTTCAGCGACGGTCTTGGCATTGTACGGGTCCTTCTTTTTGACCTATTATGCAAATCAGGGCACGGCAAATGCGTACGGAAGGGCTTCATTTCCGCCATGTTCGTAGGGCTAGCAGCCTGTCGGAGAGAAAACTGGTTGCCTGATTGCGACACCACATTGGCGCGTTTTTTGCCCGGCTTGCGGGTTCTGTGCCCCACTTTTGCTCCGGGAAGTCGCAAAAATAGGGACAAGATATTTCACTCCGACAGGCTGCTAGTGGCAGATAAAGTTGGCAGGGATTCACCTTTACGATCAAGTGTCCACTGGCTGCTTCCGTGCAAAGATTAGTCGCGGTTACCGTAACGGTGTAGTAACCTAGCTGGGTCCAGCTATAGCCTGATGTAGGACCAATGGAACGACCAGGATTCCAGGAAAGAAAAATCGGAACGGTAGCTGTGGGGGGGGTATAGGTAGCAGTATACAATCCAATGACCCCCACCGGAAGAATGACCGGTCCGGAGAGGCTAACTTGGGTAAGAGGAGTACATTGCCGATAAGCATACTTGAGGTCGTGGTTTGTCTCGTCATAGTAACTAATGTGAGCAAGCCCAGATGCATCCAGGGCTAATGAGGAATAGCTTCCCACGTCTCCTGCACTATCCACGGTCTCGACCTGCCAGGTCAAACCATTATAGTAAGCATACTTGAGATCCTTATTCACCCAATCATAATAACTAATATGCGGCAGGCTGGCAGCGTCCAAAACAAGAGCAGTAGGGCCTCCGGCGGATTCAGCACCGACCACGGTCTCTGTAACCCAAGACGTACCATTGTAGAAAGCGTACTTTAGGCTGTCGTTGGTCGAGTCAAGGTAACTAATATGAGGATAACCATCTGCATTCAGGACGAGGGATGAAAAAGATCCCACTCTCTCGGGACCATCTACAGTTTCAATCTGCCAAAAGGAGCCCTCGGAGGAGGCACTCCTCAAGTCATAGTAGTCATACCCAGCATAGTAACTGATATGGGGATGGTCGGATAAATCCAGTACTAGGGAAGGATACATACCTATCCAGGTGTCTTTCTCCACAGTTTCGATATGCCAACCTGCATCGATTTTTTCGGCGTACCGTAGGAATCCGTGGACCCCAGAGCAATTATAAGCGCAATGATAGCTTATATGGGGCTCCCCATCTGAATCCAATGCTAGAGAGGTATGTATCCCTACTGCTCCGTCACTGTCCACTACCTCGATTTGCCAGGCGGCCTCCTTGTAGCGAGCATACTTCAATCGCCCAAAAAGACCATCGTAGTAGCTAATATGTGGATCGCCGGCGGTATCCAGTGCTAAGGAAGTGTATTGACCAACCTCTCCAGTATTGTCAACAACTTCACTGTGCCAGGTAATACCGTTGTAGTAGATGTACCGCAAATCAGCGTTAATTGCATCATAATAACTGATATGCGGGTAACCACTGACATCCAGATCTAGGGAAGAATACTCTCCTACTTTTCCCCAAGTATCTACTGTCTCGATCTGCCAAGTGGAAGCGTTACGGTGAGCATATTTCAAGGCATGGTTGTCTTCGTCCCAATAGCTAATGTGAGGTTGATCAGCGGAGTCTAGAGCCAGCGACGCAAAATGTCCCACCCAGCCATCGCTGTCTACTGTAGCAACCTGCCAAGATGTGCCGTCGTGGTAGGCATACTTTAATTCAAGATGCAAAACGCCATAATAACTAATGTGGGGACGGCCGGCACTGTCAAGGACCAGGGAAGTATGCTCACCTGCCCCATCTATGACCTCGTGATGCCAAACTATACCATCATAGTAAGCATACCGGAGAGAAAAATCGCCCCAGCAAAAATAACTGATGTGGGCGTAACCATCCTGATCCAAAGCCAAAGAACTGTACAGACCAACAACACCACTACTATCCACAGGCTGGACTTGCCAGGTATTCCCGTTGTATTGGGCATATTTGAGATTGTGGTTAGTCGAGTCAAAGTAACTGATATGGGGGTATCCTTCCCGGTCCAATGCCATGGATGTATATTGGCCCACATCTCCAGCACTATCTATGGTTTCAATCTGCCAGACGCTCCCGTTGTAATGAGCATACTTGAGATCATAGTGGGTAGCATCGTGATAACTAATGTGTGGGCGGCCCGCCGTGTCCACAGCCAGGGCGGTATATTGGCCAACGGTTCCCTCGCTATCCACGACCTCGATTTGCCAACCTGTACCATCCAAATAGACGTACTTTAGATCGCCATTGGTTTCATCGAAATAGCTGATATGAGGCTGATCCGCTGCATCCAGAGCCAGGGAGGTATAGAGACCTACCTTCCGCCAGGAATTGTCTACTGTTTGTTGCCACCAGGTTTCCCCATCATACCAGGCATAATAGAGGAAATCAGCACCATAGGCAATGTGGGGGTAACCATTCGAATCCAAGGCTAGGCTGCGGTTTCCCATCTTGTTGAAAACTCTGGGAGCATCCAGTCGCTCAATTACCCAGGGATGAATTGCATTAGCCTTCTGCTGCCTGGGGAATAACAGGCTGGTGGCTTTTGGCCCAAGATGCGAAGCTAAGACAGAATTTTTTTGTGTACCTTTGGACTGCAGTTGTAGAGCAGGAGTAAGTAAAGGAATGCCCACTGCTCCCAATAAAATCAAGAGCGCAATACCATCAAGAGGGAGGAAGGCGGTCCTCTTCATAGGCATGCCTCCTTGGAAAGCGATGCTTTCCCTTGTTCAATTAGTCTCGTATTACCTGGTTCCAGCCTATCCTTTATTCTGCATCCTCCACCAGCAGGTGGTAAGAGGTGTCTCCACTCCACGCCCCGGCATACCCGACCAACCGTACGTAGTAGACTCCGGCCGGCACCCGGAGCATAACTTGCTCGTACTGGTCATACCCCTGGGTCGATGCCCAGAGGAACTGGCCCCTACCATCGAAAACATAGATGTCATAGTCATCTGGCAGATTGTAAAGCGATATACGCAACCACATCTTTTTTGACAGCTCGAAGCGGTACCAATCTACATCCCCCTCTGGCGCAATATAACCCAGTAGGGGCACATCGATAGCATGGGTACGAGTTACCTCGTCCATACGATCTGGGGCTTCATCAGGAGGAAGGACAACGGTAGGGCCAACTGGAACAGACGATTCTCCCATTCCCGTAGGTGAGACGAGTTTAGTGTAGGTGTCATAGTCGTAGGGATACAGTTCCTCTGCGTCCGTTCCACTCCTTGCTGCTCGGCAACGGAAGTAGTAAATATGACCATATTGGCCCGAGTACTCGGCTGATGTCTCCTCCACACCAGACAACCAGGAGTCCCATTCTCCATAGAGTCCATCCCGGACCTCAATATCGTAAGCCGTTACATCGGGAGACCCGCTCCAGGAAACGAGGAATCCTGTTTCGATAGTATATTCTGGCAGGTCATCTACTCGCGACCAGGGTACCACACCAGTTTGGGCATCGCTTTTGATCGGCCAGTCGTAATCACCTATGAAAGGGAGCGGACAGCTCTCATAGTTTCCCACTATGTCTACGCCCCGCGAGCAGAAGTGGTAGGTGTGGCCAGGAATTCCCTCAAACTCGGCCTCGGTTGTAGATGGAGGGACTTCTTCCAGCCAGAGTTGCCATTGCCGTTTAGATTCGTCATGGTAATAGATTTCATAGTGGTCTAGGCCAGAAGGGACATCAGCGCCACTCCAGTGAATCGCGAAGGATATCGAAGTAGTGTAGGGCGTCAATGGCTCCACCGCTGTACTGGGCGGTAGAGCATCTACCATAGTGGAGGTATCGCCTTCGCCGGGATAGCTCTCTTCGTTGCCGGCATTATCGCGGGCCCGACTACGGAAATAATAGGTCGTGTTATGCTCACCTGAAAACGGTGCGGAAGTGGCGGTGGTATCTGTAATCCAGTCGTTCCAAATCGCATCCTGAGGACAAGTACATTCGATGGTACAAACCTGAACATCGTAACTAGCGATGCCAGAGGTGGTATCCTCTCCAATCCAAAAAACAGTAAAAATCCCAGGGCTGTAGGAGGGCAAAACACTTATCCCTGAAATAGGGGCGACTGTATCATAGACGGTGCTGTCATCACCGCCCTCTGTTGGTTCAGGTTCTTGGTTGCCGGCATTATCCGTGGCCTGGGTGGCAAAATAGTATGTGCCAGATCCGGTGGGCTCAAAGGCGAAAGTGCCAGAAACTCCTCCCTGGCTTAGACTGGTTGAAATCCAACTACCTTGCTCGAATTTGTACCAGAGCATCGTATCATCTACCCCCGAGACGGCATCGTTGGCCACCCAACTTACCTGGATATCTCCAGCATTATCATAGGCGGGTGTGCTGGCATTTGATTCAGGCGGCATAAAGTCTACTGTAGTGGAGGTATCGTAGTCGGGAGTGGACGGCCAATCCTCGACGTTGCCGGCATTATCCTGAGCTCGACAACGGAAATAATAAGTGTGGCCATCTTGAACGTTCTCGAAAGTGTCAAAGAAGGGAATGGGATAGCTCAACCAGTTCGTCCAACGATCCCCTGAACCATCACGGTACTGGACGAGAAACTCATCTATACCCGACATATCATCGTTCCCACCCCAGGTTACATTGAACGAAGCATTACGGTATGAAGGCAGTGGCCCCAGGTAGGAGTGAGGCGGAGTAACATCTCCCAGTGTAGGGGTTGGGGATGGGGTCGGAACTGGAGTTGGGGATGGCATTGGGGTTGGTGTTGGAGGCCAGGGATACGATCCGGGTTGCTCGGGAGGAGAAGGATATCCAGTGGGAGGACTAGGCGCGCTTAACTCACCGCCAATACATTGCATATCACCGTCAATGACTGCAGGAAGGTATACACAAAAACCAAAAGGGCACGGATTATACGGATGGTTCCGCAAGAATTCGTAGATAGCACTCTGCAGGGTTGTATCTCTAATGCCATATCGGGAATGATCTTCATCACAGAAGCCATCATTTGGCCAATGATAGGGACAAACAATACTGGCACCGCAATTATAAATATCTGTGAGTGCTTGGTAATTAATATCAAAGCCTGGATCTATACAGTCCCAATCATTAGGATTCCACTCGAAAAATCCCCAACGGTAGCGGTTGTCTTGCCCGTCGGCAAGTTCTTTGACCTGCTGGAAATAGTTGCTATATGGACCATCCCAGTCACCCTCTTTGCTTACAGCCTGAAGATCGTAGGCGGTCAGTCCAACTTGCCCGTTTTTCACCTGGGCAGTCCAAAGCGGACTACAGAAATAGTCTTTGGGATCTGGATCAGACGCCTGGTGAGTAAAAACCAAATTGGGAGGAAAACCCGAAGATCCTGTGCAAACTCCATCACCCAAAGGGCATGGGTGCAAATGGTCGGTGTTACCGTGGGTTGAACAAGTGACCCAGTCAGTAACACGTTGGACCCATCTATGGACGATGTCTTGCCGGAATTCATTCCACAGGTCAATGTAATGTTGGTTATAAGAAACGGGCTCTTGGCCCTCTCGCGGCAAGTATTCACACCTGGAATATAGTTCGTAACTCTGGTATTGGCATACCGGAGGATTATTCTGGGCAGTCATGCCGTCCCAAAAATGTTCGCCAGAATCGATATCGTGATTAGCCCAAAATTCGAAAAAGTCGGTGGCATTTTCATTGTTCAAGGCTTGCAAGTCTCCACCATACTTGTTATGCAAATAGTCTGCCCAGTTGTGTCGCATACCGCCAGTGCAAAACTTGGGATCATCAGCCCGATTATCCGAACATTCAGTAGGATACTCACTACGGTAGTCGAACTGATCTTTGTAATCAAAGGGTACTTGGAGATCCCAGAAATTAAAGTTCCAGTCCACCCATTGCTCATTTTCGGGCCAGGCCGCATAGAGCGAACTCATCCCGATCTCCGAATCAAGGCTGATTCCAACGAGCAGGTGTCCGCTGGGACTATCTCGAAACATATTTAGCCAACAGATGGCTTGTTTCAAGTTTCGTTCTTTGTACTTTTGGAAGTCTCGATCCAAAATCCAGTTCAAGTCGGGAGAGGTAAGGTTAATATCTGAACCAGAAATATCCTGCCGTCCATTCTCATACCATGGCCGAGTTATGGTTGGTTCCCAAGGGTCTACAGTATGCATGTTGTTTTTGGGCTCTTTTAAGAGGCGTTTTATGAGATCCCCGTATCCCTCCCAATACACCCCGGCCCACTGCTGGCCATTCAAATGTATCAAAATAGGTGTATCTGTGTGGACAGCCAGGGCCAAAACGTAACGGAGAATGTTCTCGTTAAATTCCATATCCTCCATTGAATTTCCAGTGTCAACAAAGCCCAGGTAAAAAATGGGCACCGAAAATCCAACCCGGACCTCCGGATTATTGAATTGCGCGCCAAGATCGCTCTTTAATTCGATCAAATCCACAAGATCCTGGTTTCTGCGAGGGTCCCCCGGATCCGAACAATAATCAGGACATACGATATTGCCACATCCATCAACAGAGCAATTGCAACATAAAGTAGAGTGATCGTTGGGACCTGAGCCACATTGGTAGTCGGCCCTTTGGCCAAATTTTGTAATTGGCATAATGTAAAAGGTCCCAGCATCAGGCGGGCGTTGTTCGCAACCAGGGTATGCAGCAGGCAAAATCGGCGGGGACTCCTCAATCCGAAGTTGCCACATATTTCCATCATATTCCCAGGTATCGCCAAAAAAGCCACCTTCTGGTTTATATCCCCCGTATAGCACAACCACTTCCCGG
>JAFGKG010000202.1 GCA_016928715.1 Chloroflexia bacterium
GCAATCATGCCGCGTATCGTTCCCATCGCAAGCGCCGGCTCAATGAACTTGGACGGACAGACGAGTGAAGTCTCGTTGTAGTACTAGTTTCCTACCAAAAATCTTGCTGAACAAACTCATGGCTCCCCTCCTTGATCTAGCCCGCGTACCAGCAACCAGGTGTTGCTTGCCTTCAATATGTCATCCGGCTCCAGGACCATCCGCCCTGTGGTAATCCGTTCCTGCCGGTTCAAGCAGTACATACCGTGCGGCGACTTGATCCCCTCCAGCACCCAGCCCTCCTCACCCGGTACAAAGCGCGCCTGCGGCGTCCCCAGTGCTTCGTCCCAGGGAAAGGAGAGCGGCCCTGCACCGGAAGCGCCCCACTCGATCGTATCCTCAAGCACCACCCTGCTTCCATCCAGCGGTCCGCTTAACACCTCCAAGCACAGTTCTTTCGACCCGTTCATTCCTCACCTCCCGGCACTACTTTGAACTCGACGTGATCGACGTACCAGCTTACCTGTACATGGTCGCGGTCCTGGATATCGCCGGCCTCGAGCTGCGCCAGCAGTGGCTGCTCCACCATCTCTTCCAACGCCCGCTCCAGCGGTAACTCTACCCAGAATGGATCACAGATGTATTCTCGAGCACGCGCGCTGATCTCGAGGGTGAGCCTATGCTCCGCCAAGCGTCCGCTCAAAGCGGCCCAGGCCGCGTCAAAGTCGGCCAGATTGCGGGCCTTGCGTTCGTCACCAGCGGCAGCATCTGTCGGCGGCTGAACTGGGGATTGCGGCTGGGCCAGCGGCGATGGTGGGGCTCGACGCCCTGCCGGCCGGCGAACCGCCTCTGCCACAGGCTGTCCACTCACTTCGACCACCCCATCGCCCCGGATGTACGCTGCCTGGCCGCGCTGGATCTTGCCCTCCAGCAGCGCGTCGGTCAGCGGGGCCACGATCTCATCCTCGATGCCCCGCAGCAGCGGTCGCGCCCCCCAGGTTGGGTCAGTATGGCGCCGACAGACCTGGGCTTTGAACTCTGGGGCTACCTCGACCACAATGCCCTGCTCCTGGAAGCGCTGCGCTACCTGGGCGAACAACTTGTCAAAGATCTCCAGGTACAGCGCCTCGCTGAGCGGTTCAAAATAAATGATGCGGTCGATACGGTTGAGGAACTCGAGCGTAAAGTGCTGGTCGATCGCAGCCGCGAGCTTTTCCCGGTAGGTCTGCCGCTGGCCGATAAAGCCGATGGCCTCACGGGCGCCCAGGTTGGTGGTCATGATAAAGATGGCGTTGCGCCCGTCGGCCAGGTGACCACGGGCATCGGTCAGTCGACCGGCATCGAACAACTGCAGAAAGAGCTGCTGCACATCCGGGTGGGCCTTTTCCATCTCGTCCAGAAGCACCACGCTGTAGGGACGGCGGCGCAGCCGCCCGGTGAGCTGGCCCTCCTGCTCGTGGCCCACATAGCCCGGCGGCGAGCCGATCAGCCGCGAAACCTGGTGCTTTTCCATATACTCGGACATGTCCAGGCGCAGGATGGCCTCCTCCTCGCCAAAAAGGGCCCCGGCCAGGGCCAGGGCCAGCTCGGTCTTGCCCACCCCGGTCGGCCCGGCGAATAAAAAGACGCCCAAAGGCCGGCGCGGATCGGACAGGCCGGCGCGGGAGCGCTTGACCACCTGGCTCACCTCGCGGATGGCCTCATCCTGTCCCTTGACCCGCTCTCCCAATCGCTCCTTCAGTTGGACTAGCCTCTGCTTGTCATTTTCGCTCAGGCGGGTCAGCGGTATCCCCGTGCGCTCGGAGACGATCTGGCGGATCATTTCCACCGTGATCTCCCCGCCCAAGGGCTGGTCCGGGTCTACCTCTGCTCCTCGCAGCGATCCGCCCATCACCACCCGCGGGCCGGCCTGGTCCAACAGCTTGATGGCCTTGCCCGGGAGGAACTCGTCGTGGATGTAGCGCGTGGCCAGGCGAACCGCCTCGACCACCGCCGTGTCGGGATAGGCCACCTGGTGGCTGCGTGCCAGGTGTTCCCTGGCCACTTGGCGCGCAATTTCAATGGCCTCCTGCTCGGAGGGCTCTTCGATCCACACCGGGGTAAAGCGCCGGGCCAGGGCCGGGTCGGACTCGATGTGGCGGCGGTATTCGCCCACGGTGGTCGCGCCGATGCAGGGGAACTCGCCTCGAGCCAGGGCCGGCTTGAGGGTGTCAGCAATGGACCCCAGACTGCCCTCGGCGCGGCCTCCCAGGATGGTGTGTAGTTCATCGATAAAGACAATGATCTGCCCCTCGGCTGCCCGGACCTCGGACAATAACTGCTGCAAGCGTTTCTCCAGTTCGCCGCGGTACTTGGTCCCGGCCAGCAGGGCCGTCGGCGAGAGATCTACGATGCGCCGGTTGGCCAATTTCTCCATCACCGGCTGGCCGTGCTGGTCTCCGACGGCCAGCCGCCAGGCAAAGCCCTCGACGATGGCCGTCTTGCCCACCCCGGGGTCGCCCAGGAGGACCGGATTGTTGGCCTGGGTCTGCTGCAGGATCAAGCCCATCTGCACCATAGCCTGGTGGGCGTTCTCCCCAACGGCCGGCTGCAATTGCCCCCCTTGGGCCAGGGCGGTCAAGTCCCGGCCGGCCTGCGCCAGGATGTCCCCCTCACCCTGCCCGGGCGGTGGTGCCGGGGGACCCCGGCGCGGTTCGCCCGGCAGAAAGCCTGGCTTATTTCCTGGCCCCGCTGGGGGTGGCGTACCCCCGGGCCCTCCTCCCTGAAAGAACCAGGACAGGAACTGGCGGGGATCGTAGCCGGCATCTATGATCCCTGCCAACAACAGATTGACCGGCGGAGTCTGGGTATGCTGGAAAACCGCATGTAGTAGATGTAACGGTTCAACCCGACCCTCGCCGGCCTCTTGGACAGCGGCGCGCAATACGGCCAGCATACGGGGGGTGATCACTGCAGGGGGCATTTCTTCGGTCCCATAGACCTGGGCCAATCTCTCGGGGGGCATCTCCTGCAGGCCATCCAACACGGCCGCCCCAATGGATTCCACGTCGGGCTGATTGCGCCAGTCTTTGGCGCGTACGCCTGCCAGCCCCCGCAGGGCTCCGCGAAACTGACCAGGGTCCAGAGCCATGGCCTCCAGCAAGCGGCACAGTGGCCCGTTCTCCTGCTTGGAGAGCCCCATCAGCAGAAACTCGATCCCCAGCCAAAAATGGCCGATGCGCAGTGCTTCACCCAGCGCTATGGCCAGCGCCTGGCGAGCGTTTTCGTCCAATCGAACCAGAAGGTCCGACAGGCATAGAGCAGGAGATGGAACTGCTTCTGGTTCAGTGGACGGTTCCACTTTTTGCTCCAGCTTGTCGAGAGCTATGCCAGCGTCTTCCTCTTCTACAATAGACCGACAGACGGTCATCAGGGAGTCACGCCATTCTTCAGGATGTAGCATCTCCCCCTCCCCACAAGGTCGAAAGGCCAGTTCTTCCGTCTCACTGAAGGCCTCGAGAAAATAGAGCCGGTCTTTGTAGTGGATCAGCAGGGGGTGCAGATTGAGCTGAGGGGTTCCCCGTCTGGAGCACAAGTATAGTCGCTGCGCTTTGTGCGGCGGCGATCCGGGCGCTCCCTTTACTTGGCAATCGTTTTCGCGGGAGGGGGTTTCCCCGGGGCCTCGCCAGTTGACCATACTGTAGATCCAGCCGGTTGTAACTAGCGTAACAATTGCACAATCAGGGGCCAAACCATTCAAAACGGCCCAAAATTATCACTTTTGAACAAAGGTAAGGGCAATTGGA
>JAFGKG010000203.1 GCA_016928715.1 Chloroflexia bacterium
CATGCCGACCCTCGGCATAGTGTATAAACTCGTCCTGGGACCGCCCCCCTTCCGCTCCTTTCGCCCCTGTCCTCTAGGTTGCCACAAACGTTGGAACGTTCGAACGTTCCAACGTTTCTCCACTCTTTTCCCCCAACCGTCAATTGCCCCTTTTTTCCTTTCCCTCCCCAGTCTCTCTCTTGCCCCAACAACGTTTTAACGTTCTAACGCGCGAACGTGCGAACGTATCCAACGTTCGAACCTGCCAACGCGCCAACGTTTCCCCCCTTTTCGCCTCTGCCCGGCCCTTGCCCCAAACGGTCAACCGTCAACCGATTCAACCTTCAACTGTCAACCGTATAGAACGCGCTAACGCGCCTATAATGCCCGGATTGTCTACTCGCGATCGCTCCCCGGAGAGGGGACGAGGTGGTTCTCCAGGGCCAGGGCGGCGGCCTCGACCCGGTTGCTCACGCCCAGCTTGGAGAGAATGTTGCTTACGTGCGTCTTGACCGTGGCGCGGCCGATGACCAGGCGCGCGGCGATCTGGGGGTTGCTCAAGCCCTCGACCAGCAGGGCCAACACCTCCAACTCTCGCCGGGTCAGGTCGTGTCCGGGTGGGGGCAGGCCATCGGTCGCCTGCACCAGGATACGAAAGGCCTCCGGGTCCAGGGTGGGGCGGCCTTTTTTGGCGGCCCGGATCGCCCCGGCCAGCTCGTCGATGGCCACGTTCTTGAAGAGAAAGCCCACCGCCCCGGCCTGCAGGGCTCCCTGCACCAGACCGCGGTCGTCAAAGCTGGTCAGGGCGATGCACTGTACCGCGGGATGGTCCTGGCGGATGGTGCGGATGGCCTCCACCCCGTCCATCTCGGGCATGACCAGGTCCATCAGGACCACGTCCGGTTCGAGTTCGGCGCACAGGCGGACGGCCTCGGCCCCATTGGCCGCTTCGCCCACTAACTGCAGATCGTCAAAGGTCTCTAGGAAAACGGACAGGCCACTGCGGACCATATCGTGGTCGTCCACCAGCATGACCCGGATGGGGGTCGTTTCATTCAGCGGCGGCATCCCTTCCCTCCCACTGCGGATCTGGCCAGCCCAGGAAAATCTCAGTACCCTGATCCGGCTGGCTGGAAATCTCGACCGCGGCCCCGATGGCCTCGGCCCGTTCGCGGATGATTCTGAGGCCCAGCCGATCGGCCGGGATATCATCGGCGTCGAAACCGCGCCCGTCGTCGCGGATGCGCAGCGAGGCGCCGGAGGGCCGCAGGTGCAGCCGGATCCAGGCCCGGCGGGCCTGGGCATGCTTGATCAGATTGTTGATGCCCTCCTGGGTGATCCGATAGAAGGCGATCTTGACCTCCAGGGGCAGCACCCGGCGGCCCCGCACGCTCAACGAGATGTCGACGCGGCTGCGGCTGCCGGCCGCGTCGGTGAGCTGCCGCAGCAAATCGGGCAGTCCGCCCTCCTCCAACACTTGCGGGCGCAGTTCCAGCAGCAGAGTGCGCATCTCGGCCAGGGCGCCCCGGGTCAGCTTTTGCAGTTGGTCCAGCCCCCAGTGCACCCGTTCAGGATTGCGCTCCCAGAGGCGCGGCAGCGACTCGGCGATCACGCTGGCCGAGAAAAGCGTCTGGCTGACGGCGTCGTGCAGTTCGTTGGCCAGGCGGCTGCGCTCGGCAGCGGCGGCGGCCAACTGGGCCTGTTCGTACAGTTGGGCGTTCTCGACGGCGACGGCCAACGCGCCGGCCAGAGTCTCGATCAGCGAACGGTCGCCCCGGTCAAAGCCCCCACCCTTTTTGTTCACCAATTTGAGCACACCGATCACCCTGCCGCCGGCCCAGAGGGGCACGGCCAACAGAGAATGCATCTCCAGCCCGGTTTCTTCGTCGGTTGCCGGACAGGGGCAACAAGGACTTTCAGGGGCGCCCAACAGAACGGTCTCGCCCTGCTCTGCCACCCAGCCGACAACGCCCTGCCCCCACTCCAGGCAGAGCCCCTGGGGGGAGCGAGTCCGCTGGGGATAAATCGCCGCCCGACAGACCAATTCCCGCTCCCGTTCGGCGTGGCGGAGCCAGAGGGAGCTGCCCTCGCAGGGGATCACCTCCTGGGCCGCCGCCAGCATCCGCTCCAGAACGTGCGAGATATCCAGAGAGGCGCCCATGTCCTGTCCCAGGCGGTTCAAGAGTTCCAGGTCGCGCGTCTGCCGCCGCAGCGTCTGCAGCATGTGCCTCTGCTCGCTAATGTCCTGAAAGACCGTCGCGGCGCGGACAATCTCGCCCGCGCCGTCGCGAATGGGGGCGGCCGCGGCCAGGATGATCCGTTCGGAGCCATCCGGCCGGCGGATGAGGATCTCCTGGCCTTGGACTAAATCGCCGCGCTCCAGGGCACGCCAAAGGGGCATGTCGCGCACAGGAAAGGACCGGCCGTCCAGGTGCAGGGGGGTATAGCTGCGCCGGGGCTCCTCGACGGTGCCCCCCACCTGCTCTCCCAGGATGGCCACAGCGGCCTCGTTGGTCCTAATGATCTGGCCCTGACCATCGCACAGGATGACCCCGACGGGCATGGTATCGATCAGGGCGTCCAGCAACTGGTGGGCCAGTTGTGACTCCTGGTAGAGGTTCTCGGCCCACTGCAGCAGTCTCTCCCGTTCGTCCTCGACGTGCTTGCGGGCCGTGATATTGCGAAAGAGGATGTGCAGCGAGGCCGGCCGCCCCGACCCATCCGCCGAGCAGGAGGCCACCAGGCCGGCCTCAAAGGGCGGGCCTTCCTGCGGCTGCAAGCGCAGGCTGCAGCCCAAGACGCCCTCGGCGCGCTGGGCCTGGAGCAGGAACTGGCGCAGCTCCGGGCGCCGGGCGGTCGGCACGAAATCGGAGAGGGGCCGGCCGCGCAGGGCCGGCTGGCCGGCGGCCAAGAGTTCCCGGGCGGCGCGATTGGCCTGCAGAATCGTCCCCACTCCGTCCGTCAACAGATAGCCGTGGGGGGTGGATTCGAACAGGTCGCGGTAATGCTGGCACTCGGCCTCTTTGGAACGCAGCGAAAGGAGCAGAGCCTCGTGCTTCCGCCCCTGCTCCTCCACGGCGTCCCGCAGTCGATCCAGGGCAGCGGAAAATTCGCCCTGCAGGTCGGCCGGTAGGGACTCTTGGGCCGCCGTTCTTTGCAGCAGGCGGCGCAGATCCTGCAGGGGCTGCACCGTGGATTGGGTACAACTCGCGCCATCCATGTTCATTGCCCCGGTTGCGTGCTTGCCAGAGGTTTCATTCTAACATATTCCAGAGGCTGGGGCAAATGCCGGTGCGATAACGACGAAAGTGGCCTAACTGGCCCGCCGGCGGGCGATGTCTGCCCTCTCCCCACCCTCCGCCGGACGCCGCCTGCTGACGAAGGCAACGTGCGGCCTCCCCTCTCCACGATGTGGGGGGAGACCGAGGGGGGAGGGGTGAGGTGTGGAACCCACCGCCGGCGCTATTTTCAGAGTAGCACACATGCCCATCCTCGGCTCCGCCGAGGCGGGCACCGTAAAGGAGGAAAATCCCCTGGTAGGGGC
>JAFGKG010000204.1 GCA_016928715.1 Chloroflexia bacterium
CGGGCACCGTAAAGCATGAAAATATCCTCGTAGGGGCAGGCCCCTGTGCCTGCCCAGGTGAGTACGGCGCTATTTTCAGAGTAGCGCCGTAAGGGAATGCCCGCTGCGGATCATGCGCTGAGGCTCGGACAAGGCATTTCCCTGCCGTTGCCCAAACCGCCCCCCTGTGTTATACTGGGGCCTGCTTGGAATGATCGATGGTTGGAGGAACGCCGCAATGTCGGAGCAAAGCGCCAAGGGGCAGTTGCAGCGGGCCGTGATGGCCGTGCAGTCCGGCCGCCTGGAGGACGCCCGCCGTTTGCTGGCGGTCCTGCTGCGGCAGGATCCCGGCAACGCCCAGGCCTGGCTCTGGATGGGCAAAGCCCTGGACGACGCCGAAAAAAGAGCCGAGTGCTTTACCCGGGTGCTCATGCTGGACCCGAACAATGACGAGGCCCGCCTGGGACTGGTGGCCCTGCGCTCCGGTCCCCAGCTCCGGAGCCCGGACGGCGCAGGGGAGAGCCCGGCGGAACCGACCGAGTGGCCCACGCGCATCGTCGCGCACCCCTCCTCCTGCACCCAGTGCGGATCCCACCTGCGCTATGACATCGCCAGCGGGACACTGCGCTGCCCCCACTGCGGCACCCGCCATCGCTTTCGCCAGGATGTCGAGGCCACC
Organism: Chloroflexia bacterium; assembly: GCA_016928715.1. GTDB lineage: Bacteria > Chloroflexota > Chloroflexia > DTKN01 > DTKN01 > JAFGKG01. The sequence goes on from JAFGKG010000204.1 coordinate 659, forward strand.
TGGTACGCGATCCCACCGGAGCTTTCCACGCCCGAGGCCCAGAGCGAGCCCATGGGCCAAAAGAGCCTGCGCTGCCGTTCCTGTGCGGCCACCACGCCACTTTCCGCCCGCACAGCCTCCCTGGCCTGCCCCTTCTGCGGCTCCCCCCAGGTCGTCCAGGTGGAGACCGCCAGGCCCCTGCTGCCGCCGCAGGCGATCGTACCCTTCCAGGTGGATCGCGATCAGGCCGAGCAGGCCCTGCGGAAATGGCTGGCGCAGGGGATGTGGAACCCCGGCAACCTGGCCGGCCGGGCCGACATCGTCGAGTTTCACGGCGCCTATTTGCCCTTCTGGGCCTTTAAGGGGCTGGCCGAGATCTCGTACCGCGCCGATTATAGCTCCCCGGTACTCCAGGGGCCCCGCAGCCAGCGCAATTTTGTCCCGGTTGAGGACGTGCTGCTGCCGGCCTCCTATGCCCTGGAGGACCGGCTGCTGCGCCCTATTGAGCCCTTTGAGCTGGAGCGGGCCGTGCCCTTTTCCCCGGCCTACCTGGCCGGCTGGCCGGCCGAGGTCTACCAGATTGCCCTGGCCGACGCCACGATCCAGGCCCGGGAGATCATGGCCAGGGAAGCGAGTATAAAGGCCCAGAGCTGGGCCCCGCCCACCGAATATCGTGATTCTCTCTACGATGTGGCCCTCGTCAGCGGCGGGTGGCGGATAGGTTGGGGGCGAAGGCAGCCCGGACAGATGCAAACCCACCGGCAGGCGACCTACCGGGCCCATTTTTGGACGGTGCGCCTGGATTCCTTCCAGCAGGTGCTGCTGCCGGTGTGGCTGTGTACCTATCGCTACCGCGGCCAGCTCTACACGGTGGCCGTCAACGGGCAGACCGGCCAGGTGGGGGGACAGGCCCCCCGCAGCGCGGCCATGCTGGCCCTGGTCGGCAGCCTTGGGCTGGCCCTCGTTGCCACCCTGACCGGCCTGCTGCTGCGCTTTGGCCCCAGGCTGCGCGACTGGCTGGCGGAGGGAGAACGGTCGGGCTCGTTCGACCAGGTGGGCGACCTGCTGCTCTCCGAGTGGACTTTTTACCTGCTCGTCTTTGTCGTGGTGATCCTTTTTACGCTCTGGATGCGCCGGTCGCGCATCCGCCGTTGGTTTCGTTCTTTGTGGCGGGCGGAATAGCCCCCAGTTGAGGTGTTCATGGCTGCCAAGATGGACCTGCTTCTGCTGCACGCCCCCAGCGTCTATGATTTCCGCCGGGAGGCCATTCTCTACGGCCCGGTGAGCGACCTGATCCCCTCCGGACCCATTTTCGAGATGTATCCCATCGGTTTCAGCACCATGGCCGAATACCTGGAGCGGCACGGCTTTCGCGTCCGCATCGTCAACCTGGCCGCGCGGATGCTGCAGGACGACGGCTTTGACGTGCCGGCTTTTTTGTCCCGGATGCGGCCGGCCGCCTTTGGCATCGATCTGCACTGGCTGCCCCACGCCCACGGCAGCCTGGCCGTCGCTGAGCTGCTCAAGGGGCTGCACCCGGATATCCCCATCATCTTTGGCGGCATTTCCTCCAGCTACTACCAGCGGGAACTGCTGCAGTACCCCTACGTGGATTACGTCGTGCGGGGGGATTCGACCGAGGAGCCCCTGCGCCAACTGCTGCAGGCCCTCCGCGATGGGGACGATCTGGCCGCTATCCCCAACCTGAGCTGGCGCCAGGACGGCCAGGTCCGGGCCAACCCACTATCCTGGGTGCCCGAGAACCTGGATAGCATAGTGCTGGACTATCGCCAACTGCTGCGCTCGGTGCCCCGCTACATGGACCTGCGCAGCGCCCTGCCCTTTGATCGCTGGATGGACTATCCCATCACCGCGGCGCTGAGCGTGCGCGGCTGCACCCGGCCCTGCCTGACCTGCGGCGGTTCGGCCTATGGCTACCGCCAGGTCTGCGGGCGCGCGCGGCCGGCCTTTCGCTCCCCGGAGGTGCTGGCCCAGGACCTGGCCGCGGTGCGCCGCTTTAACAACGGCCCCATCTTTATCCTGGGCGATTTGCAGCAGGCCGGCGAGGATTACGCCTACCGCTTTCTGGAGGCGGCCGAACGGCTGCGCATCGGTGGGGAGGTCATTGTCGAACTCTTTAGCCCGGCCCCGGCCGAATTTCTACGGCGGGTGGGCCGGGTGTTTCCGGGTTTTGTGCTCGAGATCTCGCTCGAGTCGCACGATCCCCGGGTGCGGCGGGCCTTTGGCAAGCACTATGATAACGAGCCGGTGGAGGCCACCCTGGAGGCGGCCCTGGAGGCCGGCGCCGGCCGGCTGGACGTCTTTTTTATGATCGGCCTGCCCGAACAGGACCCGGCCTCGGTCCTGGACACGGCCGCCTACGCCGGAGAACTGCTGCAGCGCTACGGCGGCGATGGACGGCTCTACCCCTTTATCTCCCCCCTGGCGCCTTTTTTGGACCCGGGCAGCCGCGCCTTTGAGGAACCCGACCAGCACGGCTACCAGATCCGTTTCCACACGCTGGAGCAGCACCGCCAGGCCCTGCTGGGGCCCACCTGGCTGCAGACCTTGAACTATGCCACGCGCTGGCTCAGCCGCGAGCAGATCGTGCAGGTCAGCTACGAGGCCGGCCGGCGCTTTAACCGACTCAAACTGCAGCACGGCCTGGTCGATTCCGCGCTGGCGCGGGAGGTCGCCGAGCGGATCGACCGGGCCGAGGCCATGGTGGAGCGGGTGAGCCGGCTCTGGGAGGCGGGGGACAGGGAGGCCATCCGCGCGCTTAAACCTCAGATCGATCGACTGAGCATTTCGACGGTCTGTGAAAAGAGTGAACTGGACCTGCCCGGCCGGGGCCTGAACTGGCTGGGCGCCGCCTGGGCTTACCTGCGTTACGCCTGCCAGGATTTGCTTGGGAGTTGAGGCTGAATAACTTGCCGGTTTTGCTGCCTGTCCTGCGTCGCCGGCTAAAGCCTCGACTCCAAAAAGACCCGTAAAAGGTCTCGCTTTCCTGGACAGGAGTGGAGGCTTTAGCCGGTCAAAACCGGCAAGTTATTCAATGGCCATTCCTTGGCAGGTCCGGCCCTAGGAGTTTTGCCGTGGAAATCTTTTACGCCCGCCAGTTGACCGGTCTCGGCTTTTTGGCCATCGTCTGGCGCCAGGCCCTACTGGGAAACAAGGTGCTGCAAATCTTTTTGCCGCCGGCCGAAACCCCGGTCGATTACCTGGTGCAGGAGCATTACCCCGGGGTCAGGCAGCACGTCTGCCCGGCTATCCAGAGCCTGGGCCGCAAGCTGCAGCAGTTTTGCCAGGGCCAGGCGGTCGACTTTTCCCTGGACATGATCGCGCTGGATCGCTGCACGGATTTCCAGCAGCGGGTCCTGCTGGCCGAGCGGGATATCCCCCGGGGCTGGGTCAGCACGTATGGTTTGATCGCCCGACACCTCGGCCTGCCCGGGGGCGCCCGCGCCGTGGGCCAGGCCCTGGCCGGGAACCCCTTCCCCATCGTGATCCCCTGCCACCGGGCCATCCGCTCCGATGGCCGCCTGGGGGGCTTTCAGGGTGGGGAAGAGATGAAGCGGGCACTGCTCCGCCTGGAGGACCTGGAGGTCACCGCGGATGGAAAGGTGCGGCAGCCACGGCTGTATTATGGGGTTTAGAGGTTGGAAGTTAGAGGGTAAAGATTGGGCCGTTGAGCAGAGGAGAGAGAATGAACGAGAACATGCAGTTGCTGAGGGAACGGCTGCAGGAAATCAGGGACCTGAATGCGGCGGCCGGCCTGCTCTATTGGGACCAGACCACCTATATGCCGCCGGCGGCCAGCCCGGCGCGGGCCCGCCAGATGGCCACCCTGCGGCGGATATCCCACCAAAAGTCCGTCGATCCAGAACTGGGCCGCCTGCTGGACGAGCTCGATCCCTACGCCGAGGGTCTGCCCCCGGGCTCGGACGATGCCGCCCTGGTCCGCCTGGCCCGCCGCGATTACGAACGGGCCACCCGGGTGCCGTCGGACTTTGTGGCGCGTTTCGCCCAGCACCGGGCCGAAACCTTTGAGGCCTGGACACGGGCCCGACCGGCCGACGACTTTGCGCTGGTCCAGCCCTACCTGGAAAAGACGGTGCAGTACAGCCGGGAGATGGCCGGGTTCTTTCCCGGCTACGAGCACATTGCCGACCCGCTGATCGATTTCAGCGACTATGGCATAAAGGTCTCGATCCTGCGGCCCCTCTTTGCCGAGCTGCGGCAGGGGCTGCGGCCCCTGCTGCAGGCCATCGCCAAAAAGCCGCCGATCGACGACGCCTGCCTGCGCCAGACCTATCCGGTCGAGCAGCAGTTGGCCTTTGTGCGCGAACTGGTCCAGCACCTGGGTTACGACATGCAGCGGGGCCGCATCGACCTGGTCCCCCATCCCTACACGACAATGTTCTCCATCTATGACGTGCGCCTGACCACCCGCGCCTCTGCGGAATTGTTGAACGAGGCCCTCTTTGGCACCATCCACGAGGCCGGCCACTCCCTCTACGACCAGGGCATCGATCCCGCCTTTGAGGGGACGCCGCTGGCCCGGGGGGCTTCCTCCGGCGTGCACGAGAGCCAGTCGCGCCTGTGGGAGAACGTGGTCGGTCGCAGCCGGGCCTTTTGGACCTTTTTCTACCCCCGCCTGCAGCAAGTTTTCCCCGATCAACTGGCGAATGTGCCCCTGGAGACCTTTTACCGGGCCGCCAACAAGGTCCAGCCGGGCCTGATCCGGGTCAACGCCGACGAGCTTACCTACAATATGCACATCATCATCCGCTTTGAGCTGGAACTGGATCTGCTGGAGGGCCGGCTCGCCGTGGCCGACCTGCCCGAGGCCTGGCGAGAGCGCTACCGCCGCGACCTGGGCGTGGTCCCGCCCGACGACCGCGATGGCGTGATGCAGGACATGCACTGGTATTATGGGAGCGTCGGCGGTGGCTTTCAGGGATATACCATCGGCAACATTCTCAGCGCCCAATTCTTTAATGCGGCGGTACGGGCCGAGGACGAGATCCCGGCCGACATCGAGCGGGGCGAGTTCGGGCGGCTGCTGGGCTGGCTGCAGGAAAACGTCTACCGCCACGGGCGCAAGTTCGACCCCGTGGAGCTGGTGGAACGGGCCACGGGCCGGCCGCTGCAGCTCGATGACTATATGGACTACCTGTGGAAAAAGTATGGGGAATTGTACGGGCTGGAAAAGTAAAGGGGTGTCTGGAGGGACTTGAACCCTCAACCGCCTGATCCACAGTCAGGTGCTCTGCCGATTGAGCTACAGACACCACGTATGCGCCTAGTATACTTGCATGCGGCGCTTCTGTCAAGCGCGAATCGAGATCATATTATGCCCGAATTAGCCCGCCCCCGCGCCTACTGGCGCCGGCTGCTGCGCTTTGCCGGCCTCTGCCTGGCCGCCGTTGTGCTGGCCGGGCTGCTGGCGGCCGGCGGGTGGGTGCTGCGCTGGGCCGAACTCATGACCCATCCGCCGCGGCTCCCGTTAGAGCGCTCACCGGCCGACGTGGGCATCGAGAGCTACCAGGAGGTGGCCCTGGTGACCGGAGACGGCCTGACCCTGCGCGGCTGGTACGTTCCCTCCCGCAACCGCGCCGCCGTCATCCTGGGCCACGGCCACGCCAGCAACCGGGCCAGCCTGCTGCCCGAGGCCGGCCTGCTGGCCCGGGCCGGCTTTGGCCTGCTGCTGTTGGACTGGCGCGCTCATGGCCAGAGCGACGGCGACATGGTGACCTTTGGCTGCCGCGAAAAGCAGGATCTCCTGGCCGCGCTCGACTTTGTCTCTGCCCGCCCCGACGTGGACCCGGACCGCATCGGGCTGTTGGGCTTTTCGATGGGTGGAGCGGTCATGATCGAGGGGGCGGCGGTGGACCCGCGCCCCCGGGCCGTCCTGGTCGAGTCCACCTATGCCACGCTGGAGGAGGAATTGGCCTGGCAGATGGGCGGGCTGCCGGGGGGGGCACTGCTGGCCCGCCTGTGGGGACAGATGCGGACCGGCATCGAACCGGACGCCGTCCGCCCGGTGGACCGCATCGGCCAGATCAGCCCCCGGCCGGTCCTGCTCATCTACGGTGCGGAGGACGGGGTAGTGCCGCCGGGCAGCGCCCAACGGCTGTACGCCGCCGCCGGCGAGCCCAAGGAACTCTGGGTGATCGAGGGATGCGGCCACGGGGGTTTCGCCCAGGCCGCGCCGGCCTACGAAGGGCGTCTGGTGGACTTTTTCAAGCAATTGCTGCGCTAGGCCGCGCCCTCCAGAAAGGCCAGTACCCGTTCCAGCACCTGCGCCTCGCTGAGGCCGTCGGTGGGCAGGTAGAGATCGCAGTGGGCGCGGGCGTCGGCCAGGCGCCGGCGCTGCTCGGCCACCAGTTCCTCGTTCCAATCGGCGCGCCGCAGGCGGTGGTTGATGGTGTCCGGTTCGGCGTCGAGATAGATGAGCAGGCCGGGCCGGCTGCGGGATCGCCACATCTTGGGGCTGTACGAATGCTCCTGGGCCGGGGTGCGGGCGTCGTAGCCGTGCAGCCTCAGGGCCTCGGCCAGCACGGTCTTGCCCGAGGCGCAGACCCCCACGATGGCAATGTGCGCTGCGCGTTGGCCCATGTCTCCTCCCGGCGCGGCCTGTCAGCCCAGCCCCAACAGCCGCCGCAGGTAAAAGAGGCTGTCCGTGACGGCCCGGCGCCCCCCGGACACCTCCAGCACCAGGCGGGGCGGCTGGGGCGAGATGGCCAGTTGGGGCAAGAGCTGGCTGAAATCGACCGTGCCCTCCTCCAGGGGGGCGTGGCTGTCCCGGCGGCCGTCGTTGTTGTGCAGGTGCACGTAGCGCAGGCTGCGGCCCAGACAGGAGGCCCACTCGCTGGCCGGCCGCCGGGAATAGACGTTGGCGTGGCCGACGTCAAAGCAGGCGCCCACGTTGGGCGCCCCGACCTCGCGGACCAGGTCTCGCAGCAGCTCGGGCTGGGGCTCCCAGACGTTCTCCAGCAGGACCTGCAGGCCCGCCTCCGCCGCTTCCTGGGCCAGCTCGCGCCAAAAGTCGGCGCTGCGCCGAATCCAGCGCTCATCAAAGCCCGGGGCGCGAATCAGGGGGTTAAAGCCGGTATGAAAGACAATGCTGCCGGCGCCGATCTCGGCGGCCGCCCCGAGGGCCAGGCGGTAGCGCCGCCGGCAAAAGGCCACCAGCCCCTGGTCGCGCAGGCCGGGGTTGAGTTCGGAACGGGGTCCGTGCAGCGAGAGTCCGCCCTCCAGGCCCTGCAACAGGGGCGCGATCTCTTGCCAGCGCGGCCGCCAATCGCCCTCCAGCAGGTTGGGATCGGCTAGGTCGCCGATCTCCAGGCCCAGGCGCTGCTGCTGGGCCAGGGCCGGCGCGAAGGCCCAATCCTCCCCCCGGCAGGCGATCAGGATGGCCAGATCCCGTACCATAATTTCCTAACCTTCAACGTTCAATCGAATGGAGGCCCGCGCTGAAACTATAGTGGAGTACGTCCTTGGGGCAGTTGTCGACGCAACTGCCGCAGAGGATACAGTCGTCGTGCTCCATGGAGCCCTTTTGCACCAGGGCCAGCACGTCCAGGCTCATGGGGCATACGCGATTGCAGCGCCGACACTCGTTGCATTTTTCCGGCTCGGCCCGCAGGCGCAGGGAGGGCCAGGCCAGCAGGTTACGTAGTCGCCGGCCGAGAATCATAAAGGGGGCCATCCAGCAGATATAGTGGCAACTGGCCCGCCGTCCGATGATGAGGGCCGGGAGTAAAAAGAGCAGCAGGATGAAATAGTAGATGATGTACCAAAAGTCCTGCAGCAGGGTCAGCCCGCCCCGCAGTTGGTACAGCGGCTCCACCGAGCGGATACCGCCGGCCTGCACGAACATCAGCAAGATCACGCCCATCCAGGGCAGCCAGATCAGCCACTTGAGCCAATGCGCCCGGGTGGCCGGACGCTCGTTGATCGAGGCGGTGATCTCTTGCAGCCCGCCGGCCGGGCAGAACCAGCCGCACCAGAGCCGCCCCACGAACAGGGCGGACAGGAACATCAGGCCAAAGACGATCATGCTGCCGTTGACGACGCCCTCGGCGGCGCCCTGGATGATCAGGACGGGGGAAAAGTAATAGAGCGTCAGGGGAAAGATGAGCAGGGCGATCAGGAGCAGGGCCTGGCGCGTGCTCTGTCGTTTGGGTCGCCGTCGGGCCATGCGCATCCTCCTTGCCGACTTGCCCAGGCCGGCCCCGAGCTCGTCTCAAGCACTAGCGGCGTTGGCGCCGCTTGACGACGCGCCCCTGGGCGTCGACTGTCACCCGGGCGCTCAGCGGCAGCATCACGCCGTCCTCGGTTGGCACGCACTTGCGCAGGGTGACGACAAAGGTCGGCGCCTGTTGCTTGGGCTGGGGCAGCCCCAGCTTGGCCGCGGCCGCGGCCTCTTGGGGGGAGGGCAGGCGTGGGCGCACCCGCAGCTCGCCGCCCGCCAGCTCGGGGTGCTCGCGCAGGAGCTTTTGGTGGACGCGTTCAAGAATTTCGGGAGCTAGAGACTCCCCTTCCATGCGGCCTCCTCGGTCAAGAGAAACAGCGCCACGGCTCCCTGCAGGCCTACGTCCGCTCCTAGGGCCGCCCGCCGGATGGGGACATCCTGGTAGGCCGGCATCAGGCGTTCCTGCGCCGTCTGCCGCAGCGGTCCCAAAAACATCTCGCCCATGTTCGAAACCCCACCGCCAATGAGCACCAACTCGGGGCTGAACAGGTGCAGCAGATTGGCCACCCCAATCCCGGCATAAACCGCGGCCTGGCGAATGATCGCGGCGGCGACCTGTTCCCCCTGTTCGGCGGCCTGCCCGACGTGCTTGGCGGCCAACTGTTCGGGCTGGCCCTGACAGAGTTCTGCCAGGATCTCCGAGCGCCCTTCCCGCACCGCCGCGGCGCCCTCCCGGGCGATGGCCGTGCCTGAGGAGAGCGCCTCCCAGCAGCCATAATTGCCACAGTTACAGCGGGGGCCGTCCGGTTTCAGGGTCATGTGACCGACTTCCCCGGCCAGGCCCTGGCGGCCCAAAATCAGGCGACCATCCGAGATGATGCCTCCCCCTACGCCGGTGCTGATGGTCACGTAGAGCAGATTCTGGCAGTTCTGGCCGGCCCCAAAGGCCCATTCCCCCAGAACCGCGACATTGCCATCGTTGGCCATGCGCACGGGCATGCCCAAGCGTTCCTCCAGGATCCCCCGCAGGGGCACGTGGTGCCACCCGGGCAGGTTGGGCGGGGAGAGGATGGTGCCGGACTTGGGGTCCACCGGGCCCGGGGATCCGATACCCACGCCCAGGCACGGCCGTGTCCCGGCCGGCGCCCGTACTTGCTGGATTAGATCGACCAGCCGATCCAGTACCGCCTCGCGGCCCTGCTCGGCCTCGGTCGCGCAGGCCATCCGCTTGAGGAAATGGCCCTGCAGGTCGGAAAGCGCTCCCCGTATCTGCGTGCCTCCCAAGTCCACCGCTACAACCAGGGCATCTGCTTGGTCCATTCCCGCTACCCCTTACAACCAGCGCAACTGCTGGCGGAGCAGGAGGCGCAGTTCGAGCCCCCGGCCAGGGAGCGGGTTTGACCGTCTGTTCTGGAAAAGGAGGAGAAGGCGGACAAGCAGAGACGGGTCTCCTGCCTGTCACACTGCGGGCAGGGGGGGGCGGCGTGGGCCTCGTCCCTCGGACGGATCCGTTCAAAGCGGGCGCCGCAATCCGTGCACTCGTATTCATAGATCGGCATAAAACACCTCATATTCTCGTTATGAGCACATTGTACTGCACTTCCAGGGCTTGGTCAAGTAGAGTTCTTGACAGGCCGGCCCAGAGCGATTAGAATGAGCTTGATGGATGCACTGTCAGGAGGTCGCTGGTGGATCGTTCGGGTGTGATCACCTTGTTGACGGACTTTGGCTTGAGCGACGTCTATGTGGGCGTGCTCAAGGGCGTCATTTGGGGGATTTGCCCTCAGGCCCGTATTGTCGACCTGACCCACAATGTCCGCCCCCAGGACGTCCTGCAGGGTGGGTTCCTGCTGGCCTCCTGTTATCGCCATTTTCCGCGAGGTACGGTCCACCTGGCTGTCGTCGACCCTGGGGTTGGCACCGATCGGCCGGCCATCGCCATGGAGACCCCCTACGGATGGTTCGTCGCCCCGGACAATGGCCTGCTCATCTGGGTTTGGGAGGGCCTGAGCCGTTCCGAGCGGGCGGCCAGCCGCATTGTCGAACTCGGCCAAAGCCGCTACTGGCTGCCGCAGGTCAGCCGCACCTTCCATGGGCGGGACATATTCGCGCCGGTGGCGGCCCACCTGGCGGCGGGCGTGAGTTTGGAGGAGTTGGGCCGGCCCCTGCGGCAGTTAACCCTGCAGGGCGACGTTCAACCACGCGTCCAGGATGATGGCACCGTACTGGGACACGTGCTGCACGTGGATCGCTTTGGTAACTGCAGCACCAATATCGAGGGCGACGATGTCAAAGAGATGGCTGCGGAGGGCTCGCTCTGTGTGGATCTGCCCGGACATCGCCTGGAGGGGCTCCATTCGACCTATGCCCAGGTGCAGCCCGGGCAGCCCCTGGCCCTGATCGGCAGCAATGGACGACTGGAAATCGCCGTGCGCAACGGCAGCGCCGCCGCCCAACTGGGTCTGGCTGTGGGAGACCCGGTGCGGGTGTGGATGAGGCGGACGTAAAGGAAGGTCCAATGGAAGCGATAATTGTTCTATGTACCGTCCCGACGGAAGAGTCGGCCCAGCAGATTGCCCAGGCCCTGGTCCAGGACCATCTGGCCGCCTGTGTCAACATTCTGCCCGGAATTCGCTCGATCTATTACTGGAAGGACAAAATCTGTGACGATCCCGAGCTGCTGCTCCTGATCAAGAGCCGGCAGGAGCTTTTTCCCCTGCTGCAGCGCCGCCTGCAAAGCCTGCATCCCTACGAGGTGCCCGAGATCCTGAGCCTGCCCGTGCAGGAGGGGGCCCCGACTTTTCTGGAGTGGCTGCTGCGGGCCACTGAGGTCGAACCGGCCCCGGAGGAATGAGAATAAAATCACAAACTTGTCAACTGGAGGGGAAAGCAGTATAATGATATGCTGCATCGACAACTTGCCGGATGGAGGTTTTTTCGTTATGCCGACCTATGTATATCGCTGCGAGGATTGTCAGGAAGAGATTGAGGTCATTCAGAAATTCAGTGATGCCCCTCTCTCCACCTGTCCCCATTGTGGGGGGAGTCTAAAGCGCCTGCTCTTTCCTCCCTCCATTATCTTCAAGGGGTCTGGATGGTACGTGAAGGATCACGGCCGACCCACCTCGGGCAATGGTTCATCCAGCAAGCGGAAAGAGGAACCCGCCGCTGAGGGCGATGCCGCCGTCAGCACGGCGGATCCCAAGGCAAAGCGTCCCGCCGAAAAGAACCCGGAATAGCCCCTTTGGGGCCAGGCCGGCTTGCTGCGGCGATAGAGGATCAAATGAGTAAAGCGACGTTCCCGCAATCCGGGCCGATTCCTGATACAGTAACGCAGGAGCATTTTCCCACTCACTCCTGTTTGGCAGCAGCCTGTGCCTGTTCGCGGGGACATCGCACCTGATCCAAGCGGTCGGGCGATGTCCCCGGCAGGATTCCCCTGGCGGCATTCTCTTCCCGATTAGCCACTGTTGGCCGGAGTGTATATGTGTGGGGAGGCCCGGCCTTGACTTGTCCCCCCACGACAGAAGGAGGATTTCCATGTCTTTGCATGTTTATAATAGCCTCAGTCGTCAAAAGGAGCTGTTCGTCCCCCTGAACGAGGGTCGGGTGGGGCTCTATGTCTGCGGCCCGACTGTATACGGGGAATCCCACATCGGCCATGCCAAAAGCTACGTTTCTTTTGACGTGTTGGTGCGCTATCTGCGCTACCTGGGCTATCGGGTGCGCTACGTTCAGAACATTACCGACGTCGGCCACCTGACCGACGATGCCGATGCCGGGGAGGACAAGGTCCTCCAGCAGGCCGCCAGGGAGCGTCTGGAACCCATGGAGTTGACCGAAAAATACACCCGCAGCTATTTCGAGGATATGGACGCGCTGCGTGTTCTGCGGCCGGACATCTCTCCCCGGGCCAGCGGGCACATCCCGGAACAGATCGAGCTGGTCAAAAAGCTGCTGGGGCGGGGGCACGCCTACGAGGTCAACGGTGCGGTCTATTTCTCGATCGAGACCTTTCCCGAGTATGGCCAGCTTTCCGGCCGGCGGGTGGAGGAATTGCTCGAGGCGGTGCGCATTACCCCCGATCCCAACAAACGCCACCCGGCCGACTTTGCCCTGTGGAAGCGGGCCGAAGAGGACCACATCCTGCGCTGGAACAGCCCCTGGGGGTGGGGCTATCCCGGCTGGCACCTCGAGTGCTCGGCCATGTCCATGCGCTATCTCGGCGATACGGCGGACATTCACGGAGGGGGCTTGGAAAACCAGTTTCCCCACCACGAGAGCGAGATCGCCCAGTCAGAGGCGGCCACGGGGAAACCCTTTGTGCGCTACTGGATGCACAACAACATGGTCACCGTAGATGGCATCAAGATGGGCAAATCTCTGGGCAATTTTATCACCTTGAAGCAGGCCTTTAGCGGGGAGCACCCCCTCCTCTCGCAGGCCTACAGCCCGTTGACGCTGCGCTTTTTCATTCTGAGCAGCCACTACCGCAGCCCCCTCGACTTTAGCGATCAGGCCCTGCTGGCCGCCGATCGGGGGCTGGGCCGGCTGCACGATGCCGTGCGGCGCGTTCGGGAGAGGCTTCCCTCCAGTGAGGCCGGCCCGCTCGATCCGCGGGTGGAACAGACCCTGGCCGCGCAGCAGACCCGCCTGCTGGAGGCGCTGGACGACGATCTGAACACGCCTATCGCCATCTCGGTACTTTTCGATGTGGCGCGAGAGAGTAACAGCCGTCTGGAAAATGGGGAGATCAAGCGAGAGACCCTCGAAGCCTATGATCGCTTTTACCGGCAATTGGGCGATCGCGTGCTGGGTCTGATCCCGGACGAACTGAGTGGGGAAATCCTGGCCGGCCTGACCGAGTCCCTGCTGGAGATCCTCATCGATCTACGGGCCGAGTTTCGCAGCCACAAGCAGTGGGAGCAGGCCGATGCCCTCCGCGAGCGCCTGGCCGAGGCGGGCATCACGCTGGAGGACGGAGACGAAGGAACTCGCTGGCGTATAGAACGATGAGTGAATTCTTGTACGGTCGCAATCCAATCTGGGAATGCCTGCGGGCCGGCCGACGCCGGTTGCGCCGCCTGCTGCTGGCCCAGGGCGTTCAGCGCAACCCCCGAGTTGAAGAGATCGTGGGCCTGGCCCGCCAGCACGCTTGTCCTATCGAGCAGCGGGCCAAAAACGAGCTGTCCCGCCTGTGTCGCTCCGGACAGCACCAGGGCCTCGTATTGGAAACGGGGGATTATCCCTACCGCGCCCTGGAGGAGATTGTGGCCGAGGCCCATGTGGCCGGATCGGCCGCCCTGATCCTTTTGCTGGACCGGCTGCAGGATCCGCAAAATGTGGGTACCCTGCTGCGCACCGCCGAGGCTGTGGGCGTGCAGGGGGTGGTGCTGCCGCAGCACCGTGCGGCGAGCATTACGCCGGCCGTTGTCAAGGCCTCGGCCGGCGCCACCGAACACCTATCCATTGCCCAAGAGACCAACCTGGCCCGCACGGTCGAACAGCTCAAAGGAGCGGGCCTGTGGGTGCTGGGCTTGGAGGAGGGCGAGGATGCGGTCCTGTACACCGAGGTGGATTGGGACCGCCCCTTGGTCTTGGTCGTGGGCAGCGAGGGCTCTGGTCTACGCCGCTTGGTAAGGGAGCGTTGTGACGGCCTGGTACGACTGCCGATGCGGGGGAAAATTGCCTCCCTCAATGCCTCCGTGGCCGGATCGGTAATGTTGTACGAGGTGTGGCGGAGCCGCCTGTCGCGGCCCGCTTGTTAGGGCCTAACCGCTAAAATTCTTGTACACCGGGCAAGGATTTGGGCTATGGAGCAGTCCTGTTTGGTTCTGGCTATGCTAGATTAGGGCCTAACCGCTAAAATTCTCGTACACCGGGCAAGGATTTGGGCTATGGAGCAGTCCTGCTTGGTTCTGGCTATGCTAGGTTA
>JAFGKG010000026.1 GCA_016928715.1 Chloroflexia bacterium
CGACGACATTGGGCTCGTCGGGGTGGATGGTGTAGGGCAGTCCAAAGTCCAGCCCGACCAGGCGCACGGCCAGGGCCAGCAGCAGGACCAGCAGCAGCAGTACTCTTTCGACGTTGCGGGGTGCGATTTTCATCGGCTCCTACCGGACTAGGGTGCTGCTCCTACGATGAGTTCCGTCCAGTCGGCCTCCAGAACCAAGGCCAATCCATCCGGCAGCCAGAGCTGAGACTCCTCGATCCAGAGACCACTGCTGGCGGCCTGCCGGCCCAGCAGGTGCAGCCGCAGGAGTTCGGAACAGGGGCCGGTCTCGTTGGCCTGCAGCTCGATCCACAGCAGGCCGCGCTCGTTATCCACCTGGGCCTGCCATTGCCGCGGGACCTGCCCGGGCAGTGCTTCCATCTGGAGCAACTGCAGGGCTTGGGGGTCAAAGCGCAGCCGGAGTTGGGCCCGCTGCAGCGGCAGCGCTGGCTCCAACTGCAGGTCCAGGACAAAGGGCACACCGGCCCGGATGGGCTCGGACGGCAGCGCCAGCACCAGGTTTGTGCCGAGTTGGGGCTGGCCTACTTGTAGGGGCCACAGCACCGCCGGCCCAAAGGCACCCTTGGGACCGTACATCTGGCCAGAGAGGCCATAGGAGCCAAATTCCAGCGGGGTGGTGATCGGCACGGTAAAGCGGGCCAGCTCGCCGGGGCGGACCGGCTCGGCCAGCCGGGCCACGTATCCCTGCGGGAACAAATCCCCGCCGAGCAGCAGGTGCTCGCCACCGCGGCCGGACCAGGTACGGGTACCCGTATTATGCACCTCCAGCGCGAGCTGGTAGTGTTGGCCGGGGGCCAGGCGAGTGGCCCACTGGGCGGGCAGGGGTTGGGCCGCCCACCAAAGTTCCTGACCGGTCAGGTAGCCGCGCAGTAGATTGAGCCAATAGTCCTCCGG
Source organism: Chloroflexia bacterium (assembly GCA_016928715.1). Classification (GTDB taxonomy): domain Bacteria; phylum Chloroflexota; class Chloroflexia; order DTKN01; family DTKN01; genus JAFGKG01. The sequence continues at coordinate 934 of JAFGKG010000026.1, forward strand.
GACCGCCTGGCCCTCGACCGGAAGATAATCCGCGCGGCAGACCGAGGTACCCTCCCAGAGTTCGTTCCATGTCTCGATCAGCAGCAGGTCGGTGCGCGCCGGGACCTGCTGCAGGCTCCAGCGCAGAAAGGTGCCAGGGTCGCCGCTACCGCCGGGGGGATCACGGTAGCGGGGCTGGACCTGTCCGGGATCGGGCCAGCGCAGGTTGCTATTGTCAAAGCCCGGCCCCACCGAGGCGACGGTATATTCGCGCCAATCGCGCACATCCGGGCCGTGCAGGGCTGTCCCCCAGAGGTACTGGCCATCGGCCGCATCGCTCACGGGGGGACGCCCCCCCATCGTATCGGGGGTGAACCAACTGTTCTCCAGGACGAGCCAGGGGGTAATCGGCCGGCCATCGCGGTCCTGGAAATCCCGCCGGAAGGACTCTTTAATACTGGCCCAAAGGGATCCGGCCTTGTGCAGGTTGGACATGCCGGCGGCGGTATAGACGACAATGAGGGGGCGACCGCCCTGTTCCAGGGGCCGCCCGTTGTGGGTGGCCCACATCTCCTGCGGGACGAGCTGGAAAAAGGGGCGGATCTTGCGGTCGTAGAAATAAAAGCCGCTGGCCGGGTCGTTCAAATCCAGCGGCGGCCCGTCGGGGCCATAGTTGCTGTAATCCAAGAGCCGATTGTCGGCATAGTCGTGGTATTCGTAGCGCTCGGAGGTCGTATCGTCAAAGAGGGCAATCCGCAGGGGCGGGTCGAGCTGTCGATTGGCCTCGACCAGGAGGCGCAATTGTTCGGTACAAAACCAGGGATGTCGGGTATCCCCCCAACTGACCGGCAGAATGATCTCTATGCCCGCCAGGCGCATGTCGCGCAGTTCCTGCAAGTACCAATAGCGGTTGCGGGAGGAATAATACAAGCCGTCGGCGGGGTCGGGGTCTCCGGACAGGGGTTCGTCCCAACCGGGTGGAAGCGCATAGACCAGGCGGGGGTCACAGAGGTGATCGGGGCAGTCATGCCAGAAGAAGAAAAAGGTGCCCACTTGCAGCTCGGGCCGGCGCAGCGGGGCCAGGGAGGGGGTCGGCTGGGCCGTGGGCCAGGCCGGGACACTGCTGGGCCAGGGCAGCGGCGAGCTCGAGGGCCAGGAGGTCCAGGTGGGCCCCGGCGGTACGGACGAAAGCGCAGAAGGGGTCGCGGGAAGGTCCGGCGACGTGGTCGGGACCGCGGTGCTGGCGGGCGTCCGGTCCGGCGGCAGGCTGGGCAAACAGGATAGTAAAAAGAGCAGTGGCAGCAGCCAAAGGACCCGCCAGGGCCGCCGGGCTGGACAGGGAGAGCACTTGGGCGTACTGGGGTGCTGGACCCCACAATCTGGTTTGTTCATGGCTTTGTCCGGTTCAGCACGATTTTGCCTCCGCCACCAAAGGCTAGACCGTCTTTAGTTTACCACAGGAGGGGGATTTGTCAAAAGGGATTTCGAATTTTGGTTGCGCATGAACAATTCGGCGAATTCCGCGAGGTCTTTTGGATGGCAGGTCGAGTAAATGCAGCACAAGATATTCCCGATTTGGGCGTCTCTTTAGGGACCACGGTAATCGTTCCCGGGGGGAAATTCACGGGAATGACGGGACAAATACCTGCGGGAATATCACGGGAGCATAAGAATCGTCATGCCCGCGAAAGCGGGCATCCAGGCGGGAGAGTTTGGAGGGGAGCCCCACGACCAGCGTGGGGCGTCACGTGGCGAGTGGGACTCTGGATCCCCGCTTACGCGGGGATGACGGAATAGCCATCGGGGTGAGCATCCAGGGGCCGCGAGCGAATTTGCCTCGTGAACGATTACGGGCGGCGTATGCGTCCCCTACTTGACAAAGTGCGGCATAGCGGATAAAGTGTAGCCAGTGCTTTTCCCAAATACACTGCCAAACCCCCCGCCTGCGCAGGGGCAGGCTATGCAGAAAGGATCTATTTACACAGCAGTAGCGTACGAGGAGTTTAAGAAATGGACCTGTTAAAACTTTTGGCCGTTGTCGTTCTGGTCTTTGCCAACGGCTTTTTTGTAGCGGCCGAATTCGCCCTGGTGAGTGTAAGGCGGACGCGAGTGCAGGAGTTGGTCGCCCAGGGAAATCGCACGGCCCGCATCGTGCAGCGGGCCATCCGCGACCCAGACCGCTTTATCGCGGCGACCCAACTGGGTATCACCATCGCCAGCCTGCTGCTGGGCTGGATCGGGGAGGAAGCCCTGTCCCACCTGTTCAGCCCACTGGACCACTGGGTGGGCTTTGGCATTTCCGTGGGACTCTCCTTCGCCATTATCACCCTGCTGCACGTCGTACTCGGTGAGCTGGCCCCCAAATCCATCGCCCTGCAGGCCCCCGAGCGGACCTCGCTGTGGGTAGCCCGGCCCATTCTGTGGAGCTTTTACCTCTTTTCGCCCTTTATCTGGGTCCTCAACGGCGCCGGCAACCTCTTTTTGCGCCTGATCGGCGTGCATCCGGCCGAGGGACACGAGCGCGTCCATTCGGTCAAGGAGCTCAAGATGCTGGTCGAGGCCAGCCAGCGGGAGGGCATGTTGGAGGAGGACGAGCGCCGCATGCTGGACAGCGTCTTTGACTTTCCCCAGTTGACGGCTCGCCAGGTCATGATCCCCCGCCCGGACGTGCACACCATCTCGCAAGAGGCCTCGGTGCACGATTTGCTGGAGTTGTTCCGCGAGACCGGCCACTCCCGCTTTCCGGTCCTGGGCCCCAAGGGCATTGACGACGTAGTGGGGGTGGTCTCGGTCAAGGATCTACTCCAGGACATGCCCCTGGCCGAGGGCGTGATGGAGAGCTCACTACAGGATTGGGTGCGGCCGGCCTCCTTCTTTCCCGAGAACAAACCGGTAGGCGACCTACTGCAGGAACTGCGCGAGGTCCACGTGCGCATGGCCATCCTGGTGGACGAATACGGCGGCATGGCCGGCGTGTTGACGGTTGAGGACATTGTCGAAGAGATCGTCGGCGAACTGCAGGATGAACTAGACCGGGAGCCCCTGATCTTTCGCCTGGTCGGCGAGCGCACCTTTGTCGTCAGCGGGCAAATGCACGTCGAGGATGCCAACGAGGAACTGGGCCTGAACCTGCCCGAGGAGGAGGCTTACGAGACCGTGGCCGGCTTTATCCTGACCCACCTGCGGCGACTGCCCGGAGAAGGCGAGACCTTTCGTTTCGGAAACGTTCGCTTGCGGGTGCTGCAGATGCGAGGGCCACGCATCGAGCAGGTCGAGATCACCCACCTTCAGCAAGAGTGTCCCCCAACGGTTGACGAACCAACGAAATAAAGACGTCCTCCAGTGAAGGAGGGATAGTCTCCAGTCGGTCTATACGGAATCCATCCTCTCCCAGGGCTCTGCGGATCGCCGGAACGGCCCCCTGCTCAACAACCAGGTGCAGCACCGTGCCATAGATCGCCACCTCATAGACCTGGGGCAGGCGGGGCAACATTTCCAGAGCCGACAATAGGGGCTCACCGGACAGCTCCAGCACCTGACCCTGCATGGCCTGTTCCTTGAGCCCGGCGGGACTATCGCAGGCGATGAGGCGGCCCTGGTACATCAGCCCGATGCTATGGCAATGCTCGGCCTCGTCCATATAGTGGGTGGTGACAAATATGGTCGTGCCCTCCTCTGCCAGGCTGTAGATCAGGTCCCAGAACTCTCGTCGGGAGGCCGGATCGACACCACCCGTGGGCTCGTCCAAAAAAAGCATGCGCGGCCGATGCAGCACGGCACAACCCAGGGCCAGGCGCTGCTTCCAGCCCCCGGAGAGCTTTTGAACCAACACGTTTTCGTGTTTACGCAGGCCGACCAACTCCAAAAAATCGGCAATGCGTTGCCGGCGTTCCGCGCTCACAATTTGGTAGATGCCGGCATAAAAGTCCAGATTCTCCCGCACAGTCAGATCGCTATAGAGGGCAAAACGCTGGGACATGTAGCCGATGCGGGTCTTGACCTGATCGGGCTCCTGGGCCACATCATAGCCCAGCACGTGGGCCCGGCCCGCGCTAGGGAGCAATAGCCCACAGAGCATGCGAATCGTAGTCGTCTTGCCAGAGCCATTGGGCCCCAAAAAGCCAAAAATCTCCCCCTTGGCCACGCGGAAAGAAATCCGCTCCACCGCGGTGAAATCGCCAAAGCGCTTGCTCAATTGGCGGGCCTCGACAGCATAGGACATGGGACGGGGCTGCCTCCGAGTTCTTTTGCCTATTGAACCAGCCGACTTGCCACTGACATACTTTATCACAGATCCGCCAAGCGGGCAAGGGGATGCAATTTACTTGCACAGCCGGAAGGGCTATAGTATAATACCCACAACAGTATCGGTGGTGACAAACCATTACAAGTGCAGAAAGGAGGGCGACAATGACCTCAGTGGTCGACAAGACAGCCCTCAGGGAAAAGTTGGAACAGGAACACGCAGAGCTGCTTCTCCACATTGGCCGCATGGAGCAGATCACTGAGGAGCTGCGCAGCAATCGGGGAGGGGGAGACGGTGGGATCAGCAACCACATGGCTGAGGGTGCGAGCAGCACATTTGACCAGGAACGGAACCTGGCCCTGCTGGAAAACCTGCAGCGGACTTGGGAACAGGTCGAGAGCGCCCTCAAGAGGATGGACGACGGGACCTATGGTCTCTGTCGGGCCTGTGGGCAACCAATTGACCGGGCTCGTCTGCAAGCGCTGCCGTATGCCGCACTGTGTCTAGATTGCCAAAGCCGGCTCGAGGAAAGGTAATCTTGGCTCAAGTAATCAGGCGACCCTTCCTGCTCTGGCCCTTGTTGATCTCCCTGCTGGTCCTGATCCTGGACCTGGTAACAAAATACCTCATTGTGCGAACTTTGGGACCTGAGGCCGACGTGCACAGCATCGATCTGTGGGGTCCCATTCGCCTGATTTACGTCGAGAATACGGGTGTCTCGTTTGGCCGGCTGCAGGGCCAATCCGTGATCGTCGCCAGCCTGGGCCTGCTGGCCCTGACGGTCCTCTCCCTCAGCTACTGCTACCTGCTCACCGACAGCCGTTGGGCCAACCTGGCCCTGGGCCTGATTCTGGGCGGCGCCTGGGGGAACCTGATCGACCGCCTGCTCAATGGGCTGCGCGTCGGTATGCCGCAGTGCTACGTCGTCGATTTCGTGGACCTGGGCTACTGGCCGGTCTTTAACCTGGCCGACAGCGCCATCACCATAGGCGGCATCCTCTATGGCGTCTATATCGTCTTTTTCCAAAGCCGGACCGGCCAAGATCAGATGGAGGCCTCTGTTGATCCAAGCGGGCCAGCCGACCCGGCGTCAGGGGAATAGGGAGGAAGAACTGAGCATGGACGAAAAGAACACCGGGCGGCATCTGCGCCTGGTGCTGGGAGAGGAGACCGCCGGCCGGCGCCTGGACCAGGCCGCCGCCGCCCGGATCGCCGAACTATCCCGTTCCCAGATCCAACGCCTGCTCAAACAGGGCCTGCTCCGCTTGAACGGCGCCGCCGTGCGGGCCAGCCACCGGGTCGAGTGCGGCGACGTCCTGGAGCTGACCATCCCTCCACCGCAGCCGACGGAGCTGCTGGCAGAGGACATTCCCCTGGATATTGTCTACGAGGACGCCGACATCGTCGTCGTGAACAAACCGGCCGGCATGGTCGTCCACCCGGCACCGGGGCATCCCCGGGGCACGTTGGTCAACGCACTCCTGGGGCGCTATCCCAACCTGGCCGTGGGGGGGGGGCGCCGACCGGGCATTGTGCACCGCCTGGACAGGGATACCTCGGGGCTGCTGGTGGTGGCTCGGCACGACGCCGCCCTGCGCGACCTGGTGGCCCAGATGAAAGCCCGCAGCGTGCTCAAGCTCTACACGGTCCTGGTCAAAGGCCACCTGCCCGAGCGGTCGGGGAGCATCGAGGGTCCCATCGGGCGCCATCCACGGCAGCGCAAACACATGGCCGTGCGACCTGGGGGCCGGCCCGCGCGTACCCACTACCGCGTCCTGCAGGAACTGGGGCCCTATAGCCTGCTGGAGGCCCGCCTGGAGACCGGCCGGACCCACCAGATCCGGGTGCATTTGAGCCACCACGGCCAACCCATCCTGGGGGACCCCACCTACGGGCGCCAGGCCGGCGCCGAAGGGCTCACGCGCCAGTTCCTACACGCCTGCCGGCTGGGGCTGGCCCTGCCCTCCAGCGGCGAGTACCGCGAGTTTGAGGCGCCCCTGCCACCGGACCTGGCCGAGATCCTGGGGCGGCTGCGACGCCGCTACGGAGCGTCGACGAGCGGATGAACCCACAGCATTTCCTCGACTACATCCGACAACACCCGTCCTACCGGGGCCAGATCGTTCATGTGGAGCGGCTGCCAATTCGGCATGCACGCTATGGCCGGCTGACCTACTCCCTGCATCCCGCCCTGGAGGAGGTCTTGGCCGCCCGGGGCATCGGTCGTCTCTACGCCCACCAGGCCTCCGCCATCAACCTGGCCCGACGGGGCCAACACGTCGTCGTCACCACCCCCACCGCCAGCGGCAAGACCCTGTGTTACAATCTGCCCGTCCTCGACACTCTGCTGGAGAATCCGGCCGCCCGGGCCCTCTACCTCTTTCCCACCAAGGCCCTGGCCCAGAACCAACTGCGCGTCCTGCAGGATCTGTGCCGCGATCTACCCGAGATCAACAGCCTTGGCACCTATGATGGGGACACGTCCAAGACGGAACGCGGCGCCCTGCGCCGCAGCGGCCAGATCATCCTCAGCAATCCCGACATGCTGCACTTGGGCATTCTACCCAACCACAACCTCTGGCGCCGCTTTTTGGGCCAACTCTGCTACGTGGTCGTTGACGAAGCCCACGTCTACCGGGGCATCTTTGGTTCGCACGTGGCCGGGGTGCTGCGGCGGCTGCGGCGGCTCTGTGACTTTTACGGCAGCACGCCAGTCTTTATCGCCGCCTCGGCCACCATGGCCAACCCGGCCGAGCACATCAAGACGCTGACCGGCCTGCCGGTAGAGGTCGTGGATCGCGATGGCGCTCCCTGCGGCAGCCGCGACTTTGTGCTGTGGAACCCACCCCTGCTCTCGCCGGACAGCGGGGAACGCCGCTCGGCCATGGCCGAGGCCACCATGCTCTTTAGCGAGTTGGTGCGGCTCGGCGTTCGCACCATCGCCTTTGTCCGCGCTCGGGTGGTGGCCGAGCTCATGCTGCGCCGGGCCCGGGAGGATCTGCAGCGGACCCACCCGGAACTGGTCGAGCGTATCCGGGCCTACCGGGCCGGCTACCTGCCCGAGCAGCGCCGGCAGATCGAGCAGGCCCTCTTTCGGGGGGAACTACTGGGGGTCACGACAACCAATGCCCTCGAGCTGGGCATCGACGTGGGCGACCTGGATGCCACCGTGCTCAGCGGCTATCCGGGCTCCATCGCCTCGACCTGGCAGCAGGCCGGCCGCAGCGGTCGGGGCGACAGCGGCCAGGCCCTCTCCCTACTGGTGGCTGCGGACAATCCCCTGGACCAGTACTTTATGCGCTACCCCCAGGAACTGTTCGGCCGGCCCCACGAACAGGCCCGCTGCGATCCCGAAAACCCCTACGTCCTGGCCGACCAACTCCGCTGTGCCGCCTATGAACTGACCCTGGCACCAGAGGATGAGGAGTTTTTTGGCCCCTACACCAGCGACAGCGCCTGGGAGCTGGCCGAGGCCGGGGAACTGGCCCCCCGAGAGCAGCGCTGGGTCTATTGCGGGCCCGAGCGCTACCCCGCCCAGACGGTCAACATCCGCTCCAGCTCCCCCGACAGCCTGCAGTTGCTGGGACCGGGTGGCCAGGTGCTCGAGACCATCGAGCGGGTCAGCGCGCCCTACCGGGTCCACCCGGGAGCGATCTATTTGCACCAGGGGGAGAGCTACCGGGTGAGCTCGCTCGACCTGCAGACCGGCCTGGCCCGGCTGCAGCCCGTAAATGTGCGCTACTATACCCAACCCATGGATCTCACCGACCTGCATATCGTCCGCTCCTTCGAGCACCACCGCCTGGGCCGCTCGGAGGCCTACCTGGGACTGGTGCGGGTGACCCAGCAGGTCATTGGCTATCGCCGGATCGGCCACTATGACGAAAAGATACTGCAGGAACTCCCCCTGAGCATGCCGCCCTACACCTTTGAGACGGTGGGGCTGTGGTTCGAGATCCCGGAAAGCGTCTGCCGGCAGGTAGAGCGGCGGGGGCTGGACCTGGCCGGCGGACTGCACGCCGTGGAGCACGCCGCCATCGGTATGCTGCCCCTCTTTGCCATGTGCGACCGGCTGGACATCGGCGGGCTGTCCACACCGCAGCACCCCGACACCGGGCGGGCCCAGGTCTTTATCTACGACGCCGTGCCCGGCGGCGTGGGCATCAGCGAATACGGCTTTGCCGTGCTGGGCGAACTGTGGCAGAAAACGCTGGACACCGTGCGCGGCTGCCCCTGCCTGGATGGCTGCCCGAGCTGCATCATCAGCCCCAAGTGCGGCAGTGGCAACGAGCCCCTGGACAAGGGCACGGCGGTGTGGATCCTGCAGGAACTCTTGAAGGGGAGCAAACGCTAGTTGTTTGCACCCCCTCCACAGCTATGATATAATGGCCCTGCTGCGCCTGTAGCTCAGTGGATAGAGCACTTGCCTCCGGAGCAAGGGGCCGGGCGTTCGAATCGCCCCAGGCGCACTGCAACCATGCTAGAGGGGTATTTCGCAAGGAGAAATCCCCGCAGTTGGGCCCACGGACTGGAAACGAGAGCGGCCGGCTCGGCCCAACTGCAGCGCTGCGGGGCGGACAGGGCTCCGCCTTTTTGTATGTTGCACGTCCGGACTGGATATAGTGTAGTGGGGGGTAGGACCGATGGACCTGCGGGAAAAATATGGCCAGGAGGGACTGACCTTTGACGACGTGCTGCTGGTGCCGGCCGAATCGGCCGTCACGCCCCGTGACGTGGACGTACACACCCGCTTGAGCCGCCGCGTCACACTGAACATCCCCATTGTCAGTGCGGCCATGGACACGGTCAGCGAAGGGCGCCTGGCCATCGCCCTGGCCCGCCAGGGCGGCATCGCCATCCTGCACCGCAACATGCCCATCCAAAAGCAGGCCGAGATGGTGCGGCAGGTCAAGCGCTCCGAGAGCGGCATGATCGTGGATCCCATCACCCTGCCCCCCGACCGGCCCATCCGCGCCGCTCTGGAGATGATGGAGCACTATCACATCTCGGGCGTGCCCATCACCGAGCCGAGCGGCCGGCTGGTGGGCATCCTGACCAACCGGGATCTGCGTTTCGAGGAGGATCTGGAAAAGCCCATCCACGAAATGATGACCAAGGAGGACCTGGTCACCGTACCGGTGGGCACGACGCTGGAGCAGGCCAAAGAGATCCTGCACCAGCACCGCATCGAGAAACTGCTGGTCGTGGACGACGACTATATCCTGCGCGGCCTGATCACGGTCAAGGACATTATGAAGCGCATCCAGTATCCCAACGCCAACCTGGACGACCTGGGCCGGCTGCGGGTCGGGGCCGCGGTGGGAACCGGCGCCGACCTGCGGGAGCGGGCCGGGGCGCTGCTGGCGGCCGGCGTGGACGTGCTGGCCATCGACTCGGCCCACGGCCATTCCCAGGGGGTGATGGAGGCCCTGGAGTGCCTCAAGCAGTGGCATCCCGAGGCCGAGGTCATTGCCGGCAACGTCGTCACCGCCGAGGGCACCCGCGCACTGATCGAGCGCGGGGCCGACGCGGTCAAGGCGGGTGTAGGCCCCGGATCGATCTGCACAACTCGAGTGGTCACAGGCGCGGGCATGCCCCAGATCACGGCGGTCAGCGTCTGCGCCGAGGCGGCGGCGGCCCACGGCGTGCCGGTCATTGCCGACGGCGGCATCAAGTACTCCGGCGACCTGCCCAAGGCCATCGCCGCCGGCGCCCACAGCGCCATGATCGGCAGCCTCTTTGCCGGGACGGAGGAGAGCCCCGGCGAGACCATCCTCTACGAGGGCCGCTCCTTCAAG
>JAFGKG010000205.1 GCA_016928715.1 Chloroflexia bacterium
CCCCATGTCCTGAATGTACGGCCCCCATGTCCTGAATGTACGGCCCCCATGTCCTGAATGTACGGACCCCATGTCCAGGAAGTTTGGACCCCATGTCCTGGACTTTGGGACCCCATGTCCAGGAACTTTGGACCACATGTCCAGGAACTTTGGTCCATGTCTCCGCCGAATCTGGACCATGTCTCCGCCGAGTTTTGGTCCGAGTCTCCGCCGAGTTTTGGTCCGAGTCTCCGCCGAGTTTTGGTCCGAGTCTCCGCCGAGTTTTGGTCCGAGTCTCCGCCGAGTTTGGCGCGAAACTCCGCCGACTTGGGCAAGGCCGCCGACCCCTCGTCAGTCCGAGTCACTCAAACTGCGTGCCAGCTTTGCTGGCCCGGCGGTATGCTAGAGCACAGAAACTTGCCGCTCTTGACCATCAAGTTTCTGGGTAGCGGAGGCGGCGCAGCCGCCGTAGTCGAGAGCCTGTCCTGAACGGAGTTGAAGGAAATCGTTTTGCTATCCACGCGATTTCTCGACTCGCTCCAGGCGCTGCGCGCCTTCCGCTCGCTCGAAATGACGTGATTTGAGGCCCCGGGCCCGACCAAGCACGGCTATTTTCGGACCAGACCAGACCGGCCCCACAGCTCAAGGCGCCGTGCCATCAGTACAAGGCAATCGCACCGAGACCTCCCCGGCCAATACAGGGACTGTGACGCCGTCCTCCCGGCGCACCAGCAGGGCCCCGCTGTTGTTCACATCCAGTGCCCGCCCCCAAAATACTCCCTCTGGAGCATCCACCCGAACCATGCGGCCCAGGGTATGCAGGCGGCTGCGCCAGGTGGACCAGATCTGCTGCTCGCCCCCGGAGCGGAGCCAATCGTAATAATGCTCCAGGCGCGCCAGGCAGGCCCAGAGCAGGGGAAGCCTTGGCTGCGGCCGGCCCAGCGCCATGGCTAGGCTGGTGGCGCAATCGCTCAGGTCGGGATCCGGGCCAAAGTCCACGTTCACGTTCAAGCCCCAGCCGATCACGGCCCACTCCAATCGCTCCGGCCGGCCCTCCAGTTCGATCAGGATGCCGCAGAGCTTGCGTCGCCCCAACATGAGGTCGTTGGGCCACTTGATTTCCGGCCGCAGCTCACTTTGTCCGCTAATCGCTTCCGAGAGGGCCAGTGTGGCCAGGGCCGTCAGCAAAAAGGCCTGCTCTGGCGCGACAAAGGTCGGGCGCAGCAATAGGCTGCAGAGCAGGCTGCTGCCAAAGGGGGCCTGCCAGCGGCGCCCCCGGCGCCCCCGACCGGCGATCTGCTCCTCGGTCAGGGCGAGCCAACCCTCCTGGGCACCTTGTTGGGCTTTGGCCCGCATGGCATCGTTGGTCGAGGCGGTTTGGGAAAAGTGCAGCAGTTCGTGGCCGAGATAGCGGGTGGGCAAGCCGGCCCGCACCCGCTCTGGAGTGAGCCAATCGACGGTCGCCCCTGGGTACAGGACCGCTGTCATTCCTGGTCCTGCTCTGGCAGCGGGCAGGCATTGGTCATAGTGATCACAACGACCGCCGGCCCTCGCTCGGCGGCGCGGCGAAAGCCCTGCCGCAGGGCTTTTAGCACGGCCTCGTCCTCCCCCCAGACCAGGGTGCTCATCGGACCAGGCTGCTGTTCCAGGCCGGCCTCGGCTAGGGCATCCCAAATGTCCTGGATGGCCGGGGCTAGATCCTGCTGGCCCAGGGGGTACAGGCTGACTTGTGTGCCGACGTACATGGCGCCTCCTTGCAAGTTCGCGCGAAATACTAGCCGTCGCGAGCGGCCAGTCCGATAAAGGCCCCCCAGGGCAGGGGGCCGCCCTCCAGGGGCAACCAGCGCGGCCAGACCGTCGTATCCCAGTGGATATCCAGGCCCGGCCCACCGCTTTCTTCTACCAGGGAATGCAGTTCACCCGGACTGTAAAAGCGGGCCTCGCTATAGATGTTCGGACGGAGTTTGCCCTGCACCCGCCGCAGCCAGGCCAGTGGCCCCAGTCGGTTCAGCACCCCCAACAAGAGTCCCCTCCGCGCCACCCGCCAGGCCTGCTCGAGCGCGGCCGGGGCATCCCGGAAAAACTCCAGGGCCGTAATGATCGCCACAACCTCGAAACTGTTGTCGGGGCAGGGCAAGGCCAGGGCATCCCCCAATACCAGGGGCAGTTCGCCCCTGGACCGAGCCTGCCATAGCATGCTGAGGGAGAGATCCAGCCCCGTCACCTGCCAGCCCAGTTCGGCCAGCCAGCGGCTGAAATAACCCGTGCCACAGCCGATCTCCAGCAAGGTGCCGGGCGGCCCCAGGGTCGCCAACAGGCGCTGCAGCAGGGCTTTTTCCCGCCGCGCGGCCTGCTTGCCCGCGGGCGTCTCAAACCAGGATTCATAGTAGGGGGCAATCGTTTCGTCAAACGAGATGTCGGACATGGCTATTCTCCCCAGTGTAAGGGCCGAACAACAGCCCCATTTTACCATGCTTGGGGGGATGGATCAAGGATCAGCGATCGTAGCGGTCGATCAGGTCGCGCAGGTAGCGCTGCGCCTCCGGTGATAGGCCCAGGCGGCCGAGTTCTTGGTCCAGTTGCTCGCTGCTGCCATACCCGGCCGCATAGCCGTTCAGGCGGGCCACGGCGGTCGAGTTGACAAAATCCTCGAGCCGGGGATAGATGGCCTGGATCTCGCGCAAAAGCTTGGGCTGCCCTCGCAGCCGATATTTCTGGTGGTAATCCTCGGCCAGGTAAAAGGTGTCCAGGGGAACGATCTGGGTATGTATTTTGCGCTGCCAGCGGGCCTCGTAACGGGCCAGGCTCTCTTGGGCCAACCGCTGCTGTTCCTCGTCGTGGTAGAGGATCAGCGAGGCGTACTGCCGGGACCAAGAGGGGGTGGTGGGGCTGTGCCCGTTCCAAAAGACGTCCAGCAGTTGCTCGTAACTGATCTGGCGGGGATCATAGTCGATCTGGATCGTCTCGCTGTGGTCGCCCAGGTTGTAATAGCTAGGATTTTCCTTGCTGCCGCCGGCATAGCCGACGCGGGTGCGCACGACCCCGGGCAGGCTCCCAAACTGGGAGTCGGGCCCCCAGAATCAGCCCATGGCAAAGGTGGCGGTTTTGACCTGGGTTGGAGTATTGGCGTCGATGGCCGGGATGCTCGGTTTCGCAGCAACTAGGGGTAAAGTTTGTACTATCATATCGTTCTCCTCGCCCGACAGGAAGGCCAGCAGCAATCCCCCCAGCATGGTGACGATCAAGATCAGGATCAAAATCAATAGGGTGGTGCGATTCCTGTAGGGCATGGTCCAATCCTCACGATCATTTGGGTCCATGCTAACAGGTGGCCCCGGGCTTGTATGTAATAGGGGCCACTATGCGCTTGAGGGATGTCTTGTTCCGTAAAGGCGATCCAGCTACAACTGATACTGCCCCACCAGTGCGCGGAGTCGTTCGGCCAGTTGATTGAGGGTTTCGATGGCCTGCTCGACCTCTTGGGCGTTGGCCACACTCTGGCCAGAAACCTGGAGGATGTGGTCCATGGCCTTGGTGATTTGCTCCATGGCCTGCCGCTGCTGCTCGGCCGCAGCGGCGATCTGCAGTGCGGCCTCGGCCGAACTGGCTACGCTGGCGGACAGTTCGCGGATGGCGGCCCCAGACTCGATGGACAGGTGTACGCCCATGTCCATCCCCTGCATGCCGGTCCCCGTGACCTTGACCGCCGATTGGACTTTCTGCTGAATCTCTAAAAGGATCTCGCGGATACGCCCGGTGGCTGACTGGCTCTGGCCGGCCAGGTTGCGCACCTCTTGGGCTACTACCGCAAAACCGCGCCCGGCCTCCCCGGCCCGGGCGGCCTCCACCGCCGCGTTCAGCGCCAGCAGGTTGGACTGGGAGGCCAGATCCCCCACTGTGCTGACGATGCTGCCAATGGCCTCGGTTCTCTGCGAGAGATCCTGAATATCGTCGACGATGAACTCGTATTGGGCGCGGATGCGTTCGATGCCCTGGATGGTTTCCTCTACGGACTGCTGTCCGGCCTGCGCTACCTGAGCCGTATGCTGGGCCAGGTCGGCGACGGACCGGGCGCGTTGGGCCGTCTGTTCCGTGGTGCTGCGGATCTCCTCGATGGTGCTGGAGGCTTGGGCCACGGCTGTGCTCTGCTCGCTGGCGCCATTGACCTGGGCGACTGTGACATCCAGGATAGCGGCTGTGGCCAAAGCCATCTCGGCGGCGGCATCGTGGATGCGGGCGATCATGTACTGCAGGCTGGACACGGTCTCGTTTAGGCAGTGACCCAGGGCAATCAGGGGGTCCTCTGCGTTTTTGGGGAGCGCTTCCAGGGCCAGCCGGGCGGCCAGATCGCCCTGGGCGACCCGCTGCATATAGCCGACGTACTCTTGTACGGTGCGCTGCAACTGCTCGCGTTGTCGGCGCTCTCGATCCCCCCTCTCCTGAACTTTCCTAGAGGTGATGCGCAATTGCTCCCAGGCCTTGCGCAGGCTATCCATGTTGAGATAGGTCAGCAGGCCCACGGTCGAGATCATAGCCCGGTGCTTTGTGATCCAGCACCTGTCGCACCTGCTGCAACAACACGTTGGGGGTGAAAGGCTTTTCCAAAAAGAACGCATCCTCCTCAATCAGACCCTGTTCAAGAATGCTGCGTCCGGTATAGCCCGAAACATAGAGTACACTCAGGCGGGGCCTTTGCTGAACTAACTGTTGGGCCAACTCCCGGCCATTCATGATGGGCAAGACCATATCGGTAAGCAATAGATCCAAGGGACCGCTGTGCTGCTTGGCCAGCTCGATCGCCTCGGTGGGGTGGTGCGCTTCTAGTACGGTATAGCCATAACGACGCAGGATGCGCGCGGCCAGGTTGCGTACCATCTCCTCGTCCTCTACAACCAGCACGGTCTCGGTACCACGCAGGGCCTCCTGCAGCAGGGAGGGGGTCGTTTGTTCCACGGGTTCGTCCACTCGGGGCAGATAGATCTTGAAGGTGGTTCCCTGGTTGGGTTCACTGTAAACCCAAATGTGGCCGTCGCTTTGGCGCACGATCCCATAGACTGTGGAAAGACCGAGGCCAGTGCCCTTGTCCTGTCCCTTGGTCGTGAAAAAGGGTTCGAAAATATGGGATAGGACCTCCGCCGTCATGCCGATGCCGGTATCGCTCACCGCCAACATGACGTAGGAGCCGGGCTGAACGTCCACGTGCCGCCGGGCATAATCCGCCTCCAGTTCGACGTTCGCTGTCTCGATGATCAGCTTGCCTCCCTGCGGCATGGCGTCGCGGGAATTGACCGCCAGGTTCATAATGACCTGACCCCATTGGCTGGGGTCCGCACGCACAGGAGCCAATGATCCCTCCAGTTGCAGGAACAACTCGACGTCCTCGCCGATCAAGCGGCGCAGCAGTTTGGCCATGTCCTTGACCACGTTGTTCAGGTTGAGCACCTTGGTCTCGGTCACTTGTTTACGGCTGAATGTGAGCAGTTGACTGGTCAGGGCAGCGGCGCGCTCGCCGGCCTTGTGGATCTCCTCCACGTCCTTGCGGAGGGGGCTCAGGGCATCCAGGCTGTTCAGGATTAGGTCGCTGTAGCCAATAATGGCCATGAGCAGGTTGTTAAAGTCGTGAGCGATGCCGCCGGCCAGCCGGCCGATCGCCTCTAGCTTTTGCGATTGGCGTAGTTGATCCTCCAATTGGCGACGATCGCTGATGTCACGAAAGGTGACGACGAGTCCACCCACGACCGGGTCCTGGAGCAGGTTGTTGACCATGACCTCCAGGATGTGCCAGGCACCATGTTGATGGCAAAAGCGTAGCTCGGCCGAGAGCGGCCCCGCCTTGGCGCTTCCCTGAAGCATCCGCCGCAATAGATCCTGGTCTTGGGCGTGAACCAGGGAGAGGATGCTGCGCTCGCTCAACTCTTGCACCTGATAGCCCAGCACGCGCTCGACAGAGGGGCTGAGGTAGCGGATGCGGCCGTGGCTGTCCACGATGGCAATGACATCCGAGATGTTTTCAATGAGCGAACGAAAGAGGGTTTCGCTTTCCTGCAGGGCGATCTCGGCCTGTCGCTTGGCCTCACGCAGGCGTCTTTGCTGCAGGGCGTGGTCCACCGCCTGGCCCAACCGGCCCATGCGATCCTTGATCAGATAATCCGCGGCGCCCTGTTTCATGCATTCTACGGCGACTTCCTCGCTGATGCTGCCGGTCACGACGATAAAGGGTATGTCCAGAGCTTTTTGCTGCAGCAAGCGCAGCGCGGTGGGGCCGTCAAAATGCGGCAGGTTATAGTCGGCCAGGATGATGTCGAGGTCGGGGGTCAGGTTCTCCAGGTATCCCTGCTCATCTTCCACCCGCTGCCAGCGGGGCTCAAAGCCGGCCCGGCGCAGCTCGTAGAGGATCAATTCGACGTCGGCCGGCCGATCCTCTAGGATTAAAACCCGCAGTGGAGCCGTCATACTGTTCTCCTTGGTCCGTGACCAGCGCTTGTTTAGCCTCTTGCGTGAATAGCGCGGGTTGTGCTTTTCCCGTCTCCCCCTCACTGGGGGGAAGCCGGATCTTGCGTTCGCCAGAAGGCGGCGTTCGATGGGGGTGGGCCAGCCCCGCCAGTTAGAAGGAGCACCCTAAAGACAGCTTCAAAAGGAGGGCTGCTGGTTGAGCAGCAGCCAGTAGTAACCAATCTGCCGCACGGACTCGCTGAACTTTTCGAAATCCACCGGCTTGACAATGTAACTATTGACCCCCAGCCGATAGCTCTCCACCAGGTCGCGTTCCTCCCGTGATGAGGTCAACATGACCACCGGGATGGTTCGGGTGCGTTCGTCGGATTTGAGGTGCTGCAGTACCTCAAGTCCGTCCACCTTGGGGAGTTTGAGGTCCAACAGGATCAGGCGGGGGGTGTCCCGGATATCCCGCTGGGCATAGCGGTTCCGACAAAAGATAAAGTCCAGGGCTTCCTGTCCGTCCCGGACTACCTCGATTCGATTGGCCAGATGGTGTTTCCTCAAGGAGTGCATGGTTAATTCTTCGTCATAGGGATTATCCTCGACCAACAGGATTTCCAGTGGGCGCTCAGTCTTGGGCGTCATTGTCACCTCCCAGCGTAAAGTAAAACGTAGCTCCATGGTCCACCTGGCCTTCCGCCCACACTCGCCCACCGTGGCGCTTGATGATGCGCTGGACGATGGCCAGGCCTACACCGGTTCCCTCGTAGGCTTGGTTTGAATGGAGCCGTTGAAAAACACCAAAGAGCTTGTCGGCATAGCGCATGTCAAAGCCCACGCCGTTGTCCCGCACAAAATAGACCGTCTGGCCCTCCTCCTGCAAGGCCCCGATCTCCAGGTGGGCTAGCTCCCTTGGGTGGCTAAACTTGAGAGCATTGGAGAAAAGGTTGATCAGGACTTGTCTCAATAGCGCGGGATCGCCCCTACAGGCCGGCAGGTCTCCAATGGCAATCTCTACCCGGTGATCCGGATCCTTTGGCAAGAGATCGTTCAGCACCTGACGGGCCAAGGCGGAGAGATCCACCGGCTGTTTCTTTAGCGGCTGCCGGCTGAGCCGGGAGAAGGTCAGCAGGTCATCGATGAGCTGCCCCATGTGTTGGGCGTTGTCCCAGATCATCTGCAAATAGCGACCGGCCCCGTCCGGGATTGCAGCGGCATAGTCCGTCAGCAGAATGCGGGAAAAGCCATCCAACGCCCGCAGCGGTGCGCGCAGGTCGTGGGAGACGGAATAGGCAAAGGATTCCAGTTCCGCGTTGGCCTCCTCCAGGCGCCGGGTCGCTTCCTGGGCAGCCTCATGGGCCGCTTGGAGATCCTGGAGCAGGCAGGCCATGGCCTCGTTGTAGCGCTCCACTTCATGCACCCGCTCCTGCAGTTGGGCCGTGCGCTCGGCCACCTGTTGCTCCAGCCAGGCGGCCTGTCCGGCCAACTCCTGGTGCAGGCGGGCGTTCTCCAGGGCGACGGCGGCCGCGTCGGCCAGCGTCTGGAAAAGCCCGCGTTCCTTTTGGTCAAAAGCGTCCACCTGGTCGCTCTTGGCGTCCAGTACACCGATGATGCGTTCACCTACCTTGAGGGGGACGCAGAGTTCAGAGCGGGTATTCAATCCGCGGGGCAGGTAGCGGGGATCCTGCACGACGTCGGTGACGTATATGCTCTTGCCCTTATGGAATGTGCGCACAGTGATTTCATGTTCTTGTTCCAGCGGCAGGGCTTCGATGTCGGCTAAGGGGATTTGGTCGGTGACCACGGCCTGGCAGGTCAGGGTTTGGACCTCGGCATCGACCAACCAGAGGCTGCAGATGCCAAAATCGAGGACATAGTGGGCCGTTTCGACCACGGCGCTGGCGATGCGCTGCACGTCCTTGCTCAGGACCAGCTCTCGCTCCAGTAGATGGATGGCGGCCAATTTTTCCTCGGCCCGCACCCGCTGCGTAATGTCCTGCAGGGAGCCCTCATAATAGACCAGTTTGCCCTCGCTGTCCCGATAGGCCCAACTACTGTCCAGGGTCCAAATGATGGCCCCATCGCGGCGGCGGAAGCGGGCCTTGATATTGTGTACATGGCCCTGCCCCTCCATCTGGGCTTGCCAGTGTTGGCGGTCACGTGGGTTGACATAGAAATCCATGGCCCGCGCCCCTTGCAGGGCCTCCCGATCGCTGTAACCCAGTATCTCCACCAAAGCGGGGTTGATGTCCAAAAAACGGCCGTCCGGGGTGGTGCGGTACAGGCCGATTTGCACCTTTTCAAACAGGCTGCGATAGTGGCTTTGGGCTTCACGCTCCCGCTCGGACAGTTCACTGGTGACCAGGGCCACGGTGTTGAAGAAAATGATCTGAAAGAGCACCCGCTGCACCAGCGGGGAATCGAGCTGCATCGCCTCGCCGATGACTAACGATCCGCTGATCAGGCTGGCGATCAGGGCGACCAGTAGACCGCCCACGCGGCCGTAAAGAAAAGCGGCCAAGAGAACGGGCAGGATGAAGGAATAGATCAGCATCTCGGTCCAGTGACCAGGCTGGTCCCGGGTCAGCAGGACGCCCGCAGCCGCTCCCAGTAGCCACGCGGCGATGCTGCCTATTTTGAGTGCCTTGACCCAGCCCTTTGCCAAACGCATCACCATCTCTCCACGTGATAGAGCCAACGCTTTAGCAGCACGCAGGCCAGCACAATGGCCACAATGTCGATCATGGTCTCGCTGGTCAGGCCGAGCAGGGTACTGCCGATCTCCTGCGGGGCGATCGTCAGGAGCTGCAGGCGCAGGAAAAAAAGCATATTCAGCCCGTGTCCAAGCACAATCGTGGTCGCCGACAAGAGTTCCGAGCGATAACGGCCCGTCCAGCCGGCCACCGCTCCCATCACCAGGTGTGGAAAGACGGCCGCACAGTCAAAGGGGTCGGCCAGTATGAGGGCCGAGAGTGCCGTGCCCAGCGCGCCGGTCAAGGCCCCGCTCACCGGTCCATAAAAAAAGCCCGCCAGGACAGGCACAATCATGTTGAGGGCGACATAGGCCCCCGGCACCATGGGATTGGGAATATGGGTGACGATGGGCGCCATAGCCGGATAGAGCAGGGTCAAAACGGCGATGCCCAGCAGCCGCCTGACTTTTGGTTTCATCACTATTTACCTCCTGGGGGCACACACCCTATCTTGGCCTGACCAGGCAGGTTGGAGATAGTTGATTCAAATGGTCCAACCCTATATTAGCACAAAAAGCGGTGCTGAACAAGGCCTCTGGCCCTTTCCGGCCGGCCTATCTCTCCCCGCGGCTGGTCAGCACAATCCCGGCCAGGATGAGGGCGCCGCCCAGCAGGGTGACGTGTGGGGGAGCCTCGCCCAGGAGCAAAAAGGCCAGCACCGCCGAGCCCAAGGGCTCGCCGAGGGCAACCACCGTGACAAAGACCGCCGAGAGCTGCTCTAGGGCATAGTTCAGGGACGAATGCCCCAATAGCTGCGGTCCCAGGGCCAGCAGGAGGATATAGATCCAGGTCGGCAGGCTGTAGCCGGTCAGTGGCTCTCCAAGCAACAGGGCGACCGGAGAGAGCACCGCCGCCGCAACGGCATAGACCGGCCAGATGTAGGACAGGACGGACAACCGTTGGCGCAGCCTCCTGCCCACCAGAAAATAGGCCGCTGCCGTAGCGGCCCCGATCAGGGCCAGCAGGTCGCCCAGCAGTTGCGGACCCTCCAAGCCCAGGTCGCCGTAGCCAATGACGACGCTGCCGGCAATCGAAAGCGCAATGCCCCCGGCCGTGAGCCGGGAGAGCCGCTCCTTGAGTAAAAAGTGGGAGGCCAGGCCGACGAAAAAGGGATAGGTGGCCACCAGGATCACCGAACTGGCTACGGTGGTCAGGGCCAGAGAACTGATCCAGGTGCCAAAATGGAGGGCCAGGGCAATCCCCGAAAAGATGAGCAAACACCACTGGCGTCGGCTCAGGCCGCGCAGTTCCTCTGGAGCGCCGCGGAGCAGGGCGATAGGGGTGAGGATAAGCGTGGCCGCCAGCAGCCGCCCGCCGGCGATGAACAGCGAGTGCGCTTCCCGGCCGGCCTGGCGGATCAGGATGGCGGCCCAGGGGAGGACGAGCAAACCCAACAGCAGGGCGGCGTAGGCCTTGCCTTTGGCCGACATGGGGACTCCATTTCAACTAAATAATGTCAAGAGACAACCTGCCAATCGCTATCCCGGTAGAGGTACTATCGCGGCCGCGCCGGGACCGAGATCCGCAGCAGCAATGCCACCATCACCCAGTTGGTCACCAGGCTGGTGCCCCCATAGCTGATAAAGGGCAGGGTGATGCCCGTCAGGGGGACCAGCCCCAGGTTGCCGGCCATAATGATGCCGGTCTGTAGGGCCAGGGCGATCGCCAGCCCACTGCCCAAAAGCTGCAAAAAGCCATCCCGTGCCCGCAGCGAACCGACCAGCCCCCGGCCTACCAGGAGGATGTAGAGAAACAACAGGCCCGTGCTCCCCAACAAGCCCCATTCCTCGCCTACTGCGGCAAAGACAAAGTCGGTGTGGCTCTCGGGGATCAGGCTGGGATAGCCCTGGCCCAGGCCCTGGCCCAACAAACCGCCGCTGGCAAAGGCGTATAAACCCTGCACGACCTGGTAGGCGCCCTCGCTGTTCCAGGGCCAGAGCCAGACGGTGATGCGCGTGCGCACGTGGGAGAGGAAGGCGATGCGCTCGGCGACCTGGTAAATGGCGACCACCGCCCCGACAAAGCCGAGCCCGCCGCCGACCAGGTAGACCAGTCGCGAGCTGGCCAGGTACAACATGGCCAAAAAGATGCCCAGGGTGAGCATGGCCGCACCCAGATCGCGCTGAAAGACCAACACGGCCAGGGCCAGGGCCTCCATCAACAGCAGGGGCAGCAGGTAGGGCAGGGGGGGCATGGGCAGTGGACCCAGGTGAAAGCCGCCAAAAGTGATCAGGTCGCGCTTGTCCTCCAGATAGGCGGCCAAGAAAACCACCAGGGCAAGTTTGAGCAATTCGGACGGCTGGAATTGGAAGGGTCCCAGGCGCAGCCAGAGCACCGCCCCGTTGACCTCCAGCCCGAAAAACATCGTCAGGGCCACCAAGCTCAAGCTGCTCAAGAGCACGAGGTAGCGGTAGCGCTTGAGCAATACGTCCCAGGAAAATACGCGGCCCCGCCAGACCCAGCGCCGCGTCAGCAGGAGGGTCAGCATGAACGCAGCCAGGCCTAGGGCTGCCCAGCGCCACTGTTTCTGGGCCACCGCCCCATAGCGGTCGATCACGGCCGGTTCCAGCCGATCGATAAAGAGCAGGCCCACGGTGCTCAACAAGGCGGCCAGGGGCAGCAGGGTCTGGTCCCCCCGAAAACCCGAGAGGCTCAGGAGCAGGCTACACCCCCACAGGACTAGGGCCGTCCAGAGGGCCGGCCGCAGAGCCTCGGCGCTTACGGCGCCCCCACGCAGCAGGGCCAGTTGGGCCAGCCCGGCGGCCAGCAGGGCCGGGGCCGGCAGGAGCAGTAGCATTTCCTGCCAGCGGATTCGCTGCCACCACCGGCGGCGTTGCTCGGATTCCATAGCCTGCCTCCAGCCCAGCGGGCCAGGCTGCTCCTGGCGCTAGGTGCGGTCCGGGGCAACCCGATCCGCGGCCTCCTCGGGGGGGTAGTTTAGGTCCCGCTGTTTGCCGGTCTCCATAAAGAGGATACGCTCGCAAATGTTGGTCGTGCGGTCGGCGATACGCTCCAACTTGTGTGCCACCCAGAGTAGGTAGGTGGCCCGGGTGATGGTGCGGGGATCCTCCATCATAAAGATCAACAACTCCCGGTACACCTGGTCGTAGAGATTGTCGACAACGTCGTCCAGTTGGCCAATCTGACTGGCCCATTCCAGGTCACGCTGCACAAAGGCTTTCAGGCTGCCCTGGAGCATGTCGCGGGATAATTCGGCCATGCGGGGGATGTCGATCAGGGGCTTGAGCAGGGGTTGGCCGGCGCCGCGCAGCGTGAGGGTGGCAATCCCCTCGGCATAGTCGGCGATGCGCTCCAATTCGTTGGCCACACTGATGATCGAGGCGATCAGGCGCAGGTCGCTGGCCAGGGGCTGTTGGGTGGCAATCAGGATCAGGGCCCGCCCTTCCAGGTCGTACTGCAGCTGGTCAATGCTGTCGTCGTTGTCAATGATCTCTTGGGCCAACGCCACGTCCTGCTTTTTCAAGGCCTCTATCGAACGGGCGATGGCTTGATCGACCACTCCCCCCATGTGGACCAGATCATCCTCCAGCTCACGCAGTTTTTGATCAAAGCTTTCTCTCATGATATCCTCCCGACGGTCGTGGGCTTTAACAGCGACTGTCTTGGGCATTGTACTATACTCTGTACAAAGGCGCAACAGGATTCCAAGCTCTTGCACATACAGCCTGATTATAGTACAATAAGCCTGTCCGGATCAAACAGTTTCCCCTACAAGGAGGATCGCGATGGATTGTCCGAACTGTGGTCACCCGAATGAGGAGGGCGCGGTTTTTTGTGCCAGTTGCGGCAGCCCCCTTCCCTCCACGGAAGTTCCGCCCAAAGCAACCACCCCTCCGCTCGCCACCCCCTCCTCAGCGGGGATGGTCTCCGGCCCGGGTGGGGGCCTGGCGCCACTGCCCGACACGGTTAGCCTGCCCCCCTCCAGCGGTCTGGCCAAGGCCAGTCTGTGGTTGGGTATTGCCGGCCTCGTGTTGATCATCCTGACCGTGGTGGCATCGGTCATGTTTGCCTACAGTATGTACGAGGAGCTAGAACGCGCCGGCGTCATTGGGGAAATCGAGCGCGGTATCGCTCCGGACCCGCAGGAACTGCAAGAGATATTTAGCGAGAGCGATCTGGAAAACTTGGGCGGAATCGGCCTTGGCGTGGTCGGCTGCTGCCTGCTTTCCATGCTCTCTGCCGTGTTGGGCCTGGTCCTGGGCATTATTGGTTTGAGCCAGGAGAGCACCCAACCAACGCAGCGCGGCCGTACCTACAGCATTATCGGCATTGTACTCGGTGCGCTGCCGCTGCTCTGCTGCGTGGGCATCTTTATCCTAAACCTGCTGCAAGGGGGCCGCTACTAGGCGGACTGCTATGGGCGTTCAGCTCATTTTGATACGACATGGCCGTACGGCCTGGAACCAAGAGGTACGCTTTCGGGGTCGGCAGGACCTGCCGCTGGATGCGTTTGGCCGGGCTCAGGCTCAGGCCGCCGCCCGGCACATTGCAGCGCGCTGGCCGGAACTGGCGGCGGTCTATGCCAGCCCCCTACAGCGGGCGCGCCAGACGGCCGCGCCCGTCGCCCAAGCCCTGCACCTGGATCTCCAGATCCAACGGGGGCTGCTGGACGTGGATTATGGGGATTGGACCGGGCGGACGCCGGCCGAGATGGAGGCCGAGGACCCCCAGCGCTTCCAACGCTGGCAAAGCACCCCCCAGCAGGTCCGCTTTCCGGCCGGCGAGAGTCTGTTGGATGTGCAGCAGCGACTGCTGCACATGCTGGAACTGCTGGCCGCCACGCACAGCGAGCAGACCGTCGCCCTGGTGGGACACCTGGTGGTCAACCGCGTGTTGATCTGCACCATGCTCGGCCTGGGCCTGGAATCGTTCTGGTGCATTGGACAGGACAATGGTGCCCTCAACCTGCTGCACTATGAATCGGGCTTGGGGCGGGTGCTCTTGCTCAACGATACCTGCCATTTGTGGCAGGCTCAACTCCAGGGAGGTTCCCATGTCTGAAAACGAGACGATTTACACCCTGTCCGCGGACGAAAAGACATCCAAGGTCATGCTGTACACAACGGACGCGCTGATGTGGGGGGATTTTATTAGCAAAGAGATGGTGCGGGTCAATACCTTTTTACGCACCATCAAGCCGGACTATGTCTCGATCTACAATGCGCATGCCCTGCACCTGCGGGAAAGCGGCCCGCAGAAGGCGGTGGCCTTTCGTCAGATCCATCTTCCCATCCATCAGGTCGTTGCCTTTCACCTGATGCCCCCGGCCTCTGAACCACGCGACTATGATCCCAACGAGCAGAACCGCAAGATGGAGCCCATCACCGCCCTGGTCGGTCCGTTCCGCTTTGACGGCCTGCTGCGCATCTCCGCCGTGACCGATTTGGCCAAGTCCGTCGAAATCACCCGAGAGACCTTTTTATCCCTCTATGAGTTCGAAATGTCCCTGCCCGGTATGCCCGCGCTGGGCACCATCCGGGCGGACATGACCCTGATTTGTCGGGACGCCACTTCCTTTGCTGGCCGGTAGGGACGGTCCTATTCCAATAGCTTGCCCCGCTTGACGACGGTTTCCACCGGGTTCGTACCAAATCGATAGGCCAGGTGTCGGTAGTCGGCCACTTGGAGCAGCAGCAGGTCGGCCTGCTTGCCCACCTCCAGGCTGCCGACGTGCCGGCCCAGGCCCAGTGCGTGGGCCGCATTGAGGGTCGCTGCCACGATGGCCTCGGCCGGGGACAGGCGCATGCTCCGGCAGGCCAGGGCGATGATAAAGGGCATGGACTCGCAGTAACAGGTGCCCGGGTTCAGGTCGCTGGCCACGGCCAACACGCCGCCGGCATCGATCAGGCGGCGCGCCGGGGTATAGTGGCGTTGGCCCAGCCCAAAGGGCGTGCCCGGCAGGGCTACCGCGACGGTGGAGGATTGGGCCAGGGCCAGTAGTTCCTCTTCCGGGGTCGAGACCAGGTGGTCGGCCGAGATGGCGCCCATCTCTACCGCCAAACTGGTGCCGCCCAGCGCCTCAAATTCGTCCACGTGAATCTTGAGCGCCAGGCCCAGGTGGCGGGCCCGCTCTAGAATGCGGCGGGACTGGGCCAGGTCAAAGGCGCCCTTTTCACAAAAGACGTCGCAAAACAGGGGGGCCGGCCGCGGTCTCGAGGCAGTTTCCTCGGCCCAGAGGGCGGCCACGGCGGGGAGCATTTCCTCGACGACCTGTTGAACATAGTCCTCGGTATGGTCACGCAGTTCCTTGGGCACGGCGTGGGCCCCCAGGAACGTCGGTACCAGGTCCATGGGGTGCCGTTGATCCAACTCGAGGATCCCCCGGAGCAGGCGCAGCTCGCCCGCCTTGTTCAGGGCATAGCCGGTCTTGACCTCGGCAGTCGTCGTCCCGTGGGCCAGCATGTGATCCAGGCGCGCCCGGCTTTGCTCCAAGAGCTGCTCGTGCGGGGTGCTGCGGGTGGCGTTCACGGTGCTCTGGATGCCCCCGCCGGCCTCCATGATCTCCATATAACTGGCCCCCCGCAGGCGCAGCTCAAACTCCCCGGCACGGTCGCCGGCAAAGAGGACGTGGGTGTGCGGGTCCACAAAGCCGGGCAGCACCACCTGCCCCTGGGCCTCCAGTACCGTTGCGGCCCGGTATTGCCGCTGGATCGGCTCGCTGGGGCCCACGGCAACGATCCGTTCACCCTGTATGGCCACGGCGCCGTCCTCGACCAGGCCCAATTCGGACATGGCGGGCCCGCGCTTGGGTTCCCCGGCCGAGGCGATCGTCAGCAGTTGGCCGGCGTGAAGGATGAGTAAATCTGCGTCCATCATGAGGCCTTCTCCTGCCGCGGGCGCTTGAACCGCGGGATCCATAACAACATCAGCCGCCAAAGGGGCAGTTGGTCCAATTGGTCCAGCGTCTTGACCTCGCTCTCTGCCTCCTGCCGGGCCCGTTCCCCCCAGAATCGATCGATCAGTGCTTCCCAGCCCCAGCTAAAGAGCACAAAGCCGACCAGGGTGCCTAAAATCACCAGGAGTAGGCCGCCCAGCGAATTGAGGGCGCCCTGCTCGACCATGTGGCCCAGGTGCCGGCCCAGGGGCAGCAAAAGCGCCAGCAGGAAAACAACCTTGCCCATGTTGGCCAGGGTATGCCGCAGCAGCAGCCAGGCCAGGTTCGTGCGCCGATAGAGGACGAACTGCAGGGCCAGAAAAAAGACGGTGGCCGGGATCAGCGTGGACAGTAAAGAGGGCAGCAGTTCCGGGGGCTGCAGGGCGTTAAGGACGAAAAAGCCGAGCACGGCGTATATGGAAAAAGCCTGCACCGTGCGCTGAAAAAAATGGTGCCGTACAGGATTTGGGTCCATCGTCTCATTCCTCCGATGCGCTGCTCCTAGGGCCTGCGGCTCAGTATAACACGGCTCCAAGCTCGCTGCAAGTCGCCCACGAATCGCCTAAAGTGTCAGCTTCCTGTAAGCAAGAGCTATTGACTAGCCTAATATTATGTGGTATCATAGGGATCGTAACAGGGTTTTGTAGTAGTGCCAAGCACATTTGACAAGTGCGACGTCTTGTGGTAAAGTGCCTGCCGTTTGCCCGCAAGCCTACACCGCGCTGCAAGCGGATCGGGCCGAGCGGGCGTCGTTACCTCCCACCGCGGGGGCAAGATTGTACCGCCGGTGGAGCGGAAAATACGGGAAAGCGGGCGGGGGTGCTGTACGGACGGGCGACCCCCTGGACCTGGCGCGGTAGCCAGGTCTTCCCAGTAGGGCTCTACCGCTGGGTGTTGGCCAACCTTTTCCGTAGAGGAGAATGTGTTCTGATGGACGGAAGCGATTCGAGTCATAAACAGCGGGGGCGGCGAGGCCCCTGCATCAGTGGACGGGGACGTTTTCAACTCGTTCAACTGCGTTGGAAAATTTACCAGCTTTTCTCTAGAGCCAATCGGCAAAGCCTGTGGGACAGGTGGCGGGCGCTGCCGGCCTGGCGCTTCAAAGCGGCCTTTTTACGGCGTTATGCCCGGCTGAATGCTCCAGACTATTTGTTGTCTGGCCTTATCCTGACCGCGCTGCTGATGGGGCTGGTCTCTTTTCCCGGCATCGCGCCCGTGCTGGCCCAAGCCCGGGCGGAATCTCCGGCTTCAAACCCAAGTTCATCCACCCCCGTGGCCCTGCTGACTGCAGTGAGCGTGCCCTTGCCTGCGATCGAGATACCCCCGACGCCGCGGGCACAGGCCGCCCCGCCCAGCAGCGAGAGCACCCCCTTGCCGATCACGCCTGACCCCGTACCCCCCAAGCAAGAGCTGTTGCAGCAGTGGCGGGCGGATCCGTCTGAGCCAACCCCCTTGCCTATGCCCCCGCAGCCGCGACAGATTGAGCTGCTGGGGGATGGCTGGGCCGCGCACTATGCGCCCGAGGTCATGAGCCGGGTGATCAACAGCCGCTTGCAGGGAGGGGTATATCCCCGCCTGTTTCCTTTCGATTCGCGGCATTACGTCGGTTTTGTGGCCCGCCCGGACTGCGGCGAGGTGGGTCAGGAGGTCTGGCTGGACTTTGGTAAAGGTTGGGTCGGCCCCTTCCTGGTCACCGACTGCGCCCGCTCTTGGGATAGGGCCTACATCGAGGACCGGGGTATTGTGGCCGAACTGGACTATAAATCGGCGGAGGAATTTGGGGTCACCCGCACCGGTGGTCACAAGGCCCGGGTGGGTCGAGCCTTGGATGATTGAGCTACAGGTCTGAAAATAGACCGTCGCGTCGGGGCGTCCACTTTTTATGCTGCCCGCTTCTACTCTGAAAATAGCGCCGTACTCACCTGGGCAGGCACAGGGGCCTGCCCCTACGAGGATATTTTCATGCTTTACGGTGCCCGCC
>JAFGKG010000206.1 GCA_016928715.1 Chloroflexia bacterium
AGCTCAGCAGGAACGAGTCCGGGCCGCAGCCAAAGTTGGTCACGTAAATGGCCTGCAGCCGGGGATCCTGGCGGATGAGCTGGCCGGCGGCCAGGATGCGCTGGCCGGCGTACCAGAACATGTTGTCGCAGACCTCGCTGATGTCGCTCTGCTCCAGGGAGAGCATATCGATGGGGATGGGCAGCAGGCCCAGCCGGCGCAGCTTGAGCGGCAGGCCGGCGTTGAGGCCGGGGTCGGCGGTGTTGTAGGGCCGGCCCACCAGGACGGCGGCCAGCTCGTCCGGCCCCAGTCCCTCCAGCAGTTCCCTCCCCCGCTCGAGGCAGGCCCGTTGGAAGCGGCGCTGCTCCTCGTCGGCCCGCTGCCAGGCCTGGCGGAGGGCCGGCAGCGAGGCGCCCAATTGTTCGGCCAATACGGGTTGCTCGATGTCCAACACGTCCGGCCAGAGAAAGTGGAGCGGGATCTGCAGCAGGGGCGCCGGCTTGCCGGCCAACTCGAGTGCGGCGCGGACCAGGTGCGGCGAGGCCTGGATAAAGGGGCAGTGATAGTTCTGCGGCTGTCCGGGCAGCGCGGTGGCGCGGTTGACCAGGCTGGGCAAAAAGATCCGCTCCAGGCCCTGCTCCAGCAGGTGCACCACGTGGCCATAGACCAGTTTGACCGGGAAACAGGTCTCTGCCCCGGCGCCCTCCACCGAGCGGGCGGCGATCTCGGGCGTGGTGGGGGGCGACAGGACCACGCTCCAGCCCAGTTCCTGGAAAAAGCGGGACCAGAAGGGCAATAGTTCGTAGAAAAAGAACACGCGGGGCAGGCCGATGCGCGGTCGCCCGGGGTCCGAGGGCTGTTCCCGGTAGCACTGCAGGAGTAATTCCTCCCGCTCGGCAAAGGGGTCGGGGAGGGATTGCTTTTGCTCCGCTGCGCTGCCGACGCGGTCGTAGCGTTCGCAGCGTGCCCCGTAAAAGAAGGGCCGTTCGCCGGCCACGCTGACCCGCTGGATCTCGCAGTGGTTCGGGCAGCCCTGGCACTCGAAGGACTTGCTTTCGTAGGGCCGCTGGGACAGGTCAAAGCCGTGGAAGCGGCTGGCCGGCTTTTCCTGCGGTCGGCCGGCGGCCTCCTCGCGGGCCAGCAGGGCGGCGCCTATGGCCCCGCTGACATCGTTGTGCGGGGGCACAATGATGGGCTGCTCCAGGATCTGTTCAAAGGCCGCTACGACGGCGGCATTGGCCGCCACCCCGCCCTGGAAGAGCACCCGCTGGCCCACGGGTCGTTCGTGCAGGACGCGGTTGAGATAGTTGCGGGCGATCGAATAGGCCAGGCCGGCCACCAGGTCCTTTCGTTGACCGCCCTGCTGCTGGTGATGGACCAGTTCTGATTCCATAAAGACCGTGCAGCGCTCGCCCAGGTCGGCCGGGGCCGGGGCGGTCAGGGCCAGGGGGCCGAACTCTTGAATTTTGAGCTGCAGGCGTTGGGCTTGTTCCTCCAGGAAAGAGCCGGTTCCGGCGGCGCAGGCCCGGTTCATGGTAAAGTCGACCACCACGCCGTCCCGCAGATAGATGTACTTGCTGTCCTGCCCGCCGATCTCGAACACGGTATCGGCGGCCGGATCGAATTCCAGGGCGGCGCGGGCCTGGGCCGATATCTCGTTGCGCACCAGGTCGGCCCCGATGTAATCGCCCACCAGGTAGCGGCCGGAGCCGGTCACGCCGGCACCGAGCACCTGGACCGCTCCGGCTATTTGTTCTTGGACCTGCTGCAGGGCCTTTTTGACCGCCTCCAGGGGCCGGCCGGAGGTGTAGAGGTAGCAGCGGGCCAGCAGGTGCCCCTGTTCGTCCAACAGGGCTGCCTTGGTGCTGATCGAGCCCACGTCCACCCCCAGGTAGGCGTGCTGTGTGGTCGCTGACGGTCCCTTTGGGCCAGGATTGTGGCTGGTTGCGTCCCCAGGCTTGGTATAGGCGACGGTGTGCAGCGGGGGCAGGGTGGAGGCCTCCAGGTGGGATTCCTGCAGGAACCGGGCCAGTGGTTCCAGCCCCCGAAAGGCCGGCGCCTGCTCGGCCCGTTCGTGGGCGACCCGGGCGGCCCCCCGGGCGGCCATGAGGGTGCAGTGGGGTGGGATGATCAGCTCGCCGGGCTCTAACTTGAGCACCTGCTCAAAGGCCGAGACCATGCCCTCGTTGAGGGCCACGCCGCCTTGGAAGAGGATCGGCCGGCGGAAGGCTTTGCCCTGGCCGATGATGCTGCGAAAGTTGCGGGCCACGGCCAGGCAGAGGCCGGCCACGATGTCGGGCACGGCCACGCCCCGCTGCTGCAGGTGGATCATGTCGGATTTGGCAAAGACGGTGCAGCGGCCGGCTACCCGGGCCGGGCTCTGCGAGCGGCGGGCCAGTCGGGCAAAGTCCTGGATGGGGATGCCCAATCGCTCGGCCTGCTGATCCAGGAAGGAACCGGTGCCGGCGGCGCAGAGGGTGTTCATGGCGAAATCGGCCAGAAAGAGCCGCCCGTGATCCTGCTCCAGGATGAGCAGCTTGCTGTCCTGCCCGCCCATCTCGATGACGGTGCGCGCCTCTGGGGCGACCATGTCCAGGGCGTAGGTCTGGGCGATCAGTTCGTTGATGTGCAGCCCGCCCAGCAGGCGGGCCAGGGTGGCTCCACCCGAGCCGGTCAGGCCCAGCGCCTGGACGCGCTCCAGATCCCAGCGCTGCTGCCAGTCGCCCAGGATCTCCAGCAGCGCGCGTCCCGGCTGTCCCCGGGCGTGCCGGTACACGTGGTCCAGCAGATCTTTGTTCTCGTCGGTCAGCACGATCTTGACGGTCGTCGAGCCGATGTCGACGCCGAGATAAAAGGACATGGGGGGCTCCTCAATGGGTTCGGATGCAGATAAAGGGCTTGAGCTGGATGCGCAGGGGGTGAAAGAAACTCCCGCCATCCTGGAAAAACACGGTGAGGGTTTCCTCCTCGGAGGTCATTTCGATGTTCAGTCCCTGGACGGCGATCAATTGCAGCGAGATGTGCTCCAGCCCCCCGCGCCACCAGCGAAAGGTGAGTGTGCCCGGCTCGATCTCGCAGACCATGTGATCGTCGCCGCGCCGGCTGACAAAGGTGAGCTGGTTGTTCGACCAGGGCGCGCTGGGCAGGGCCACCTGGGGCTCGCATTCGAACAGTCCCACCAGTTCCCAGTTTTCGGGAACGGTCAAGACAAAAATGATCAAGCGCCAGGGTTTTTTCAAGCTTTACCTCACTGATAGTTCGATTGGATTGTCCACTGCTGATACTACCACAGCATGTCGTTCAACGCAACTAGGCGCGGAAATATAGGGCGGCGCAGGATGGCGGCGGGTGGATCTATAGTGATCTGGGAAAGAACGCCTTGACTTATATACAAAGGGCGACGGATTCCGTCGCCCTTTCGGCACGCGTTTGTTCCTGTGCTTAGGACAGGTCTTGGGCCCTTGGCGCTTGCGCGCATTTATCGGTCTCGATACTCCGGGATCGTTTCTGGCCGCCAGCTAGCCATGTTCCCCAAGAGGTGAGGGTTGTCGTAGGCCGGCAGGCAGTAACGAATCTCCCAACGGTGTCCACAGCGATGGCACTCCCGAAACCAGTGGCAGACGCCGTAGCGGTCCACTGTGTACGAGGCGGTCGTGCCCGTCGCTCCACATTGAGGACAAGTTGACTCGCCCATGATGACCTCCTCCTTGCTTGTTGAGCAAAACGCCCGGCCAAGGAACCCTGTCCGGGTCGATCTATTGCCGTGCTTGAGGAGAAATGATCTATGATATTGGCCCCGTGGGGTTCTGGTTCCATTATACTACAAAGGATGATAAAAGTCCAGGGTTTTGTCGAGTCGTCGAGTTGTCATAATGTATTTGACATAGTCTTGTAAATATGGTATAATGGGCAATCGGGCACACTAGTAACTGTTGTGTTGGTCGCCCATGCTTTGGCAGGCTTTTTTTCTATACATCGGAATGAGTGTCGGGCGGCCTCTCCCGCTGGGGGAGGCTTTACTTAAATTGAGTTGAGGTGAATCAATTATCGTGATAGGAGAAGATATGCTCTACTCAGTAGGTGATAGAATTGTACATCCTGGTATTGGTGCTGGTACCATCGTCGATACGCGGGAGCAGGAACTGGTCGAGGGCTTTGAGCATTATTTTGTGATCGAGATCCCCACTCGAGAATCGACCCTCTTTATCCCCAAGCGCAAGATGGAAGAGGTGGGTGTGCGTCCGGTGATGTCCCGAGACCGATTGGCCCAGGTTTTTGAAACCCTGGCTGGCGAACCCCAGATCCTGCCGCAATCCTATAAAAAACGCCAGAGTGAGATTGAGGACAAGATTGCCACTGGTGAGCCCCTCCAGATCGCCGAGGCCATCCGTGATTTGGCCTGGCGTGAGTACGATAGTTATCTGACCAAAAAAGACGCCCAGTTGCTGGACAAGGGACGCAAGTTCTTGACCGGGGAGGTGGCTATGGTCACCGGGGCCGAACTGGATAGTGTCAGCGAGATCATCGATGAGGCTTTGGCGATCGCTATACCGGAAGCGTCTGAACAGGAGGATCTGGCTGCGGAGGCGGCCGAATCCGACCAGGCCGGGGCGGAACAGCGTAAACAGAGCATTCTGGTGGCTTTTAAAGATCGGGTGATTCGAGTATTGTTGGAAGCTAGCTGATGGAGAAGTCTATGTCGAGTAAATTGCGAACGCTGGTATGTCTGCGCTGTGGGCGCGCCTTTGCCTCCAGCCCGACCTACCTGCAATTTCTCGCCCGGCGGGGGGCCAGGGTAACCATCCCCACTCAATGCCCGGCTTGTTTTATCAAGTCCGGTCCCCTGCCCAAGGAGCAGGGCCAGGTAAAGTGGTTTAACCCACACCGCCACTATGGTTTTATCGAGACCGAGGCGGGAGACGAAGCTTTTTTCCACGAAACCCAGGTCCTGGGGGAGAATGCCTCCAGTCCGCACGAAGGGCAAAAGGTCCAGTTCCACCTGCACTATCCCCTCAAAGGCCCGGAAGCCTTGAACGTGGAATTGTTCGAGGAGTAGCCTGCGCTTGATTTGTGCTCTGTTTGTTTAGATGCTATAATCGGAGCATGGTCAAACGTTCGCAGCCAGGACCTCTGTCCTCGTTCGTATCGCCGGCCACGTTGGCCCACCTCCCGCTCCCAGCGGAGCGGCGTATTGCCCTACACGTGACCCCGGCCGCGGAGCGGGCGCTGCGGCGGGGGCATCCCTGGCTGTTTGAGGGTTCCATCCGCCGGCAGAGCCACCAGGGCCGGCCCGGTGACATCGCCGTCGTCTTTGACCGGCAGCGCCGTTTCCTGGCTCTGGGCCTGTACGACCCCAACGCGCCGATCCGCGTGCGCATCCTGCAGCATCACCGGCCCGCCCCCATTGACGGGGAGTGGTTCCGGGCCCGGTTGGCTGCGGCGGCCGCCCGGCGGGCGCCGCTGCTCGATCCAGATTGCCCTCCCACAACCGCTTACCGTCTCGTCCACGGCGCCAACGACGGGCTGCCGGCCCTGGTTGTTGACCTTTACGAGGGCACCGGGGTGCTCAAGCTGTATAGCTCGGCCTGGCTGCCCCATCTGCGGGAGGTCTGCCGGGCGCTGGCGGCCGTTTGTACCCCCCAACGACTGGTCCTGCGCCTCGGCCGCGGTATGCAGGAGCAGCATCAGGATCTGTATGGGTTGAACGACGGCCTGCTTTTGGCGGGGCCGGCCCTGGAGGGTCCGGTCCTGTTCTGGGAAAATGGGCTGCGCTTTGAGGCCGATCCGCTGCGGGGGCAAAAGACGGGCTTTTTCCTGGATCAGCGGGACAACCGGGCCCGGGTGGAGGATC
Source organism: Chloroflexia bacterium (assembly GCA_016928715.1). Classification (GTDB taxonomy): domain Bacteria; phylum Chloroflexota; class Chloroflexia; order DTKN01; family DTKN01; genus JAFGKG01. The sequence goes on from JAFGKG010000206.1 coordinate 5,831, forward strand.
TGGCGGCCGGCAGGGAGGTCTTGAACCTCTTTGCCTACACGGGGGCCTTTTCGGTGTACGCCGCGCGGGGCGGGGCCCGCGGCGTCGTCAGCGTGGATCTCGGCGAGCCCGCGCTGCAGGTGGCCCGCCGCAACCTGGCCCATAACCGGCAGGTGCCGGCGGTGGCCGCTGTGAAGCACCAGTTCATCGCCGACGATGTCTTTGCCGTGCTGGCCGACCTGAGCCGGCAGGGCCGACGTTTTGATCTGGTGATCGTCGATCCGCCCTCCTTTGCCCACAGCCAGAGCCAGCGGCAGGGGGCCCTGGCGGCCTATCGGCGGCTGACCCAACAGAGCCTGGACGTGCTGCGGCCAGGCGGTGTGCTGGTGCAGGCCTCCTGTTCGAGCCAGGTCGAGGCGGGGGCCTTTTTCCAGGCCGTGCACCAGGCGGCCACGGCGGCCGGCCGGCCGCTGCGCGAGATCGAACGCACCGGCCATCCCCTCGATCACCCCATCGCCTTTCCCGAGGCGGCCTACCTCAAGTGCCTGTTTGCCGTGGTACCCTAGGGGCGAATCTTGTGCGGGCCGGCCAGAAAGAGCCCCTCCGGGCACTGCTCCAGCCGGGAGGTTACGGTGACGGCTTGCTCCAGGTGGGCTTGCCATTGCTGTATGGGCACGCTGCTTGCCGGCAAATCCGTGCCGTCGGCCAGGCGTAGCCGGGCCCGGCCAAAGTGGCCGTCGGGATCGTTCTCCAGCCACGTCAGCACGCCGCTGACCTGGACCCAGCGGCCCACCAGGTCGGCCAATTCGGCTGCGCTGCGGGCTTGGGCGGGCGCCGGCGGCTCATCGGGTGGGTGGGGATAGGGCTCCTCTCCGGGGGCCAGCTCGATGCTGTGCACCTCCAGGTGGGTGGCCATGATGTGCTGGGTGTCGCGGCCCGGCGTGTAGGGCCGGCCCCGCACCCGCACCCGTTTGTCCGCAAACGGGAAATGCTCCCGCCGGGGTCGGTAGGCGACGACGTAGCGGGTGCCGTCGTCCAGCACCAGCCAGCAGCCCTGGAAACGCTTGCTGCCAGAGATGGGGTCGATCTCGTAACGGCCCTCCAGTTCGACGGGCTCGCCATAGTGGGGTTCGAGGTCCGGGCCGTCCGTTTTGTCCTCAAAGGGGTTGGCTAAGGAGTCCATAATTATCTCTTGCTGGGGACTGCCTGCTTTAGCTGCAGGGGAAAGCAGGACGCGTAAAGCGCTGACCCCAGCTTGACATTGTAGAACACTCGTACTATACTATTCCTGTACCTTAACAAGTGAGTGTAGCTGGTTCTGGATGCCAAACCTCATCCAGGTAAAACACTCAAGGTTCCAAGGA
>JAFGKG010000027.1 GCA_016928715.1 Chloroflexia bacterium
ACCTGGCGCGAGGCCCAGGCGCGCATGGTGCGGGTGGTGGCGGCGCCCTGGTTGGCCCCGGCCTGCAGCTGCGGCACGACCGCCGGCGGCAGGTTGTAGGTGACGCCTTGCTCGGTGACCTGCGCCGGGCCGGCCAGCGCGCCCAGGTCGGCCAAGATTTCCCCGGGCCGCAGCAGTACGGCCGGCATCACGCCCTGGGCGTCGGGATAGAAGGTGCGGTTCTTGCGTTCCATGTAGCGGTAGAGGGCCAGCACCAGCATGCCGCTGCCCATGACCAGGACCCCGCCCAGCCCGGCGTAGAGGGCCAGCCGGAGGGGTTGGGAGCTGGCCCGCCAGACCTCGTCGGATTCCGTGCGGGCGCGGATGGCCTCGGCCCGGGCCTCGTCGACGGGATCGTAGCGGTCCAGGGGATCGCCGAGCAGCGCCCCGGCCAGCAGGGCCACCAGCACGGCCAGTACGGCTAGAAAGAGGGCCAACTTGCTCATAGCTACCTCCGCAGGAACTTTAGCAGCAGCCCCTCGTCGCCGCGCAGGATCTCGATGGGCGGCAGGGGGCGGCGGAGCCGCTCCAGGTCCACCCCGCTGGGTTCGCCCCGGCGGTTGGCGGCGATCAAGGCGCCGGCGCTGAGCTTGCTGCCCAGCGCCAGCAGCGCCAGGGGGTGGGCCAGCAGCAGGGCCGGCAGGTACAGCCAGAGGCTGTGGGTGTCAAAGCAGTAGCAGAGCATCCACCAGAGGGAGAAGGCGGCCATGTTGACGATCAGGGCCGCGCAGATGGAAAAGACGCGGCCTTCTAAAGCCAGGGAGGACAGGGTGTGAGTGGCGCCGTGCAGGAGTTCCAGCGAGTTGCGCGTGGACCACGCTTGTTCGCGGCTCTCCATTCGGTCGGTTGAACGGGGCAATGCTAACGGGTGTTCCTTCGCGAGTTCCATAGGGGTCCCCCTTGGCTGAAGTTGCCTTGTAAAATGATATGCGCTATTTTATTATAGCATGTGTAGCAGTATATAGCAAATAGCTCTATAGTATGTATGATACCATTTTAATGGTGGAATGTCAAGGCCGTAGCGGCAATCTGGGAACGGGCTTTGAGCTTTTTGGAGCGGAGGCCAATAGTCCCGTTTGGGCTAGACTCTGCCTTGTGGGGACACTTTTCGCGCCAAAACAGTTGACTTCAATGGGGGAATGTGCTACAATAGTATCTGTATACACCAAGTGTATTCATAAGCACTATGAGCTAATGATCTATATTGGCAACCAGAGTCAACAGCAGGATTGATATGGAACATGGAGCTGAGTTTTACGCTGAGAAAGCGAAAATGCTTTTGGACAGCCTCCCGCGTAGCTCTGGGGGAAGCCGCATCCGCAAGGGTGTGATGAAATGGATCGCGCGCGAAACCGACATGGAGATCACCGGCTCTTATTTACATAGTCTGGCCGGTGGCGCGATTTCGTCTCCCGGGGAGGACAAGCTGGAGGCTTTGGCCCAGGCAATGGGTTTTCCTATGGAGTGGTGGGACGAGCCGGTTGAATTGGGCGCGCCGGGTCTGAGGGAGGAGCTGCAAGAGGTCAAGGTCGAGGCGGTCATGGCTCGGCTGACCTTTGTTCCCCCGGAGCGCCGGGCCAAGGTCCTGGAGCGTATCTCCCAACTGATTGATGAAGTGCAGGAAGAGGGCTAGAGATGTACCCGTATTCGCATTTGGTCTGGGCCCGTCGAATGAAGGCGCGTTTGGCGATTGACCACGAGGACGAGTTCAATCTCGGCGCGGTCATCCCCGATATGCGCTACTTTGACGGCACGCCCTGGAACCAGACGCACGTTCCCATAGAAGAGTTTTGGACTATCGCCCAGCAGGAGATGGTCCGTTACGCCGATCCCTGCGACCGGGACTTTGCCCTGGGCTACCTGCTGCACTTGGCTATGGACAAGTCCTGGCACTGGCTGGTTGAACAGGTGCGCGGGGAGCATCCCCTGGGCCGGGTCCTGCCGCCTCGGGTACTCAAGCTGTCCATCGAGGTGGCCATGGTCGATCTCCACCCACTCAAGGACATCGCCTTTAGCCGCCGCGTGCCGCCGTTGGCCGAGCGCTTTGGGATCCGGCCGGAGAGCCTGCTGCCCATCCGCAAGTTCGCCGACGACGGGCTATCCGATCCGAATATCATCAAGACCTATCGCTTTATGATCCAGACCGGCGTGGTCAGCAATCCGGCGATCAAGGGGCTGATGTTGCTGGGCGCGGTGGTCCTGTTCACGCCGCTTAGAATTCCTCTGGTCGCCCCTATCCGGCGAACGCTGCGCAGGGTCGACCGGGAGCTGGAGCGGCGGATCCTGGCGGAACTGCGGCCGTTTATTTCCCTGCCGCCCTCGTTTGCTGAGAGCTTGGAAGATGTTGCGACGCTTCAACCTGCTGCGGTCCCGGATGCGGCAATCCTGGCCCACTGATCCCAGGGCGATCCTGCGCCGGCTGGGCCTACCGGGAAAATTCACTTTGGCAGAACTGCTGGATGCGGTTTCTGCGGATCGACGGCGCCGGCTCTTGGTGCGCGAACGGGCGCTGCCCCCCGAGTTCTCCGCGCTGTGGCTGGCCACGAATATCCATGATCTCATCGTGGTCGCGATGGGCCTGTCGCGCTTGCAGCGGGATCTAGCTGTCGCCCATGAGTGCAGTCACATGCTGCTGGAGCACGGCTCACAGGTGTTGACCACGCCAAAGCAGCTAGAGCAGGCCCTGTCCACCACCGAGGCCCTATTTGTCTTGGCCCGTTCCGGTTGCGGGTACGATGAGGAGCAGGAGCGGGCGGCGGAGCTTCTGGCCACCGAGATCTGCCTGCGCCTCGACTCGGATACAGGGCCGTCGGGAGATAAAACCGAGTGGTTCCAACGCCACATCTCTTAGCTGGGTGAGCGATGCGCTGGAAATTTTTCGCCTGGGCTGCCGCGCTGCTGACAGTGCTGGCGGTTTTTTTGTATCGGGGTTGGGAGCTCGCTTGCGGCCGGCGCGAGCCGGTGAACGTGTATACCGCGCTGGGCGCCGGCCTGGCTACCTTGTTCTTTGCCCTGCACGCTCCCTCCCCGCTGTTTAGCCTGCTGCAAGAGTGGTTTCCGACTGATCCGGCCTGGCGCTGGGTGACCTACGCTCCCTACAGCCTGATCCTCTGGTCGACCTACTGCGCCTTTCGGATTGCCCAGATCGGCAACGGTCTGCCGGAAAGGCACGGCCGCTGGGCCTTTGGCGCCGCCCTCGTTGTGCAGGCGAGCGTCCTGCTCAGCATCCCCTACCTGGTCCTGGAGACGCCCCCCTCGATCACCCGCGCCGCGCGGCAGGGCAACCTCGCCGCGCTCGTCTTTATCGGGGCCCTCTTTGTTTTTGCCACGGTCTGCGCGGGCTATATGGCGCGCACCTTTCTGTGGTTGTCTCAGCGGGGATCCAGCCGCCCGCTGCGGTTGGGGCAGGGGATCGCTGCCGCGGGACTGGTGGTGCTGCTCCTGGCTGCCGGCGAGGAGGTCGCTTATTTGGCCGGGCTGGTTTCTCGCTCCTGGCACAGCCGGGCGATTCTGGGGCTTGTCGCCCTGGGGGCTGTTTTGGTGGGAGCGGGCACCTTTATCTTTTCCCGGCCGGCGCACGTTCTTTGGGCTTATATCCAGCTGCGTCCTTTGGGCCAGACCGTGGCCCGGGTTTGGCCCGAGGTCTGCCTGCAGGACCCGGGCTGGTATGCCTGGTGGACGGTGCTGGATGTGCGGGGGGCCGAGCAGCGCCTGCTGCGCATCGTCGGCGAGTGGCTGGACCTGCGCCGGCTCTTGATGATGTATGTGCCGCCGGAAATGGTCCCCAATGGGCAAGAGGCGGACTTGGACGCGGAGGCGGCGTACCTGGCCCGAGGCCTGCAGCGGGAGACGCTGTGTTTGCGGCGGGAGGACGAGGAGGAGGCCGAGCGGCTGTTTTCTTTCAGCGGGGGCCAGGGGGAGGCGCAGGCGGCGCTGCTGCGGGTGTGGCCGAGGGTGCGGGGGCTGACTGGGGTAGAAATTTGACCGGAAATGGCCTGTTTAGGGCATCTTTTTCTTGAAAAGGCGGCAAAAAGCGTGCGCGGAA
>JAFGKG010000207.1 GCA_016928715.1 Chloroflexia bacterium
CCAAAGCATCGAGACCGCCCAGGTGCTCCTCAATAGCGGACCCGCCGACATCGTGGTGCTCCAGGAACTCTCCCCCGAGATGGCCCCGATCCTCGTCCGCGAGCTGGGGCCGCTCTATCCCTACCGGGCCTTGCGTCCCCTCCCCGGAGCGGCCGGGATGGGCATCCTCAGCCGCTATCCCCTGCGCGAACTCGACTCGCAGCACCTGGCCCGCCCGAACTCTTTCGTCCAGATCGTACAGGTGGACCTGGGTTGGCGCGCCCTGACGCTCTATAACTGCCACCCGACGGCGACGAACGTCCTGGCCTACATCAAAAGGGATGCCTCGGTCCCAGCCGAGGTCGCGGCCAGCATCCGCGATCGGGAGTCCTTTATCCGGGGCATGCTGCGGGACGTCGCCGGCCGGCCGGGCCCGGTAATTGTCGCCGGCGATTGGAACAGCACCGAGCAAAGCGAGGTGTACGGCATGCTGACGGAGCGGCTCGAGGACAGCCACGCCGCGGCCGGCTGGGGTTTCCAGCACACCTTCCCCGCTTACCGGGGCACATTCCTGGGTATCCCCACCCTGCCCAGGACCATGCGCCTGGACATGGTCTTTTACTCAACGCAGCTGGTCGCGTTGAGCAGCCGGGCCGGCGCCCGTTACGGCGAGTCCGACCACCTGCCGCTGATCGTGCAGTTGGCCTGGCGGGAGTAACCAGCCGATGAAACACAACAAGATCCAGCTCGCCGCAAGCGCCATCCTGGTCATCCTGCTCGTACTCACACCGCAACTGGTACTGATCGTCCGCTTTGACGATTCAATCCACCGGCACTTGGAGGACCTGCCGCCCCGGGAGTATGGGATTGTCCTTGGGGCCTACGTAAACGAGGATCAGCGCCTAAGTGACGCCGCTCTGGAGAGAATTGCGGCGGGGGTCTTGTTGTATCGAGAGGGCAAGGTCCAAAAGCTGTTCATCTCTGGCGACAACCGCAGCCACGAGGAGGCCGAGGCCATCGCGGCCTACGCCATAGGTCAGGGCGTCGCTGAGGAGGACATCATTGTCGATCGGCTGGGCATCGACACCCACGACACCTGCCGACACATGGCCCGACGGGCCACGGAAGGTATACTGCTGACGCAGGGATACCACCTGCCGCAAGCCATGTACATGTGCGAACGGGAAGGGCTTGACGCTGAAGGGGTCGCGGTGAACCACCTGGGCCTGCTTGCCGAGCGAGGCAGTGGCCCGCTGGTTATCTGGACCACCCGGGTGCTCCGCTTTGGCCGGGAAGCGCTGCTCACCTGGTCTTTTGTACTGGGCCTATACGACAAGGTTTCTGACGAGGCGGAGGGCGTTGATCGTTGCGAGCAGCCATATGCACTTTTTCGGCTATGGCTATCCTTTGCCGGCTTTGACAATAAGCCTGGAAGGGTTGTCCCTGGCCGGGCTATTGGACATTGGCTTGATGAAAATGGACGCAATCGCTGTTCGAGGAGCGCGAAAGGACTTTTACCTGTACGCGTCGCGGCGATGAGATATCAATAGAATGACGACGATGCGCCCATCTTCTTCCACACGATAAACAACGCGCCAGTCTCCCAAACGATAACGGTAACAACCAGCAAGAGATCCCTTCAAGCGTTTGATATTGGAATGCTGATAAGGATTCTCCCGAAGCCGTTCAAAACAACGGTTTAACTTCTTCACCAAGGAGACATCGGCCTGCTCGTAGGCCTGTTGAGCCTCACGGGTAAGAAGAAGCTCATACATCACGGCGAACCTCTTCCCAGCGAACAACCTCGCCAGCATCCGCTTGCCTTACTGCTCGCTGAAAGGCCTCCTCAAACCCTGGAATAGCCAGCAGTTCCGCCGTAGCTTCGGAGGACTCGCGATCCTCGAGATAGGCCAGAAAATCCAAAACCACCCGAAGCCGCTCGTCAGAGAGTGTCCGCAGACGGCGCTCCGCTTCTTCCAGCAAAGTTGATGAACTCATTGCATTCCTCCATCCTGGCTTATCTGGAGTGCCAGGATCTATCTTAGTATAGCAGCATATATAGAGTTCGTCAACCAAAAACTGATCCTATCATTTGTTCATCTCCAATTTGATCATATCCGCCGCGTTAGTGTGCATCTTGGTTCGCGGACAAAGTAAGCTCCTACAGTATGAAAAAGGTGCATAGCACAGATACTGATTGAATTCAGTTCTTTGCTTGACGATGCTGATATTGGGGATGTACACCAATCAAGAGTTCAAATCCCCCAACTGCGCCTCAAACTCTTGTAGACGGACCAGGATGCACTCTTTGTAGGCAACCAGCAGTCGCCGGGGCAACCGCAGCGAAACCAGCTTGGCTCGCAGCACGTCCCGGTACCAATCGACATCTAACCCCAGGCCCGTCCCGGCCTCGTGCGGCGGCTCGTGGCCCTTCTCATGCCGGCTCCAACACGCAGCCCAGTATTCTACGACCTCCTGCGGTTTATCCAGACCGTTCCGGTCATACTCCCCAGGCTGATCAGACGATAGCGAGGCCTCACCACTGCTGTAGTCGAGGAGATGCTCAAAGGGATCATACCACAACCCCAGCAGGTGACCCACGAACGCCTTGGCATCCCAGCCAAGATCACCCATCAACTCACGAAACGAGTCAGTGAACCAAATCTGCTCATTTTCATCGAGTCGGGCAATCTGCACCCATTCCTCTCTCTGGCTAATGGTCATCTTTTTCCCTTTATGCGCTCATAACTCGTGGGCAAAACGATGTATCACCCGGCGAACCGCCGGGGATGGTCTGGCGACGGCCTTTTTGACCTGGCGGTAGTGCGACTCTAAACGGGCTACATAGGCTGGCGCAGATCCTGCTCCTGCTCAGATTCGGCAAAGGCAACCTCCAGCGCCCGGGCTGTCACACCGTCGTGGACCCGTTCCATCTGCGCCCAAAAGCTGCGCGCCTCCAGAAAATCGGGCACGCCCAATCGTTTGAGCAAGGCCATGTCCACTTTGGGGCCGGCAATGCTCAACACCACCGTTTCTGCCTCGGCGCCTATGTCCCAATAATGCTCCAGGCACTGTTCCAGCGCGACCACCTCGACCGCTTCAATTGCCTCGGGCACGTAGGCCGGCAGGCTTGTCTCCTCCATCCCCTGGATGCGGCGCTCGCGCAGGGCGGCAGCAACCTGCTCTTTGCCGCGCCCGCGCAGCTCGAACAGCAAAAAGGGGTCCTCGTCAAAGCGCTCCCCCAGCAGGTAGTAGACGGCGGCAATATGTTTGCAGGGGTTGGCCCAGTCAGGGCAGGAGCAGTCGGTCTGCAGATCACCCCGCGAGGAGGGAAAGAGCGGCACCTCGGCCGCGTCAAAAACTTGCTCAATATCCGCCGGCATTTCCCCGTTGAGCAGTTGGGCGGCAAAGATGGCTTGCTCGGCCAGCACGTCAAATACCTGCTCCCACTGCTGCTTGCTCAAAGGCTGCAGCTGGATGCTGACCTTGTAGGGCGTACGGCGAGAACCCTGTACCCGCGCCGAGATGCGGCCGGTTTCGACCTTGATCTCCAATACCTGGCCCCGGCGGGCATAGCTGCGCCCACGGCCCAGTCGCCCGGAATCCATCAGGCGCTTTAGCGCGGCGATCCAGCGATCGGCCCACCAGTTTTTGACAAACTTGCCCGAGCGGCTCTTGGCCTTGATCCCCCCTTCCACCTCGATGGGCCGGGTAGGGGTGTAGCGCGGCCAGTAACCATCATAATAACTGGAACGCCGTTTCGGCATTGGCTTATTCCCTCCGCAGGGCCATAATCTCGCCCAACTCGGCAGTGCTCAGTTCGGTCAGCCAGCCCTCCCCCGCGCCGACGACACTTTCGGCCAGCTGCTTTTTGCTCTCGATCAACTCGTCGATGCGCTCCTCCAAGGTACCGGCACAGACAAACTTGTGTACCTGCACGTCACGTGTCTGCCCGATGCGAAACGCCCGGTCGGTGGCCTGGTTCTCCACGGCCGGGTTCCACCAGCGATCAAAGTGAAAAACGTGGTTGGCGGCGGTCAGGTTCAAACCGGTGCCGCCGGCCCGGATCGAGAGGATAAAAATCGGTGGTCCCCCGCGCGCTTGTTGGAAGCGGTCCACCATACGCTCGCGCTGCTTCTGCGGTGTTTCGCCGTACAAAAAGAGAACCTCAACGCCAAACAGCGAGGACAAATGGCGCTGCAGCAGATGGCCCATTCGGGCAAACTGGGTAAAGATCAGCGCCCGATCGCCGACAGAGAGGGCTTCCTCCAACATCTCGCCCAGCCGGTTGAGTTTACCCGATCGTTCGGGCAGCGGCGAGCCGTCGTCCAAAAACTGCGCCGGATGGTTGCAGACCTGCTTCAGCCGGGTCAGCGCGCCCAGGATCACCCCGCGGCGCTGCATCTTTTCCCCGTCTTGCTCGGCAGCGCTGATCCGCTCCAGCGACTCTTGGACCACCGCTTCATACAGCGTGGTCTGTTCCGCGGTCAGGTTGCAGTAAACCCGCATCTCCCACTTGTCGGGCAGGTCCTGGATGACCGTGGGATCAGTTTTGAGTCGGCGCAGGATAAAGGGTCCCACCAAGCCCTTCAACCGCCTAGTGGCCTCCTGATTCTGGTAGCGTTCGATAGGCAGGGCAAAAGCCTGGCGGAAACCGGCCCGCGAGCCCAAAAAACCCGGGTTGAGGAACTGCATAATCGACCAGAGTTCCGAGAGCCGGTTCTCCACCGGTGTCCCGGTCAGGGCCACCCGGTTCGCCGCCGGGATCTGGCGGATGGCCTGCGTGCGCTTGGCCTGGGGGTTTTTGATGTTCTGGGCCTCGTCAAGCACCACGTCGCTCCAGGATACCTGGAGCAGATCGTCCAAGTCACGATGCGCCAGGCCATAGGTGGTGATAACCACATCGTGCTCCGGAGCGGCGGCGATGAACTCGTCCTCCCGGACCCGGTCGCTGCCGTGGTGCACCATGGCCCGCAGACCCGGGGCAAAGCGCTCGATCTCGCGCTTCCAGTTGCCCACGACGGAGGTGGGGCAGACGACCAGGACAGGGGCAAGGTCGTGCTCGTTTTGTTCGCGCTCGTGGAGAAATAGGGCGATGGCCTGGATGGTCTTGCCGAGTCCCATGTCGTCGGCCAGGCAGGCCCCCAGACCCCACCGGCGCAGAAAGGCCAGCCAAGAGTAGCCCCGCTGCTGGTAGGACCGCAGCTCGCCGACAAAACCGTTCGGTGGGAGCAGCTCCTGCAGGCGTTCCCCGGCCTGCAATCGCTGCAAGAGATCGTCCAGCCAGCCCGAGGTCTCGACGCCGTGCAGGGGCAGCCGACCCATCTCCTGGGTAGCCCCCAGAGCCATACCCAGGGCATCCCGAAGCGCTAGCTGCTGCTGTTTCCGTTTCTTTTCCCAAAAAGCAATCGCCGCTTCAATCTCGTCGGCCTGCAGCATCACCCACTGGCCGCGCACCCGCACCAGCGGCATCTTGAGCGCGGCCAGGCGCTCGAGCTCCTCGCGGCTCAGAGGCTCATCGCCCAGGGCCAGCTCCCAATCGAATTCAACCAGGGAGTCCATACTCAAGATGCCCTGGCCGACAATATTCGATTCACCCTTGAGCTTGGCCCGCACACCCAACCGGGCCGAGGGCCTGTCCCACCAGGGCGGCGCCAGCAGGCCAAAGCCGCTTGCTTCCAGGAGTGGTCCGACCTCGCGCAGGAAAGCGTAGGCCTCCTCCACCGTCAAGGGGCAGATCTGCGGGCGCGCTGTGCGCAGGCTCTGCAGGATCGGAGGAAAGATCCGCGCAGCCAGACCCAGGCCGGCCAGCAGCCGTTCCTGGGCGCCCTCAAACTTGCGGTCGAGGTAGCGCAGGGTGCCATCCCGGGACTCCCACACCTTTTCCACGGGCACCAGCAGACTGGGATCATCGCTGGCCTGGAGTACATAGTGCAGGCTCCAGTCGGGCCTGAGGATCTCGCCGCTCTCCGGATCCACCGTCGGCGGCTCCAGCCGGAAACAAAGCCGGAAGGGGACCTCGGCCTCCTCCCGTAACTGCGCCATCCAGGCATTCCAGGCTTCGAACAACTGGGACAGGGCCGGCCGCTGTGATGGCGGCAGGTCGATATACCCGTCGTCGTTCCAGAGGGCCTCCCACCAGCCGCCGGCAGCTCCCCCGGCCGGCGGTCTCCGTCTACGATCGAGGCGCGGCCGGCCCCAATCCCGCACGGCCTGATCGACCAGCGCTTTAAAAAAGTCTTCCAACAGCAGGTGCGGCGCCTGCTCGGTGCCGGCTTGCCTGGCCGCGGCGTCCTTCAGCGCCCGGCAGACCGGCGGCATAGCCTGGGCCAGGGCACGCAGACGGGCGCGGTCGTGGGGATCGCTGGTTACCGGCAGCCAGCGGGCGCGGTAGGCCCCTTCCTGCCCCAGAGGCTCCTCTCGCACGATGCCGGGGAGATACTTGTGCTGGGCCAGGAACTCTAACCCCAGCTTGGCCACGAGACCCCAGTAGCGCAGGTCCACGCCCCACCAGCGATCTCCAGCCGCTGCCCACGGAGCCGAAACGAGAAGGTCCAGCACGGCCGGCGCTTGCAGGGCCAGTCCTGTCACTTTCCAAGGGGCCAGGCACAGATCGGCTTCCCCGGACGCGCCCTCAGCAGGAACAAGCAGCCAGGGGGGCAAGCAGGGCCCGGCGGCGTCCGTCGGCAGCAGGATCTGGCGTTCTGTGGTGGTGAGGTCATCCCACGCACCGAGAGGGGCCAGCAACTCCAGGGCCTGCTGCAGCTGCTGCGTTGTTGCCGCATAGGGGTGGGGCCGCACCCGTGGCGGCCGGCCAGGCGGCCTGGGGGCCGGTTCGGCCGATTCGGCCCAAAGGAAAAAGACGCCCTCCGACCAACTACCGTGCAAGACGAGTTGTGCTAGCAAGGGCACCTCCGTGCGTGGTTCGCGGCAGCAAGAAAGGGACAATGTTTGTCAAGCAAGAATTAGCAGCCCTACACCCAGAAACAGCCATACTCATCCTCGAGCAACTGCTGCAGACGCTCAGAATTCGTCCAGTTCCTCGCCGTACCAGCCGTACTGGGCCGGCGCCTCGCCGCGGCTGTCCACCAGACGGGGATACTCCCCCGGCTCGGCCTGGGCCTGAATCGCCACGACTTGCACCTCAAACTGGTGGCCGTCCCCGTAGTCAAAGTAGTAGAGGAACTCGTGTTGCGGGGGCAGGCCCAGCTCGCCGAGCACGCCCTCGTCGGCCCAGCGCGGGCAATCCTGCTCAAAGGGACAGGCAAAACTGTAGCGCTCGTCCCACTTTTCTCCATTCAGAAAGAAGGTGTAGAGGTGGTCGGCGTCCCAATCAAAGGCCTGTTGGATCGCCCCATGCAGATCCTCGAGGGTCTGCTCGGAGCGCAGCTCGACGGTGCGGTAGGCGTGCTGGTGCCCCTTCAGTTTGACCTTGAAGGCATAGCTGCCGCCGGGGTTATCCAGGGGCACCGCCTGGCCGGCCGTCCGCAGCAGCTCGCGGGCCTGGAAACGGGGGGCAAAGGCCCGATCCTGGCGGGCCATAGCGGCCACTTCTTCCAGCAGGTCCTCCGCCGGGGGGCGCTCGGTGTGCTCCTGGATGCGGCCCATGGAATAGGCCGCCAGGGCGCGGACATCGGCATTGTCGTGGCGCAGGGCCTGGCGCAGGGCCTCGCAGGCGGCGGCCGTGCCCTGGGAGATGGCCAGCCGGGCCAGGGCGGCCAGGGCCATCGTACGGCGCGTGGTGCTGAATTGATCGCGGGGCCGGCTGTAGCCCAGGATCTCCTGCCAGAAGGGGATAGAAGCGGGGTTCTCGGAGGCGGCAATCAGATGCAGCAGGCTCTCCTGGCAGAAATGGCTGCCCTGGCCGCCGCCCTCATAGACCCGGCGGTAGAGATCCTGGGCCAGGGCCAGGTCATCGGGGAGCAGGCCGATCGAGGCCTCGTCAGCGTAAAATCTGACCTGGTGCAGGTTGCGCCCCTTTTCCGGAGCCTGCTGCAGGTAGCGATCCAGCGCTTGCAGGTCGGCGCGGGTACGGGCGCGCCGCCTGTCGATCTCTTCGGGGGGAAGCTTGGCCAGCAGCCGGCCGATGAACAGCCAGGATTCAAGCGGGTCACGGTTGTTCATGGACGATCTCTCCCCACGGCCCCCCCGGGGGGCCAGTGTTGCTCAAAGGGAAGCTCTTGGATCAGGGCCAGGATCACAGCAGCGCCTCCAGGTAGGGCTGTATCACTTCCTGGACCCGGCAGAGGATAAAAGTATTGACACTTGTCGATATCTGTCAAGAATTATATCCAGGTGCTTGGGTTTGTCAAGCGGATCTTACCGCCCACCCTTGCCCCCCGCACCCAAGCATCGCTTGCACAACCCCCAGAACCTGTGATAAACTGAAGCCATGGGGGGGGCCATGCCAGGACCAACAGCGCTGGACAAGGCGATCATCGGGCCGGCGGTGGGGGGCGCTGAGGGCGTTGCCCAAATAGCGCCCACTTGCCGTCGAGCAAGCAGAGAGTTGCTGTGTTAGGATAAGAACAGGATCGCACAGGGAGAGTAAATCGAGTGCCTGCCGCCGGCCTGGGCGGCCATCAACGGTCCCCGCTACCTCCCGGCCGGCTGGGAGGGGCGCTACCGGGCCGGTTACGGCTCCACGGACGCCACCCCACCCACATTCCACTGGAGTAATGGCGCTGAGGGCAGTGAGGCTGTCTACAGCTGGCCCCAAACGGGCACCTACACTCTGGCCGTGACCGCCAGCAACCCTTGCTGCGAGGTGAGCGCGACGATGGCCGTGAGCGTGTTCTGCCAGCCGCTGGAAGGAATGACGGTGCTGGGCCCGCCGTCGCTGCTGGTGGGCCAACAAGGTATCTACCAGGCCCTGCCCCAACCGCTGACGGCCAGCCTGCCGCTTACCTTTAGTTGGAGCAGCGGCAGCGTCGGCCCCGCGGCCACCTACAGTTGGCCGGAGGCGGGCAGCCATACCCTCACCGTGACGGGGACCAACATCTGTGGGGGCGCGTGGCGGGCGGTCTATACCGTGCAGGTGCTGGAAGAGTGGCCCCATGGCAGCTACCTGCCGCTGATCGTGCGGAGGTCGGGGTAAAGGTGCCACCCACCTGCTATCGAGTTTCCCCGCTCCGGCGACAGGAGGTTTGACGATGAAACGACTGGGACGGCTTTGCCTGTTGGCCCTGCTGTTGCCCCTGGCCCTGGCCGGGGGCGCCAGGGCCGGCCGGATGCAGCCGGTGGACTTTAACCGACCCAGCCCGGTCGTTCAGGGCGAGGCCTGGCAGATCGAACTGGTCGATCGCCATGGAACTGTGGGAGAGTTCAATTCCCTGGCTCTGGACACAAACGACCGTCCCCACATCAGCTACTGGGACCGGGATCTCTGGGTGCTCAAGTAC
>JAFGKG010000028.1 GCA_016928715.1 Chloroflexia bacterium
ATAGCGGCTATCTCGGTCCCAAAAGGCCCCCTGGGAGACAAAAGTAGCGGCTATCTTTCCGACCAGTAGCGGCTATCTCTCACCATGGCAGCGGCTACTTTATCCCCCTGGCAGCGGCTACTTTTCCGACCAATAGCGGCTACTTTTCCGACCAGTAGCGGCTACTTTTCCGACCAGTAGCGGCTATCCTGCCGACGAGCAGCGGCTATCTTGCCCACGAACAGCGGCTATCCTTCCGACGAGCAGCGGCTACCCTTCCCCCGAGTAGCGGCTACGTGTGCCACAAGCAGCGGCTATCCCTGGCAGCCGGCGAGGCAATTTCGACCGGCGGGGCCTGACCTCAGCCCTACCCCGCCTTGTGCGCGTTCCGCACCAGGCATGGGTCCGGCGGTGGTAGAATCACTGAAGCACTGAAAAAGGATGAGAGCACTGAGCAGAGGCGGTTCCGAGGATCGCCTTGGAGCGGCAGAGGTGGGCGGTGCGTTCGCACGTTGACGCGTTGGCGCATTTGCACGTTAGGTGCAGTTGGTGGACTGTACAATTGACGGTTGATGCGCTGGAACATTGGCAAGTTGAAACGTTTGAACGTTCGAACGTTTCAACGTTTGGGGCAATAGAGATGTTGGGGCGAAAAGGGAGGGTAGGGCGGAAATAACAATGAGTCAGCCCGGTCACTAGAAAGGGGCCAGCACTGGTTGAGAGGCCCTGCTGCGGACTAGATGTTCGCCCTGCGGCCGATCCATCCGCTTATTCGCTTAACATCCGCTGGCCAGTGGCTCTCCTATGCGCCGGCCGGCCCCTGGGGTATCTCCACCCCACTCGCAGCCCCCTGGATCCCCGCCCCCGCTTCCGCGGGGGCAGGCTTTTCGCGGGGATGACGATTCTGATGCTGCCATTGTATTCTCACCCAGGCGGGATTCTCCACTCGGCTCGCCATCCCCTGGATGCCCGCCCCCGCCCCCGCCTGCGCGGGGGCAGGCTCCACGCGGGGGCAGGCTTTATGCGAGTACGACACCGGGCGAGGCATTTCCCAGGACCATTTCAGCCTGACGGAGGAAACAAGCCCTACGGCAGGGTTTCAGTACATTGGATAATCGGACGGAAATATCTCGCCCCTATAGTCATGCCCAACCGTCAATTGCCCCACTCTTCCCATTCAATTACGTCTTGGTGGGGAAACCCGTCAAGGCTCCAACCGGGGTTCATAGATAATCGTGTGGGATAATACAGTCTTGATTTCCAAGTCGTCATTCAGGTATTGAAAAACTGGCACCAACGTTGGCGCATTACAGGCCAAAAAATCTTGACAGGATTCCAAGCTCTCAGCCACATTCCCAACTTTCTCCACGGGACAAAACAAGAAAAACACGAACTTGGGCGTGCAGGCCTGCAGTTCTTGCATCATCTCGCTCTCAATTTTAGGGGGAATACAAGCTTTATAAAAGTTGTAGTAGTCTAGTTTTAGAGGGTTCCGGCGCCCACTCAGAAAAGTGAGTTCAGGACTCCCCAGAACCACAATTGAATCCTCTGGCTCGGTATGAGCTAGAATGTAGTCTAATGCCTCGCTCCACCGCATAAATCGGCGTGCGGTGAATACGGTACCCCGAGGGGTAACCAACTCGACCTTAAGCCGCGGCAGGTATTTAACATCCATAAACAGGCCCGTTGCGGCATAAGCACACAGAATAGCCGACAAACCAAATCGCAGCACAAAACTATGCACCGGAATCTTCCACCGCGCCAATGCTCGCGGGAGCAGGACCACCGCAGAAAAAACGAGCACCGGGGAAAGGGTATTCCAATAGTGCATGGTTAGGGCTCCGGCGGAGTTAAAGTAGAACCTTGCCGCGGCCAGAATACTGTAAAGTACCAGCACGGCGTATAACCACTCTGTCTTTTTGATCCGCTGCTGGCTGCAACGACACCTGAACCAGCGAATGCACAGAATAAGGACGAGGAAACAGAGCAAGAACGTACCAGAAGCATGACTGAATAATAGAGCCCGGGAAATCAGGTCTTTTCTTAAATGCAGGACTGGGGGGATCCAGTTGGGACTGAAGAGGGACAAAACTAGCCAGACGGCACCAATGGTCATAAAGCCAAGCACCGCTAGCCCGCAAACCCTCGGTGCGAATCTGTACTTTGACTGTAAAGCCTGAAGGCCAACTAGCAGCGCCACAATCATCAAGTATATCCCCAGACCGCCGAAAATATATGGCCAAGAATGGGCTGTACCCCAGGGTGGCCAAGTCAATAATAGGGTTTTGGCCTGGCTGTAGCCAGATATACCAAGCCAAACATGCTCCAAACCCGCCCGGCGGACTAAAGGGGCATAGCCAAGTCCAATGGCAGCTACAGTTGAAAGGATATACACACCGAGAGGCCATCCTCTCCAATGGCGCACATCACAATGATTAGGGATAAAAATGTTCAAGATCAAAAAGAATACTCCCGTTCCCATGGAAGCCAGGGCAAATTCCGGTTTCGATAAGCAGCATCCCGCTGTGGTAAACCCAGCACAAATCAGCCAGAACCAATGGTTGGTCTGAAAAAAGGACAACAGGCAAAATACAAAGAGCAATCCCATAACCGCGCCGACGGAAACCGCCCCCGTGTAGGGCATGATGTAGGAAAGAAAACCACCATAGTACCATTCCCAACCACTCAGGAAAACCGCCAATGTACTCAAAAGTGCCATCAGAGGGTCGAGTATAAATCGTGCCACACGATAAGTTAGCAAGCAAGCTATGGTAGCCAATATCTGGCCCAATATGATGGACAGATTCACATCGATACCAAATAAGCGATAGAGCCAGCTTAACAGGTATATGGACAATGGAGGATAACCCCACCCGACATCCCGGTAAAGAACATCTCCGGTAGTGACCCGCGCGGCTACTTGCATGAACCAAGCTCGATCCACACCAATCGGACTTCGCTTCCAGGTTAATACAACAAAAATAGCGGAACTTAGCAGCAGCATGACAACAGCCACAATGTCAGCTTGTGGCCTGCACAGCAGCCATAACCGAAACTTGTCAAACCGTGAGTTTTCGCCGGCATTGCTCATAGGTAGAACCTTGGGCTATCTGCCTTGACCATTTCAGGGATTATAGCATAGAGATGTACATAGATCAAACTGCCGTACTGTGAAAACTTGGGGACAGCGGATGGGAAACCGTTCGAATACTTGCACGTTCGCTCGTTGGAACGTCCAAACGCACCCCAACTGCTGACGTTCTGCTGACGTTCGTGTGCTAGAATAGGGGCGGTTTGAGAAGACTGGGCCGAATAGTAGAATTACTGTGCCCCAGTCATCTTGACAATTAATCACGTCTATGATATGCTAAAGCCCAGCAACTCCAACGGGGCCTATTTTGAAGGAGCCTATTTTGACCGATATCCTTTCCCGGCGCTATCGCAAGAGTCCCAATCTGGTCTTTCGACAGATCGCCGACGAATACGTCCTGGTGCCGATCCACCAAGACGTGGCCGATATGGAGGCCGTTTACACCCTTGACGGCGTGGGGGCGTACATCTGGGAACTGCTGGACGGCCAGCGGGATGGCTATGCCATCCTGGAGCTGATTATCGAGGAGTACAATGTAGAATCTGAACAAGCCCTGAACGACTTGGTGGAATTCCTAGAGCAGCTCAATTCCATCGATGGAATTTCACCATTGGGGGAAGAAGATGGAAAGTAATAGAGTAGGTATATCTACCATCCCGGCGACAGAATGGACGCGACGGTTGCATCAGCAAAGTTCGCACATACTCCCTCTCAAAGTCTCACTAGCTCTCACCGAACGCTGCAATCTACACTGCGCGCACTGCTACATCAACCAGCCGGTCAGTGATACTCAGATCCGTACGCAGGAGCTCTCCCTGAAACAGTGGCAGGGCATCCTCGACCAGATGGCCGCAGCGGGGGTTCTCTGGATTATGGTGACCGGGGGCGAGCCGCTCCTACGCCCCGATTTCGCCGATTTTTACCGGTACGCCAAGCGCCTGGGTTTCCACGTGATCCTCCTTACCAACGGCACCCTGTTGACACCAGAGATGGCCGACCTGTTCGTCGAGTACCCCCCATGGGAGATCGAGATCACTATCTATGGGGCCACCGCGGCGACTTACGAACGGGTCACCGCGGTACCCGGTTCCTACGCGCGCTTCCGGCGGGGCATCGCGCTATTGCGAGAGCGTGGTCTGGCCCTAACCTTGAAGGCCATGATCCTGACCCTCAATGTGCACGAACTCCCCGCTATGCGGCAGTTGGCCGAGGGCAGCATCCACACCTTTCGCTACGATTTTGAGATCCACTCGCGACTGGATGGCGACCGCAGTCCCCTGGCCTACCGCCTTTCCCCCGAGGAAATCGTCGCTCTGGAGAGGGAGGACCCCGAACGTATGCAGCAGTGGCGGCAGTTCTGCAGCCGGCCCTGGCAGCACCCCAACCCAGACTTGCTCTTTAACTGCGGGGCCGGGCTCCACTCTCTTGACCTTGACCCGTACGGCGGACTCTATCCCTGCCTGTTGACCCGCTGGCTGCGCTACGACCTGCTGAACGGGTCGCTGCAGAGCGCATTACAGGAATTCCTCCCAGCCGTGCGCAAGACTCCCCTGACCCATAATCGCACCTGCCGGCAGTGTGGCCTCTACCTACTCTGCAAGAACTGCCCTGCCTGGGCCTATTGTGAGACCGGAAACCCCGAAGCGCCAGAGCCCTTCCAATGCCGTCTGGCCTACCTGCGGCAGCGAGAACTAGGTCTGAAAATACAGTTTGCACCTGATCCAACTAGCAGCAGCATGATCCCTATCAAGGAGGTTTAGTTATGACGGAAAAACCCCGGAAACTCTATCGCAAACCCATAATCAATCGTGTGGTTTTAGTACCCGATGAAAACATACTTGCAGGCTGTCGTTCTTATACCGGCTCTCTCGAATGGGGCAACGATGACTGTCTTAGTTTAACCTCTGGATGTCAATACGGCCCAACTCTCTAATCTACGAAAGCTCTATCAATACGTTTCTAGGTCTACGTTACCCTGAACTAATGCCGCCTGGACCAGAGGTGGCAGTGGCATTGCAGCAAGAAGGCCGGGTCGTATTGCCAGTTGCTTCTGATGCGAGGCGCTGACCGTTTGCCTAAAACAATTGCCGTAACACGAACAGCAATGCAGAGATACTTTGTCCAGATCGCTCAACTCGTTGTAGAAATACATTGGGAGGGTGAAGCGTCGCACCTTTCCCTCCCGTCTGCTTATCAACCTTTTTTCATCCCAACTACACAAGCAAGCTGTCGCTTACAGATGGATTATCGGACGGCTACACACAAAAGTACGCCACTACAGGAGTGTGACTGGGCTTTTTTCGCCAGTGGAGGGTGGGCCGTCCGCCGAGAGATGGACAGTTGGATCTTTGTTTCCCCCTCGCCCCGCGCGGCGGTATGGCAGCGCCAGCTCCGGTGGGTGCCCCAGGAGGGGCGGGCACATCTGCGGGTCCGGCCCGACCAAACGACAGATAATCCTCTCCAGAATCTAACCCTACCCTTTTTCGCGGCGCTCTTTGCCCGCCATCGGGGCGTGCTGGTCCACGCCGCGGCGATTGAAGTCGGAGGCAAGGCCTGGGTCTTTGCCGGCCCCTCGGGTTCGGGCAAGAGCCATTGGACGCGGCAGTGGCTTGCCCGGGGCAGCACAATCCTTCATGAGGATCGCATCGTGCTGCGGGAGCTGGACGGGCAGATCTGGGCCTTTGGCACGCCCTGGCACCTGGAACCCCGGCTCAACTCCCCTCGCGGAGCACCACTAGAGCGTCTCTTTTTTCTGCAAGAGACAACACCGGATGCAATCCAACAAGTCGGACCCACTGCTGCCACCACACTCCTACTCCGCTCCAGCATCCTGCCCATCTACGACCCGGAAGGCACCCAGGCGGTCCTCGACGTCGCCGGTCAGGCCGCCTTGCAGGCACGGACTTTTCGGCTGGGCTATGCCACCGGGGCTGGACTCGTTGACCGCCTCGAGAAAAGCGGATGACGAGCCATACCAGGCATCCTGCAACAGATCGAGAAAGGTCTGCAGAGAAGCCCAACCCGCGTACGGAGAAAAACATGTCCCTGTCTGCAGGCCAACTGCTCTGTCCGCTAGGCGAATGGGCCGCCCTGACGGGCGAGCTGCTGCGGCGCGACCACACGGTGCGCTTGCGCGTGCGCGGCTGGAGCATGCACCCGGCCATCCGCGACGGGGAAGTCGTCAGGATTGCCCCAATCAGAAATAGGCGGCTGTGCCTGGGCCAGGTGCTGCTCTGCCTCGGCGCCGCCGGCCGGCCCTTTGTCCACCGCCTTGTCCGCCGGCGTTGGTCAGAGGGGCAATCACTCCTCTGCCTCGCCTCGGACTGCTTCCCCGGGCCAGCCGAGTGGATAGCGGCCCGGCAGGTGCTGGGCCGGGTGGTGGCCATCGAACGGGGCGGGCGGCGCATCCCCCTGGACGGCCCGCGGGGCCGGCTGCGGGGCTGGACCTGGATGCTGCTGCGGCCGCTGCGGCCCTTCCTGGGCCGGCTGCGCCAGGGGATTGCCTGCATCCTGCGACCCCTGGAGGTCCGTCCGCACCGGGGGAAAAGACGTTCGAACGTTCGAACGTTCGAACGCTAGTTATTCGGGAACTTTTTTGGGGGGTGGGTTGTAAACTCTTATGAACGGGGGAAAAGCCCCCCACACTAGCGAGACAAGAGCACAAAAGCCTGAGGCAAAAAGGAGGTCTGAGATGTCTAAAGCTCAAAGACAGTTGCGCAAACTGTTCAATTGGAAGACCGGAGTCGGCGTTTTGGCCGTCCTGCTGATCGTCCTGATCGTGGGACAGATCGCCGGCTGGTGGCCCTGGGCCGTCACCGGCACCGTTTTCCCCAACCCGCCCGACGGCTACACCTGCCTGCCCACCTGCAGCGAGACCGACGGCAAGTTCCTCTCCATGCCCGGCGAGGACATGGCCAGCTTTGGCGGAGAAAAGGCCGTCGTCTGGATCGGCGTGCCCGACGGCAACCCCAGCTTTGAGATCGGTTTCTTTGATGGAGACTCTGGCAAAGACTGGGCGACTGGCAACTGGGATAACACCACCACCGAGACCACCTACACCCTCTACGCCGACCCGCTCAAGAACGGCGCCGGCAGCGAGGTGGTCGCGCAGTGGTCCAGCAATGACATGCCCAACAACGCCTGGTTCAACCAGGTCCTCAACGTGGGAGACAATGCCAAGGCCCCCAGCGGGCACTACTTTTACCGGCTCGAACTGACCCGGCCCGTCCAGGGATACGGCATCAACGCCCTCAAGCTGCGCTCGACCGGCTACCTCAGCACCGGCCAGGCCGACCTGGTCGACGCCAGCTTTGCCATCGTCGGCATGCTGGCCACCGGGAATGACAAAGCCACCCTCTACCCAAACTATCAGAGCTACTCGAACATGGGACCCTCTACCTACACCGGGGAATGGGACTTTTACTTCTACCTGCCCACCGCGGAGGGCACCGTCGAGTTCTGGGACGGCGACTTTGATCGGGGCAGCAGTACCACCACCGCCGCCGACAGCGACGATCCCAACACGGACGGCAAGCCGGCCTGGGCCAGCCCCTACGCCGTGGACGAACGGGCCGGGGGACGGGGAGCTCCCGCGGACGACTTTGTCAATCTTTTGTATCGCCGGACGCCCCCGGTCTGGTACGAGATCATCGATCCCGCCGGCCAGCCCATCCACACCAACAACGAACCCTCCGGCACCGAGGAGTGGGAGCGCTTTGTGGTCAGCACCGACCCCGCGGTCAACGCCGACCTGCATGTGAGCGCCCTCCAGCCGGGATGGTACAATTGGCACATCGTCGGCCTGGACCTGCACAACACCGTCTGGATCCGCACCAACTATGAGATGGCCCCCATCCCCCCGCCGCCCGTCTGGCCGGAGGGCTCCTGCCCGCGGACCATCGGCTACTGGAAGAACAATGTCAAAAAGGTCCTGATCGACGGCAAGACCAACGGCGTGCAGGAGAGCCGCGAGAGCCTGGAGCAGGGGCTGGACAACGTCGCCGCCTCCAGCGAACTCTTTCGCAGCGGGGTCGACCTCTGCGCCCCGGCGCCGATCGGTAACCCCGTCCGCCTGACGGACCAGGAAGCTCACCGCATCCTGCAGCGCAGCAAGAAGGACTATCCGGGCTGCGACGAAAACTCGATGCTCGCCCGCGCCCTGCAGCAGAACCTGGCCACCTGGCTCAACCTGGGCACCGGCAAGATCGGGCCCAACACCGTGCTCAGCCTGAACACGCCCAGCGGCCTCTTTGAGGGCACCGCCTGGGAGGCGCTGATGGAAGCGCAGAACATTATCCTCTACGAGCGCGACAACGCCGCCCGCCTAGAGTACGCCAAGGACATCGCCGACTATATCAACAACGGCCTGCTGGGCGAGGAAGCCGAGGACAGCGTCTGCGAGGACTATGCCGAGGTCATCCCGCCCGACAAGCAGCCCCCGCCCTACGAGGATCTGCCCGAGGCGCCGGCACCGCCCGCGCCGCCCCCGCCCGTCGTCGGCTGCGACGCCCCTCGGGTCAACACCTACGGCGTGGAGAACCCGACCAACAACCCCTTCCCCGGCATCAAGTTCGAATACCAGTCCGGCACCGAGGTCAAGGACGGCGCCTGGGATCTGTACCGGGTCACCATCCCCAGCGGCGACGCCGCCAACCTGGGCTCGGTCCAACTGGAGGCCAAGGCCGGCCAGGACCAGGTCATCGCCGACGCCAACCTCTCCGGCTGCGACTTTGACAACTTTACCCCCTGCGAGGCGGAGGTCGAGAGCGGAGGCTTTATCTTTAGCTTCCAGGGCGCGGTCGATAACGGCGACGGCACCATGACCCTCACCTTCCAGGTGCAGAACAACACCAACCACGGCATCAGCCACGTCACCATCGGGCTGCCCAACGCCATCTGGGGCGGCGGCAACTACCAGAGCGAGGTCTGCCCCTAGATCGGTTGAACGTTGACGGTTGAAGGTTGACCGTTCGCCCGGCCCGCCGGCGAAACTAACTCGCCGGCGGGCCGGGTCTTCTTATGACCCCGAGCGCAGCTCAGGCCTGAGCGATCCGCCGCAGGCGGCGAAGCGAAGCCTGCCCTGAGCAAAGTCGA
>JAFGKG010000208.1 GCA_016928715.1 Chloroflexia bacterium
GGGCGCCGGGAAACCCCGGCACATAGCCAACGTACAAACCGGTATCGGGACACCGCTCAACGACTGCTACATACGTTCTCATGCTATTCCCCTGTTTGTTCGCTGAATGCAGATCGTACATCGACAATCCCATTGTACCCAGTTTACATTATGGGAATTCATCAAATTACAACAGCAAACTTGCGGCATTCCCCTACCCCCACCAGCGCGGTTGGGAGCGCTCGATGGTCCACAGCAGCGGATCCAACACCCGGCGCGGGGCGATCTGCACCGGCATACGCCCCTCCTCGGGCTCCGCGCCCAGGGAGGAGACCATGCTAAAGGCCACACTGCGGAAACTCTGCCCGGTCATGTTCAAGAACTCGTAGGCCCCCAACTCCTCTTGGGTGAACTCGCGCAGGCGCTCCGACACCCGGTGCATCCGCCGCAGGTAGCCCCTCGGCCGGGCCAGGCTCTCCATCGAGCCGTCCCGCAGGTATTCGCCCAGGTCCGGCCAGCGCTCCCCCCACTGCGGCAGGCGCAGCGGCAGGCGGTCCCCCTTGGTATAGACCACCACCAGGTGCTGATCCCGCGCGGCCCCGCCCAATT
The DNA here is from genome assembly GCA_016928715.1 of Chloroflexia bacterium. Lineage (GTDB taxonomy): Bacteria > Chloroflexota > Chloroflexia > DTKN01 > DTKN01 > JAFGKG01. Next base: position 589 of record JAFGKG010000208.1, read on the forward strand.
CGCCCATGCCCACCACGTAGGTGTTGAGCAGACGGTGCATCTCTTCCGCCGGGTCCTGCAGATCGCTGAGGCTGATCAAAAACATCACCGAGCGGGCCCGGCGCACAAAGCCGGCGTACTGCACCAACTGCGTCGGCCGCTCAAAGGACTCGCCCCCGGTGTCATAGCAGAGCAGAGTGTAGTCGACGTGGCGGAAAAAGGGAATGTCCTCCAACCGCAGCATGGTCGGCCGGGGAAAGTTCTTGGGCGTGGATAGCGGCAGCTCGCCGCTCTCCAAGAGGCCGACGTTGTCATAGACCGTGGCCAGGCTGTCCTCGTTCAGGGCCATGGTAAAAAAGGTGGACCAGTATTGGGGCAGGCCCAGTTTCTTCAGGGCGTAAAAGAGGGCCGCGAAATAGACCGTCTTGCCGTGCTGGCGAAAGCCCACCGCGCTGATGACCACCGGCGGGTACTGCCGGTACTGCTGCACGTACAGCGCCGGCAGGGGCTCGTTGCAGTTGGGACAGCTATAGCTCAAACTGGTCCGCGTCCGCTCTCGCTTGAAGCGGTCCTCGGCCAGGCAAAAGGGACAGAGCATGGTTCACCTTTCCAGTGCTTTGCGCAGCCGTTCCCAGAACTCGGCCGGCCAGTTGCCGGTGGCGGCAAAACCGTCCCGCCCCACCGCCAGTTCGACCTCGGCCGGCCCCCCTTCTATCTGCGGCGCTAAATGACGGTAGGTCGGGCTCAGAAAATGTACCCGCTGGTTGCGGCTTCCCCGCCAGGGCAGATTCGCCGCCTGCCCGCACAGGTAAGGACCATCGATCAGGATGTCCAGGTAGGACAACAGCCGCTCGATCCAGGGATCGTCCCGGTCCCGGAGCTGCTCCAGGGTATAGCCACTGTAACAGACGATGCTCAGGCCGGCCTCTCGCAGCCTTTGGCTGAGATGGCAGAGGGGCTCCGCCTGCAGCGTCGGCTCACCCCCACTGTAGGTGACCCCCTCGATCCCCTCCAGCGCCAGGATGCGCGCGGCCATGTTCGGCACCGTCACCAGGTGCCGCGGCTCCAGCGGCAGGAACTCGGGATTGAAGCAGTCCGGGCAGCGCAGGGGGCAGCCCTGCAGCCAGAGCACAAAACGCTCGCCGGGGCCATTGGCCACCGAGCGCTCCATCCAGGCGCCCACGTTGAGCATGGCCCGCTCATCCCCTCCGCCCTCAACTCCCATCAGGCACTCCCGCCACCTCCCGCTGCAATTCCTCCACCGCCCCGCCCAACTCGCCCACCAGCGGATGCGGCCCCAGCCGCTCCCGGGCCAACTGCAGGATCCGCCGGTAATAGCCGGCGATAGAAAGGGCATCGCTGTTAAAACGTCCCCAGACCGCATCCCCGAGACGATCCAGGTCCAACAGCGTACAGCGCACGTTGTGCAGGGCGTCGGCGGCCTTGACCGCCAGGGCCTCCGGCGGGGCCTGCGCCAGATCCTCCAGCGCTTCCCGCTTGCGCACGGCCCAGGGACGTTTGCCTCCCTGAGGGTTTTTTTTGCGCTCCGTGAGGGCAGCCACGATCTCGGCCACCCGCGGCCCAAACTGCTCCACGATCCGCTCCAGGGGGACCTCCTGGTCCTCCACCACGTCGTGCAGCAGGCCGGCAATGCAGACGTCCTCGGCAAAGCCATAGTGCCGCAGGATCAAGGAGACGTGGAATGGGTGGGTCACGTAGGGGACGACTCCCCCCTTGCGCTCCTGTTCCCGGTGCGACGCGGCCGCCAGGCGCAGGGCCAATTCGTAACGATCACTGTAGGCGGGCGATTCTTCTATGGTCATGATTAATTAATATACCCACGTAGCAGGGGGACAATGCAGATTGCCTGACTGGCCCTACGAATGCCTAAAGCGGCCTGGCGTTCAAGCGAGCGGTGATGCAATGCCGTCTTGCTTTCTTTTCTGCAGCCACCGCTCGAAAGAGGCGGAGCTTTCGGTCGATTTCTTGCCCAATAGTAGTCCCTCGACACCGATATCCTCATCAAGATCAGGCCAATAAATTCCATAGCCCGCACTACTTGTCTGGAAATTGGCAAGCTCTGCTGCTGTTCCGTGGACCAGACGGGGATACCAACCGATAGGCACAGAAACCGTACGACCGTCTTCTAAATCTACAGAGATGGTATCCTCGCTGATGGTCACACCTGTAATCCTAGGAAGAGCGAGTGTCACCACCGCAAAAGTCGTTCCATGCATCTCGTAATCTCTCCAGGTTTTCTCTGGCGATACGCTCAATATCGCGTAACTCCCTACGGCTGTAACCGTAATTTGCGGCCAATGAAACCACCGGGTCGAGCCAGAACTTGGCACTCTTGTTTTCCCGGTCCACATGCACGTGGCGCGGTTCCCCACAGTCGTAAGAATAAAAGTAGAAGCGATAAGGTCCAGTGCGCAGAGCTGTAGGCATAGAATTTGTCCACCTTGGGCTCTTTATCATTATACTGTAGTGGGGCGGTAGCGTCAAGCTGTTGTAACTGTACCCCCTGATTGCCACAGTTGTCAGCGCGCCTGCCTTGTGGTATGATGGGCCGCAACAAATTCTACAAGGAGCACACCATGCCCGACGCCCAACTCTTGGCCGCCATTCTGGACAGCCTCCAAGCCCCCATCCTCTTTGCCGACACCGAGCACGTCACCCGCTACATGAACCGGGCCGCCATCACCCACTACACGGGCGGGGAGAAACTACTCGGCCAATCGCTCCTGGACTGCCACAACGAGCGCTCCCAGCAGATCATGCGCGAGGTGCTCCTCGCCCTGCAGCAGGGCGAGAAGGAGCGCCTGATCAGCGAGGACGAGGGGGAACGCATCTATATGCGGGCCGTGCGGGACCCCCAGGGCCGGCTCCTGGGCTACTATGAGCGCTACGAGGAGATTGACAGGGCCTGAGCGCCATGCTAGAATGTCCCCATCGTGCATTCCGCCAAGCCAAAGGGGGATTCCCTTGTCCACCCATCTGCTGAACCTGAGCTGGCTCCTGTTGACCTCCCTGCTGGGACTGGCCCTGCCCGTGGGCATCGGGGCACTGGCCGCCCACTTTTACTCCCGAGAGCGGACCGCCGGCCGGCTGCTGGTGGCCGGCCTGCTGGCCCTGCTGGTCTCGCTGGCCTGCGGCTTTTCGCTGCAGTACGGGGGCACCCACGTACCCCAACTGGGCGAGCGCCCCCACCAGGCCTGGCAGTGGCTTCCCTGGGGGCAGCATTCGGGCCTGCTGGCCTGGGCCGGCCCCGGGCTGCCCGACAGCCCCAGCCGGCTGGGCCTCTTTTTGCAGCAGGCCCTGGGCGCCGTCACGGTAACCCTGCTGGCCCTGGCCCCCCTGGGCCGGCGGCTGCCCGCTCCCGGCCTGGCCGCCGGGGCGCTGCTCGTCGGCGGATTGTTCTACCCCCTCTTTGGGCATTGGGTCTGGGGCAGCGGCTGGCTCTCCCAGGTCGGCGCAAGCGCCTACCTGGGGCACGGCCTGGTCGATTTCGCCGGCGCCGGCGCTTACTATGCCCTGGGCGGACTGCTGGCCCTGGCCGGCCTACTGGCCACCTCGTCCCAAAGCCGGCGCCCGCCAGCTGCCAGCGGCGAAAACGCCCCCCTGGGCGGCGCGCTGCTGGCCCTGCTGGGCCTGACCGCCCTCAACCTGGCCGCCGCCCGGGCGGTCCTGCCCCAACTGGCCCTCGTGCTCGTCAACACCTGGGCCAGCGCTGCCGCCGGCGGCCTGGCCGCCGCCGTCTATATGGCCTTTACCACCACCCGGCTGCGCGGCGACGTGCTGGCCCGCGGCCTCCTGGCCGGCGCGGCGGCCAGCGCGGCCGGAGCCCCCTTTGTCCCCCCCACCACAGCCCTGCTCATCGGGGCCGGGGCCGGCCTGCTGGCCTGCCTGGGCAGCTACCTGCTGGAACGCGTCTGGTCCCTGGACGACCGAGCCGGCATCGTGCCGGCCTTTGGCCTGGGCGGGCTCTGGGGCCTGCTGGCCCTGGGCCTGTTCGCCGACGGCCGCTTTGGGCAAGGCCTGAACGAGATTGGGGCCACCCGCTACCTGGGCGTGGCCGGCCAGGGCATCAGCGGCATCGCCCTGCTGGGGCCAGGCGTCGTGCCCGACTATGGCCAATTGGCCGCCCAGGCCCTGGGCCTGCTCGTCCTGCTCGGCTGGACCCTGGGGCCGGGTTGGCTGGCCTTTCGCCTGGCCGCCATCCGCCGGCCCGCACAGGAGCAGGCCGGTGAAACAGACTGAGGAACTGCCCGGCCGCTGGCTCGAACTGCGCCTGTACGCCGCCCGGGCCGGCCTCGGCCCGGCGCTGGGCTGGCTCGGCGGCGCTTTTGCCTCCGGCGGACCCCTGGCCTTCTGGCCCCATACCGGCCATCTCCTGCTGGGCCTCTTTGTCTGCTCGGCCCTCTGGGGCCGGCTCTGGACGATCTCGGCGTGGATGCCCAATCTCCGGCCGCCCGCCCCCCGCCCGCAGCGGGCCAAGCCCGCCCCCAAACTCCCCTATACCGTCCCCGGCTCGCTCAGCGCCCAATGGAGCCAATGGCTGGGCCGCCTGTGGCGAGACCTGCAGACCATGGGAGGCGAGCAGCGCCGCTGGCTGGTCGAGACCGCCCTCCTGGCGGCCCTACTGCTGCTGCTGGCGGCCCTATGGGGGCTCCCGGCCCTGCTGGCCGGCCTGGCCGGCCTGGCCCTGCTGGCGCTGAACGGCCTGCTGCGCGAGCGGCCGGCCGCCCGCTTCCTGCTGCGCGCCCTGGGCGGGCTGGCCTGGCCCTGGTGGCTGGGCCACGCTGCCTGGAAGCCCCTCTCCCTCGAGTCCCTGCTGTTGAGCCTGCTCTGGGGGCTGGCCTACGCCGCCTGGGCCGACCTGCACGACGAGATCACGACGGCCCAGCAGGCCGGGGCCGTGTCCGGCTTGAACCATCCCCTGCTGCGGCGCTGCCTGCTTCAGGCGGACCTGGCCCAGGGCGCGGTGCTGACCTTTTTCCTGCTGGCCGGCCGGCCCCTGGTCGGCGCGGCACTGGCCTTTGCCCTGCTGGCCCAAGGGCTGCTGCAGGCCGGGCTGCTGCGCGGCCGGCAGTGGACGGCCCTGGCCCGCCGCACCTGGCCCTTTGCCGCCGCCGGGCTGATCCTCGGCGGCATGGTTCTGGGCGGATGGCTCTAGACTGTGGAAAAATGCCGCCATCTATGGTAAAATAGTCCCAACGGCCCGTTCCCAGCGTCCCCCAGGAGGTGCTGCCATGCCCGCAGCCAGGGTTTCCCGTTCCCCCCGGATCGCCCCAATCCTTATCCTCGTCCTGATCGCGGCCGCCGGGCTGCTCTCCTGCGGCGAAACCGAGACGGCGCCGACAGACGCAGCGCCGCCGACGACCGCCTCCCCGCCCGCCCCGCTCCAGGCCCAATGGCTGGCCTTCCAGGACGGCGTCAGCCCGGACCCCGGCTACGCCGGCACCCGCGACGTCCCCCTGGCCGCCGACCTGGACCCCAACGTCAACCTGGGCGGCCTAGACCAACTGGAGACCTTTTTCGCCGAGCAGGAGTACCGCCGCACATTGGTCCGCTGGGACCTCTCGGCCCTCCCCAGCGGCGCCGCCATCCAGGCCGCCGCGGTCGAGCTGTACCGCTACGACGGCGACCC
>JAFGKG010000029.1 GCA_016928715.1 Chloroflexia bacterium
GGACCTGCCCATCGACTACGCCTGGGCCTTTGGCGACGGCGGGACGGCCGCCGGCGCGGTGGTGACGCACAGCTACGCCGCCACGGGCACCTACGTGGTGGTGCTGACGGCGACGAACGAGTGCGGGCAGCAGGTCCTCACGGACACCCTCACCGTGGAGGCCGAGCCGGTCTGCACGCCGGTGGACATTCTGGAGCTGAGCGCGGACGCGGCCGACTGCCAGGTGCTCTTTGGCGCCGAACTGGAGGGCGATCCGCCCTTTACGCGGCTGTGGAGCTTTGGCGACGGCTACACCTCGACGCAGATCGCCCCGGTGCACGTCTACGACGCCCCGGGGGGCACCTACACGGTGACGCTGGAGGTGAGCAACTGCGGCGGCGCGGGCCAGGACAGCGACGAGATCGTCGTCGTGGCCGAGTGCGCGCCGGACATGTTCTACCTGTACCTGCCGCTGGTGCTGAATGGCTTTGACTTGTAGGAATAGGGGCTCGGCACGCCGTGCCCTGTGAGTTTCTGTAGGGGCGACGGCGATCCAACGATTCGAAGAATCGCCGGATCGTTGTATCGCCCCTACAGAAAGCTATTTCGTTCGAGAGGTGTTTAGATGCATATCAAGCGTTTCTGCTTTTCCCTGTTGGCCCTGGCCGGCCTGCTGCTGAGCCTGCTGCTGGCCGCTCCCACGGGCCGGGCCCAACTCGTCGAGTCCCCCGGGGGCCTGCCCGGCGACGCCGCCTGGGTCGTGCGGGCCTATTATGACGACCCGGCCATGGTGCCGGCGGTGACCGCCTGGACCGAGCCCTGGGAAGTGCACGCCGACCAGGGCTACCTGGTGCTGGAGGTCAACCCGGCCCAATACGCCTGGCTGGTCGAGGCCGGCTGGCGGCTGGAGATCGACGAGTCCCTGACCGCCCAACTGCACCAGCTCAACCAGTACCTGGGCGGACAGACAGACAGCATTCCCGGCTATCCCTGCTACCGCACGGTGGAGGAGACCTTTGCCACGGCCGAGCAGATCGTGGTCGATTATCCCGACCTGGCCACCTGGACCGACATTGGCGACTCTTGGGAAAAAACTATACCCGGCGGGCTGCCCGGCTACGACATGATGGTGCTGCGGCTGACCAACGCCAACGTGCCCGGCGACAAGCCCGACTTTTTGGCCAACTGCGCCATCCACGCCCGCGAGTACACCACCGCCGAGCTGTGCACCCGCTTTGCCGAGCACCTGGTGGAGAACTATGGGGTCGACCCGGACGTGACCTGGCTGCTGGACTATCACGAGGTGCACCTGCTGCTGCACACCAACCCGGACGGGCGCAAAAAGGCCGAGGCGGGCGCTTCTTGGCGCAAGAACACCGACAACGACGACGGCTGCGGCAATCCCAATTCCTGGGGCGTGGACCTGAACCGCAACTTTGACTATCTCTGGGGCTGCTGCGGCGGTTCGAGCGGGGACGCCTGTTCCGAGATCTACCGTGGCCCCATGGCGGCCTCCGAGCCCGAGATATTCTCCCTGCAGGAGTATGCCCGCTCGATTTTCCCCGACCAGCGTGCGGGCGATCCCAATGCGCCGGCGCCCATTACCGCCACCGGGATCTGGTTGGACATCCACAGCTATGGCGGCCTGGTGTTGTGGTCCTGGGGTTGGACCGCGAACCCGCCGCCCAACGGCGCCGGCCTGCAGACGCTGGGACGCAAGATGGCCTATTTCAACGGCTACTGGCCGGAACAGGCCAACTCGGGCCTGTACCCCACCGACGGCAGCACCAAGGATTTCGCCTACGGCGACCTGGGCGTGGCCGGCTATACGGTCGAGTTGGGCACGGCCTTTTTTCAGGACTGCGCCACCTTTGAGAACGTCATCCTGCCCGACAATCTGGACATGATGTTCTACGCGGCCCGGGCCGTGCGCTACTCCTACATGCTGCCCTCGGGCCCGGAGGCGTTGAACGTGAGCGCCACGCCGGGGGAGGTGGTGCAGGGGGAGCCGGTACAGCTCACCGCGACGGCCAACGACACCCGCTACAACAACCAGAACGGCAGCGAGCCGACGCAGGCCATCGCCGCCGCCGAGTACTATATCGACGCGCCCCCCTGGGTGACGACGACCACGCCGGTGGCCTACCCTATGGCCGCCGCGGACGGCAGTTTCAACGAGACCGTGGAGGACGTCGAGGCGGTCATCGACACCAGCGCCCTGAGCCCCGGTCGGCACATGGTCTTTGTGCGCGGCCAGGACGCCGCCGGCAACTGGGGCATTGTGTCGGCGGCCTTTTTGGACATCCAACCCTGCCGGCCGGTGCAGATCCTGGACGTGCTGACCGAGACGGCCGGCTGCGTGGTGACCTTTAGCGCCGAGCTGAGCGGCACCGAGCCCTACAGCTATAGCTGGGATTTCGACGCATACAGCGGCAGCGGCGCGCCGGCCCCCACGATCGATTTTGGGGAATCGGGGAGCTATCCCTACACGCTGACGGTGACCAACTGCGGCGGGTCCGGGCAGGACAGCTACAGCGGTCGGGTCACGGTCGACTGCTGCGAGGGGGTCTGGGGCGCCGAATTTGGCTGGACGCCGGCGGAGCCCATCGTGGGCGAGGTGCTGACCTTTAGCGGCGCGGCCAGCGGCACGACGCCGATCGATCTAGCCTGGGACTTGGGCGATGGAACGCTGGCGACCGGCAGCCCGGTCACCCACAGCTATGCGCTGGACGGGGATTACCGGGTCACCATGACGGCCACGAACGCCTGCGGCGAGCAGGTCGTCACCGACAGCCTGGGCGTCTGCGCGCCGGTGCACGGGGCCGCGTTCTCCTGGAGGCCCCTGGCCCCCACGGTGCCGGAGACGGTGACGCTGAGCGCGATGTTCAGCGGCACCGCGCCGGTGCAGGTGGAATGGGACCTGGGGGATGGCCAGACGGCGACGGGCCTGACGGTGACCCACGCCTATACGGCGGCCGGCGCGTACGCGATCGTGATGACGGCCGCGAACGCCTGCGGCCTGGAGGTGGCGACGGGCACCCTCGTGGTGCAGTTGCCCTGTGAGGGCGTGCACGACGTCAGCCTGGCCTATACCCCGACCGCGCCGTTCTACAATCAGCCCGTCGTCTTTGTCGCCAGTGCGGGTGGGACGCCGCCCTTCAGTTACACCTGGGACCTGGGCGATGGCTCCATGGAGACGGGGATGAGCGCCACCCACGGCTACACCCTGCCCGGCAGCTATACCGTCTGGCTGACGGTGACCAACTGTGCCGGCAGCGCCGCGCAGGCCGTCTCGCAGGTGCTGCAGGTGGAGGCCTATCGCATCTATCTGCCGCTGTTATTCAAGGTCGTGGAGAACTAGGCACAACACGGATTTTTCACGGATTGCACGGATGTAATGTAAATATTCCCTGTAGGGGCGAGGCGCGCCTCGCCCCCCTCCACCCTGCACGTATTTTACAAGCCCCATGCTTTGTGGTAGAATGAGTGCGTCGTCAAACCGGCCCAGGAGAAGGCAATGACCGGGGATATTTTGGGCATTGTGGCCCAGATCGTTCTGCTCATCTTTGTCGGGGCGCTGCTGCGGCGGATGCAGGTACTGCGCGTAGAGCATGCCTCCCTGCTCAACAGCCTGGTGATCAACCTCACCCTGCCGGCGACCGTCTTTTTGGCCATCCGCAAGCTGCAGGGACAGGATTGGCAGTCTCTGCTCAAGGTTGTCCTGGTGGCCTACCTAGTGATCGGGGCTTCCGGGTTGGTGGCCTACCTCTTTAGCCGGCTGCTGCGCCTGGAGCGGCGCACGATCGGCGCCTTTATCATCGTGGCCATGTTGGGCTCGACGGCCTTTCTGGGCTACCCGTTGGTTGAGGGCCTCTTTCGGCCGGCCAACCTGCCCGAATGCAGCCAGCTCAGCGATCCAGCCTGTGCCGCTTTTTGCGAGGAGCACAGCGAGGAATGCAATGCTTATGCCCGGGCCGTTGGGGCGGCGGCCTTTTACAGTGAGATGGGCACGCTGATCCCCATCCTGACCGTGGCGGTGGTCATTGCCTCGCGCTATGGGGAGGGGGAGCGCTTTAGCTGGCGCAACCTCTTGGCCGTGCTCAAGTTCGGCCCCTTTGTGGCCCTGCTGATCGGGCTGCTCTTTTACAACGACGCCATCCCCGACGTGATCGTAGGCATGCTCAAGATCCTGCAGAGTGCTACGGTGCCCCTGATCATGCTCTCGTTGGGCATTACCATCTCTTGGGGAGACTTTTTTGGGCGCCACTTTAAGGGCATCCTGGCGGTGAACGTGATCAAGCTGCTGCTGGCGCCGGGCTTGGCCCTGTTACTGGCCGGCCTCTTGGGCATCAGTGGGGAGGTCCGTTCGGTCACGGTGCTGATGTCGGCCCTGCCCTCGCTGATGATCTGCCTTTCCTACGCCAACCAGTACAAGCTGGACATCGAGTTTGCCAGTAACGCCCTCTTTGCCAGCTTTTTCCTGGGGGTAGTGACCCTGCCCGTGGTGGCGTACTTTATTTCGACCTATTAGCGTAGCTCAACGCCCCTCATCCCGGCGCAAAAAGGATAGAAAGAGCAAAAAGCCCAGGCCGGCCAGGGTCAGCGCCCCGAGCACGGAGGGGATCCACCCCCAGAGCGTCCAAAAGTCGGGGGGCAGGGCTGTGATGAGCAGGGTCAGGGCGATGACCAAGCCGGCGGTGATCACGCTCAGAATCAGGCGGTAGACCATCCTGCGCAGGCGGCGCATGGGCTGCTGCCAGCCGCGCGGTTCGATCCCCACCAGCAGGTCCCCCTCTTGGGTTCGCAGCAGCAGGTCGTGCATAGTCAGGGGGAGGGAAACCAGTCCCTCCAGCCAGGCCTGGCCGGTATGCCGCAGGCGTTCCTGGCGGGCCGACCAGGAGTGTTGGGCCTGCCAGCCCCGTTGGACGACCGGGGCCAGGGCCTGGAGGAGGGGCATCTCGGGGGCCAGGCGCCGGCCGTACTGTTCCAGTTGCACCATGCTCCGCAGCAGTAGGTTCAACTCGGGGGGGAACTGCAGGGTGCCCCGCTGGGCCAGGCGGAACAAGTCCGAGGCCAGTTCGGCCATGTGTAGCTCGGCCAGGGGCAGGCCGTGGTAGCGTTCGCTCAGGTGACGGATGGCCCGCTGTGTCGCCGCCGGATCGTGACGGCGCTGCAGCAGCCCTAGGGAAATCGCCGCCGGGACGGCCAGCTCGGCCCTTTCCTTTTCAAAGCATTCCAGCAAGTGCAGCAGCCCCTGCTGCGTACTGGGCCCCAGGTAGCCGCTCGGGGCAAAGGAGGTCAGGGCCATCCGGCCGTCCTCCAGGATTACGACCCCGCCCAGTTCGGGCGGCGCGGGGTAGAAGCCGTGCTCGATCATCATGGCGGCGAAAAAGTCATAGGTCGTCCGCACGCACGAGGCCGCCTCGGCGGGGAATTCCTCGACCCATGCTTCCAGGGGCCGGCCGGGCGGGCACTGCACGGTCAATACCCGCGCTGAACTCCGCTCCCAGTCCACGGTGGGGACCACCAGTTGTGCCGGCCGTTGGGCGGACCGTCGCCAGCGTTCGGCATTGCGCCCGCGCTCCCGGGCGTCGGCATATTGGCGCAGGTTCGACTCGAACGACTGCAGCAGCTCGGTGGCGCTCCAGGGCCCTGGCAGGTGCCGGGCATCCACCCAGCGGGCCAATTCCTGCAGGAAGGGGCGCTCTCGTTCGAAATCGGCCAGGGTGCGTTGGGGCAGGGCGACCAGGACCATCTGCCCGGAGGGCGTCCGGGCCTGGTGCACCTGTTCCACCCAGGTACAGCGCCAGGGTTGGGGAGAAAAGTCACTCCAGCATTCGGCGAAGGGGCGTTCCAGTTCCTGTTCCAGGAGGGCCTGGGCCTCGCTCGAGGGCATGGGCGGGGGTCCGGCCGGCAGGCCGGCCAACTCTCGGCACAACTCGGGGGGAAGCAGGTCCACGCGAGTGCTCAGGTAGCGTCCCAAGAGGATAAAGGTGGGGCCCAGGTCCTCCAGTGCCCGGCAGAGGCGCTGGGCCAGGTTGGGCAGTGCCTGGGGCGGTGCTTCCCGACGTAGAATCCGTCGGGGCCAGGAGATAAAGCGGGAGAGGCCGGCCCGGTCCACCAGCCAACCCAGTCCATGGCGGCTGAGGGTAGCGACCAGTCGGCGATATCGGGGCAGATGGCGGACGTTACGCAGCAGTGACCACATCACTGTCCTCCTGCAGCAGGCGTTCCACCTCTTGTCGCTGGGGGACGGCGGCCGCGCCGCGGCCGCGCACGCTCAGGGCTGCCGCCGCCGCGGCAAAGCGGGCTGCCGCCAGGGGCGCGGCCCCCTCTGTCCGGCGCAGCAGAAATGCCGTCGCAAAGATATCGCCAGCGCCGGTCGGGTCCACCTCTTGCCTGGGGAAAGGGGCGACTGCCCGGCTTTCCCCTCCTTGGTAAAGGATCGCGCCGGCTGCGCCGGCGGTCAGGATCAGCAGTGGGCTGTGTGCCCGGTAGGAGGGGATCCAGTCCAGGTTGGCGGCCAGGTCTTGATCGCTGACAAAGGCGCAGTCCAGGCGGGGCAGCCAATGCGGTGCATCTGTCCAGGGACAGGCCCTCACCTTCCCCGCCGTATCCCAACGCCGCAGCCATCCCTGCAGGCAGGCCCCAACCACGGCCTGGGGAAAGTGCTCCACCCAGGCCGGGGAGAGTTCTTGGGCCACCGGTCCCAGCAGGACCAGCGGGACCCCGGACCAGGCGGGGGGCAGCTTTTGGGGGCGGAGTGGACGGGCCCGGCTCAACAGGAATTGCTGGCGTTGGCCGCCCCGATAGCGATTGCAAAAGACCGTATCCTGGGCAGCCGGCAGCGAGAGGACCTGTATGGATGGATCGTGACTCAGGGGGGAGAGATCCAGGGCCGGGTGGGTAGAGGTGTATACCGCGACCTGACAACCCATGCGGGCGGCCGTGAGCGCGGCGTAAAAGGCCGTTCCCCCCAGGAGGTATTGGCCGTCGCTCATGAGGTCGCGGGTGATGTGCCCCATCACTAAAAAGTCGGGAGTTCCCATCCGGCCGGATAAATGACGACCTTGCGATCGTCTCCCTCACCTGTGCTCTGGGTCACGACCTGCTCGTTGTCTCGAAGGGCCAGGTGTACGATGCGGCGCTCGTAAGCCGACATTGGTTCCAATTTGAGCGGCTGTCCAGATTGGCCGACCCGCTCGGCCATACGGTGGGCCAGGTCGAGCAGGGTGTCATCTCGTCGGCGCCGATAATGTTCCACGTCCACGAGCAGGTAGGGCCAACGACGCAGCTGCCGGCTGACCATCAGGTTGACCAGGAACTGCAGTTGATGCAGCGTATCCCCCCGGCGTCCAATCAGCAGGCCAGAGTTGCGTTCATTGGGGGTTGTGATATCCAAGATCAATTGGTTCTCGCCCGGGGTCACGCTGTATTCGCCGCCGCTGACCTCCGCCCGAAAGCCCATGTGCTGAAGCAATTCACTCAAGAGCTTTTCCCCCAGCCGGAGAGGGTCCAGTTCCTCGTCTTGCTCGGCCACTTTTACCGCTTCCACCGCTGCGGACACCTTTTCCTCAACGGCCGGCGCTGCTCCTTTGGGTACGACCCGGACCAGGGCCTCTTCTATGTTGAGCTGGCCCTGTTCCAGTACTTCCACGTCCACCTCGTCCTGTTCCATTTCCAGGTGTTCCAGGGCCAGGCGGATGGCTTCGTCCACTGTCCGGGCCCGGATGGTGATCCCTTTTTTCATCTATGCCTCCTAACCCGGCTGAGCCGGAACCAAAACAAGTCCAGCAGGAGCCAGATATTCACTCGATCCATAGACTGTTTATGGCGAGGCCCTCTGACCTGGCCCGGCCAAAAGTCGGCCGGACCTCAGCGGCTTGAGCGGCGCTTTTGCGGGGGTGGCGGCAGGGCCGCTTCCTCGGCCTCCTGCGCAGGAGAGTCTTTGGCCTCCGTGGGTTCCTGCTGATCGCTCACTTGCTCCTGCATAGAGATCATCTGCTCCATCAGGCGGTCAAAAAAGCCGCGCCGCGCGGGTTTTCCCTGGTCCACCGACGGGGCTTTCTTTTGGGGTTTGGCGGGTTGGGGTTCGCGCTCGGGGAGGAACGGCAGCCAATCGGCCAGGGCGCCCCAGCCGGAGATAAAATATTGTTGGATGATGCCAAACACACTCTGGGCTACCCAATAGATGACCGGGCCGGCCGGAAAGCTCCAGCCGATCATGACGATCATCAGGGGCATAAACATCATCGAGTTGTTCATCGCCGCCTGCTGCGGATCGCTGCTCTGTCCCTGGCGGCGGGCCGGGGTCATCATGCGCTGCTGGATGAGCTGGAAAACGCCGGCCAGGATGGGCAGGAGGTGCCAGGCATCGGGCTGGCCGATGGTGGGCATCCATAGGAAGGGCTCTTTGGCCAGAATGCCCACTTTGAGGCCCTCCCAAATGCTGGCCGGCATCTGGGAGGACAGGCCCAAAAAGACGCTGCTGGAAAAGCCGGCCCAGCGGCTGAGCAACACGCCCGTGCTGGGGAAGCGGCTCAGGTTGAGCACGGCATAATAGACTCCGAAAAAGATGGGCAACTGCAGCAGGGAGGGCAGGCAGCCCATCATGGGGTTGACGCCGTGCTCCCGATAGAGTTCCATCTGCGCCTGGTTGAGCTTTTCCCGATCTTTGGCGTATTTTTTTTGTAGTTCCCGCAGCTTGGGCTGCAGCTCCTGCATCTCGCGGGAGGAGCGCAGTTGCCGCATGGTGATGGGCAGCAGGATGATCTTGACCGCCAGGGTAAAGACAATAATAGCCAGGCCGGCGTTGCCGGTCAACTCAAAACAGAGCGTCAGCACCCATTCCAGGGCAGAGACAAAGCCGTTCCAAATTTCTCCCAATGAAGGAAACCTCCTGCCAATATAATCTGGCCTGATCTTTTAGCCGAACCGGCCCCTTGATCGTTACCCGGCTATCTGTCGGCGATCCTTAGGGGACTGGATCATAGCCCCCCGGATTAAAGGGGTGGCAGCGACAAATACGTTTAATGGACAGCCATCCACCCCTGAGTGCGCCATACTTTTCAATCGCCTGGTAGCCATACTCTGAGCAGGATGGCGTAAATCGACATGCCGCGGGCAGGACCTGGGAAAAAGTCCGTTGATATAGACGAATCAGGGCAAGCAGCAGCTTACGCATGGCCCTCGTCCTCGCCGGCCAGCCCGAGACCGGCACGATGCAACAGATCTTTTACCGCCACTTTGATCTGGCTAAAACTGGCCTGTTGCAGTAGGGGCCGGGCAATCCAGACCAGATCCCATCCGGGTTCTAGACTTGGCTGGCACAACCGCACCGCTTCCTGCAAGCGGCGGCGGACCCGGTTGCGTGCCACCGCCGGCCCCAACCTGCGGCTGACGATAAAGCCATGCCGGCTATAGTCCAACTCGTTGCACAATCCACCCAACACAAGCAAGGGATGGGCCCACCGTTGACCCTGCTGGCGGACGTTTTGAAAGTTTTTCCGCCCTCGCAAACGATAACGCCGTTTCACCCTCTTGCTACCTCGATCCACCGGCACTTTTTAGGGGGCTATTTGAGGCCCCTTTTCTCCTCGCTGACGGTCAATCTCCAGCGGCCCTTGCGCCGGCGGGCCTTGAGCACGCTCCGACCCGCTCGGGTTTTGGAGCGGGCGCGGAAGCCATGTTTGCGTAGTCGGCGCCTTTTTTTAGGTTGATAGGTTCGTTTTGGCATCATAAACCCCCATTTCACTATGCATGCATCGCCCGGCTGACGGCAGAAATCGTCGCCGGGCGGACAATTTTCCTCGTTGCCCTATTATAAGGGCATTTTGAACCAGCGTCAAATCAGGGCGGGCCCGAGAGCAGAGCGGCCAGCCGCTTTTGACACCACAATGCGGGCCTGGTATAATAAAGGTCCAAGCTGTTGAACTCGGGCCCAAGCGGCGGTGATCGGAGCGGTTTGGTTGCGGCTGTGTCCGGCCGGGGTGCTGTCCAAATCTACCGTGCAGCTTGCTGGCGAGCTGCACCAAGTTTTCGCTTTGAGCAGGAGGTCGTATATGAACAAACGAAAAAGGGTTGCCATGCAGAAACACCGCAAACGAATCAAGCGGCTGCAGGAGCGCCGCCAGGCCGCCATCAAGGCCGGCGCCGAACCCATGTCCAAGGGCGAGATGCAGCGCAAAATCGGTCCGCCCGTGCCGCCGGAGGAATAGAGTGATGGGCCGGCCCTCCTGGCCGGCCGAGTGAGCGATAGTAACGTGGGCGCAGGTCACTGCGCCCACATCTTTTTTTGCTCGGACCATCCCACTCGGTGATTTTCCAGGGCAAAAATGGCAATGGCGTTCTGCTGATAAAGCGGGCGAAAGAGCGTCCGGTCGGCAAACGACTCGGGCTTGAGCGTGCCCCCATATCGTCCCAGGTAGACGTGGGTAAAACCGTGCTCTCGCAAGAGCGCGTACAGGGTGGCGCCGTCCGCAATCTTGCCGGCGTCGCTGGCAACCTGGTTGACCCGCTCGATATAGTCGGCCGAGCCCAGTCCATAGAGGGCCGGCGGCGGCCAGGTGCGCCGGCCGGTCAGGGGGGTGATCCAATAGCCCCCATCGCTGCCGGCATATACGTGGGCCATCCATTCTGAGGATTGGATCAAAAAGAGAGCATCGGGTTCGACATTGTCCTCAATCCAGGCCAGTGCCTCCAGGTCGGCCGGTGTCAGCAGGGCGGTGCGGCTGTTGACCACTTCCCGCAGTTCGTAGGCCCCCCACAAGCTGGCGCCCAGCAGCAGTCCGGCGGCAAGCCAGCGCAGCCAGGTCCGCCCTTGCTCCAGATGGCGCCTCTGGCCCACCAGCCAGTCTGCTATTGCGCTGGACTCGTGCCGCTGCAGCCACTGCCGCGGCCA
>JAFGKG010000209.1 GCA_016928715.1 Chloroflexia bacterium
GCTTACGGTTTCTCAGGGTCGCTTTGCTGACTCCTTACGCTGTGATTACGTTTGAGCGTAAGCAGTCATTTGACTGCTCCAACCCTCCCTGAGAGGGATTGAAACACGTATTCGCCCTGCTCCAGAAACGTGTACTCGGGCGTTGGAATGGGACCGAATCCCTGAGAGGGATTGAAACCTTTCCAACTGTTTGTTTGGGGCTACTGTGCAACCTGTTGGAATGGGACCGAATCCCTGAGAGGGATTGAGTCAGAATTCCAGCTGCCCGTTTTCTGCAGGATGCTTTTTCGCAACAAAGGGAAACAAATAGGAGTCGGTCTGATGGATAGAAAACGAGATGTGATCGTATCATTGATCGGCCGGGAGCCGATGCCGACAGTGCTGGCGGCAATGCAACTCCGCCCGGCCGTGTTGTATGGCGTTTACTCAGAACAGACGCGCGACGTCTACCAGGCGACCCAAGAGATGCTCAGTCAAAGATATGGCATCGTTTGCCAGCCCGATCCTCTCCCCTCCTTCACAGTTGCCGATGCGTTCAGCATAAGCGATGGTCGGGTGGCAGCCAGGCGCATCATTGACCAATACGGCGCAGAGCGATTGCTCTTTAACCTCACCGGCGGCACCAAGGTGACGGCGCTGGCATTCTACGGCCTGGCCGTCCAACACCAGATCCCGGTGCTCTACGTGGACTCTAGCAACGAAAACCTGCTCAACCTCTCTCAGAACGACGCTGACATCCCTATCACGGTCAAGTTGACGGTTGAGGAGATCCTGCTGGCCCATGGCAGCCAGATCCTCTACACCCAGACCGACCTCCTGGGCAGCCCGCGCTACACCGCTCTGGTGAACGAGTGGGCCTGCAAGCTACCCCAGTCCACCTCACTGCTGACCAAGACCTACAACGCCGGCCAACCGGCCGGCAGCAAGGGCCAGGTCAAGATCGATCACAAACGAGAAAAGCGATGGCTGCGACAACTCATGGACCAAGACCTGCTATCAGAATTGACCTTTGCTGGGGAACATGCGTTGATCGTTGTCCCCGACCCCGACACCCTCAGATACTTGAACGGCACCTGGCTCGAATCGTACACCTACCAGATCTGCCAGGAATCGGGCCTGTTTGACGACGTGCAGATCGGCGTGCAGGTCCGCAGCGTGCACCAGGTAGAAAACGAGCTGGACGTGGTGGCCTCGCGATCCGGGCGCCTGTGGTTATTCGAGTGCAAATCCGGCGGTGACGCGGGCAAGGGCGCGCTGGAGCAGTTCGTGGCCATTTCTCCCCACCAGGGCGGCCATTTCGCGCAGTCGTTCTTCGTCTCAGCCAAAAATGTGGGGGAGAGCCTCTCGCGGCGCGCCGACGAACGGCAAATCGTGGCTTTGGGCCAGGAAGAGTTGATCGTCCTGAAGGATAGACTCGTCCAGTTAGCCCAGGAACCCCTGTTGAAACCATGAAGGAGGAGTTTCGTGCAAATAAAAGAGGTTTTCATCACCAGCGTCGGGCTCTACCCCCAATTGATCACCCTGGCCCTGGACCTCCTGCTGGAACAAGTCGGCCGCAACATCACTGACGTCGTCGTCATCCACACGCGGCCGGATCCCAAAACGGAATCACCGGCCGGGTCGGACGAAAAAAGGCCGGCCGAGCTGATGGACGACTGCCTTCAGACGCTTCGAGAGGAGTTCAAGAACGGCCTATACCGCGATGACTTCAGGTGCGCCCTTCAACTCATCCCCTTGACCTGGCCCAACGGAAGTCCGCTCCATGACGTCCTTAGTCCAGAGGAGATCAGCATTTTCTGGGGAGTGACTCACCGGCTGGTGCGCGATTTCAAGGCCCAGGGTTACCGGGTGCATCTGAGTGTAGCAGCCGGCCGCAAGCCGATGGCACTCTATAGCCTGACCACCGCCCAGGCGCTGCTGCGAGAAGACGATTTCGTGTGGAACTTGATCACCGAGACGCGGGCCATCATGGGACCCCTGCACCTGGATGAAAAGGTCAATGGCCGCTCATTCGAGGCCCACCTGGTCAAGATCCCCTTCGTCCCGGCCCACGAACAGGTCAGAGTCATCTTTTTCGACGAGGGGGATGATCCCGATCTGGCTACCCAGGTACTCATCCAGCGCCAGAGCCAGCAGGCGCTACAGGATCTCCTCTTGTTTGCAGGACATACTGAGGAAAAGCACCCCGATCAGCTGACCGAACGGGAGGCCGAGGTCGCCCGGCTGGTCATCCAGGGCCACACCAATCGGCAGATCGCGCTCCAACTCGGCCTCACACATAACCGTATCCGAAACCTGGTGGTAGAAATCTACGATAAGGCAGCCGCCTGGTTTGGCCTTGAGCGCCACAGGATCAACCGCGCTTTCCTGGGCTACCTCTTGAGGCCCTATCTGGACTGGTTCGACGCCGGCCAACATCCCCTCGCTTGACCGGCCGCCTGTCAAGAGGCTTTTGTACCCCCTCAAGGGGGTACTTTTTTTCCCTTACGGAAACCTTCCTTTCTGATACAGTGGGGGCGCTGATCAAAAGGGCGCTTGGCTGATCAGGCCAACGCCAGAGGAGGTTTGCTTTCTGTGGGAATCAAGAGATACCGTTCATTCTGTCAGACCATGCCCGCCGGCGGGCGGCGCAACGCAATCTCAACCTAGAGGATCTCGCTTACGTTTTCCAGCACGGCCGGCGCCTTCGCCGCGCCGGCGCCATCCACATTTTCCTCCGCCACAAGGACGTCCCCCCCAACGACCGGCGTGACAATCGCATAACACAATTGGTGGGCACCTTATTGATGCTCGACTCCAGCGGCCAGGTGATGATCACCATCTACCGGAATGCCAGGGACGGGCTCAGAAGCGCTCGCAGGAAGAAAAAGTACGATCGCGGCCGCCGGTTGCAGTAGCGCGGTCTGAAAAACTTGGAAGGAGGTGCAACATTCGAACCACAAAGCAGTGTCGAGTCAAGGAACGAAAAGAGCGTGGCGGCCGCCTGGCCCTGCGCCAAGTGGGAGGGGCACGACTTGCGCCGCCTGCTCGCCTTCATGGGAGAGCAGGAGGGCGACGTCTGGGTCACCCCCCTCACCAGGCGTGAGGCGGAAATGGCCTGCCTGGCGGCCCAGGGACTGACCCACCAAGAGATCGCCCAGGCGCTGTGCGTCACCAAAGCCTACGTCAAAAGGACGCTCAGCAACCAGGCCGTCTACAGCAAGGTGGCGGCCACTTTCGATCTGAATGGGACGCGGGTGAATCAAACGGTTCTGGCCTACCTTCTACGGCCCTACCTGGACTGGGTGGCGCGCGGGCGGCCATCACTCTCTTGAGGGCCCGCAGCCGATTGGGTACCGTAGCCACTTGGCCAACGAGGCCGGATTCCGTAAAGTTAGGGTAGATGGACTAGATGACTCTAAGGAGGTCTGCTTACAAAGCGAAAACGTGGATCAGAAAACAGACCCGAAACGGCAGCCAACTCTGGTTCGAGGCGAGCCGAGCTGAGAGAGGAATCGCCGGCCAGCTGACGGGCCAGAAATATGCCAAGAGGATCGGGACCACAGACCAGTATCTTCTGACCCTGAAGGGGCTGAACTGGTCGAGGGGAAAGCGGAGCAGTTGGATGCTCCCGCCCGATCTTTTCAACCTGCCGCGCGAGTGGTTGAGGATCATCGGAATTGTCAATTAGCATTCGGTGGGGGCAGCCCCGCCGGCCTGAAAAGGAGGTGTCTATTCAGCAGGTTACCCATCATCCAGGTGATAGTAGATTGGCTGGGAGGATTTCTCGCCCGGCTGCGCCCGGGCCGCCGCTTAAAGAGATGGCGGCGGGGCTGCTGTTTGTTCCCCAGCCTGTTGTTGATCTTGCTCCTGACGGCACTCTGCGCGCTCTCCCTGGTGCTGGTTCGTCGAGCGGCGGCCGAGCCCGGCGCCCCCCTCGCCACTGACCCAGGCCTCTCAGTATATCTTCTCATCGATCACAGCAACAGCATGTACGACCGCGGCAATGGGGTCGGCTCGGACCCCGATTTCCTGCGGATCGAGGCGGCCCGGCTGTTCATCTCCTATTTAGGGGTGGATGCCGGGCCAGTCCACCACCAGGTGGGTGTGATCAATTTCGGCCAGCAAGCGCACCTCTTGCTACCCCTCACGCCATTGGCCGACGCGGCCCGCCGGGACGAGATCAACCGCCTGCTCGACGAGCCGCCGCGCCTCCACTGGACGGACCAGAACGCGGCGCTGGAACTGGCCTACGAGCAGCTCTTTGATCAGGGCCAGGACCCGCCGGGGCAGCCGGCCGTGGTGCTGCTAACCGACGGCAAGCCGGAGTGGAGCAATCAGCCCAGCCAGGAGGAGATTAGCGCCTACCAAGCGGCAACCCGGGCGCTGGCAGCCCGATATGCCGAGCGAGGGACGCCGCTCTTTATCATCCTGCTGGCCAACCCGGCGAGCGGCGAGGACCCGGAGATCTCCCAGATCTGGCGGCCGCTCTGGCAGGAGGTGGCCCCCGGGCGCTTTTTCGAAGCCAACGATTCGGCCGATCTACTCCCCATCTACCACGACATCGCTGTTGCTCTGAGCGGTGACCAAACGGCTGGAGCGGTGGTGGACGAAGCGCTATCGGCCGGCCAGCCTTCCAGCCACACCGTACCGGTCGAGCCCGACCTAGCCCGGGTGACCCTGGTGATCTACACCGACCGGCCAGAGACCGAGATTCAGGTCCTTCGGCCGGACGGCAGCCCCCTGCAACCCGATGATCCAGGCGTTGTTTTTGGCGGCTCAGCAGCCGCCGCCCGGACCGGCGCAGGCCGAGGGCAGCAGCAGATCTGGGCCATCAGCGAGCCGGTCGCGGGGCCCTGGCAGGTAATCTTTCAGGGACAGGGTCGGGTCGTAGTCTGGAAGGACATGCGCCCCCGGCCGGTTACGCCGACGCCCACCCCCACAGTCCCCCCCACAGCCGCTGTGCCCCCCGTCCCCACCGCGACACCCACTCCCAGCCCCAGCCCAACCACCTCCCCAACGGCGACGCCCCAGCCAGTCATCGGGCCAGTCTACGTCCCGGCTGCCTTGCTGCAGGGCGCCCGCGAATGCCTGGTCGTCCGCCTCGGTCACGCTAGCGCAGAACACCGCCTGAGCCTCCGGGTCGAAGATCCGAATGGCCAGGTGACCGTCCAGCGGTTGCTGGATGACGGACGCGCGGGCGACCCACAGAGGGGCGATGGGTTGTACAGCGCTCCCTTCGAGGCCCGCACGGCTGGCGTCCATTTCTTCACCTGGCAGCTTCAGCAGGAGAACCGGCTGATCGCCAGTTGGGAGAGCCGGATGGTGGTCGAGCAGGCCGCCGCTTGGGAGGTGCTGGCTCCCCGGGAGGGGGAACGGGGCCGCGTGGGCCGATCGCTGGCGGTGGAGGGGCAGTGGACGGTGGGTGGGACGCCGCTGGGGCCAGATCAGATACCAGCTGACAGTCAGGTCACCGTGCAAGGGGAAGGACCGAGCGCGATACCGGCCACCTCCCTATCGATGCACGAGGGGCGATTCAGGGCTGAGCTATCTGGACTTTCGCAGCCTGGGCTCTACACCCTGACCGTGCAGGCGACCGGAACCAGCCCCTCCGGCTTGCCCATGAAGGCGGTGGGCACCGTGAGAGTGGCGCTCTACCGTCCTCTACCTGGCTGGGCCTGGTTGGCCGGCGGCCTGCTGGCGGTGGGCGCGACCGCCTGGGCCGGATGGTATCTTTGGCGGCGCCGACGCCCCAGGCTGACCGGCCAGCTAATCCAGATCGGCGGCCCCCCATTAGACACTGGATCTCTGAACCTGGACCTGGACGCACTGAGCCGGGAATCGATTCGATTTGGCGGACCGGAGGGGGATTGGGCATCCCATTCGAGCGCGCCGCCCTTTTCTCTGAGCGTTGGAGAGTCCGTCGGCCACACCCGCCGGGTCCAACTGCAGGCCCAGGAGATGGACCCCGGACTCGGCCTCGACCTGAACAACCCGAAATCCATTCAAGAGCAGAGCGAGGTGATGGTAGACGGACAGCCGGTCCGGGGCGTGGTCGACCTCCGTGACGGAGCGGTCATTGAGGCGGGCCCTTTTCGGCTGCGCTACGAGAATCTGCTGCTGCCCCAGGCGGAGCAACAGATCCTTGGCAGCCACTGGTCACCAGACGGTCTGATTGGATGACCGTCGTTTGATGGAATAGGAGGTCTATTTTCTACGCAGAACCAAACTCGCCAGACACGATGGAACCGACAGGCGACGGCCGGTTTCCGCCGCCATCGCCCATTTACAATGATCCTTACAGATTAGGAGGTGAAACTTTCGACACGTCAGTCCATGTCCAGCAAGCCGAAGAAACCGAGTTTTCGGTACAGGCTGAGATCAGCCAAAGCACGGCCGACTACACCGGGTTTCCCCAAACCCTTTACATCGCGCTGGGAGGAACCGGCCTGCTGATCCTCACCGTGCTCAAAGCGTTGTACACTCGAATCTTTGGGGCCGGCCAATGGCCCCAATCGGTCCGATTCCTGGCTTTCGACACAGCCAACGAACACATTTTGGTGGACGGGGTGCGCCTCGAGTCCGGCAGCGAGTTCATCCACATCGGCCAGGTGCCGGTGCCGCGGATCGTGCAAAACCTCTCACGGCATGAAGCGATCCAGGCGCGGCTGGGGGATGCGCTCAAACAGTTGCCGGCCGTGACGCTGCGCAAAGGCGCCAAGCAGACCCGCATCCTGGGGCTGATTGCGCTGCTTTGGAACTTTGCCCAAGTCGAGCAGCGGATCAAGGATGCCCTTTGGGCATTGGCCGAGCGGGACCGGGGAGGCGCGATCCACGGCGTCAACGTGGTGATCCTCAACAGCCTGGGCGGCGGGACCGGCAGCGGTATGTTCCTGGACGTGGCCATGCTGGTTCGCGACTTGATCGCCAGCATGGGCGAGCTCTCCAGCTACTGCCAGGTGATTGGCGTGGGCGTGCTGCCCAAGGCGCTGGTCGGCATCGAGGGACCAAACATCGTCGCCAATTCGGTGGCCGCCATCAAGGAGATCGACCGGCTGATGCTGGGTGACGGTTTCAGCATGCCCTACCCCACTGGCCGGGTGATCGAGAGCCGCAGCGCCCCCTTTGATCTCTACTACTTGATCGACGGGGTCGACGAACACGGCCTCACCTGGCGGCGCCTGGAAGACGTGACCCAGATGATCGCCCGCGGCATCTATCTACAAATGGGATCGCAGATCGGGCAAAAAGGGGAGAACATCTTTGACAACCTGGAGCAGGTGCTCACCGGGCAAACCCCGGATGGGGAAGGCACCTTTTTCGGAAGCTTTGGGGTCGCTGACCTGGTCTGGCCCGCTCCCCAGGTGGTCAACCAACTGGCCTGGCGCCTGCTGGGGAAGGTACTGACCGAGGCTTTGCTCCAGCCGGCCGCGCCCGACCGGGCGCAAGGGCTGGCCCAGAAAGCGCTCCGGCTGCTGGCCCCTGAGGCTATTCGGGCCTTCCTGGCGCGAGACGAGGGGGGCACGCCGCTGGGCGTCACCCTGGAAGTTCCGGCCCGCCTTGCCCAAGTCCCCGTTGAGCGGAGGCCGATCGAGGCGCGACGTCACGTGCAGGAGTATTTGCGGCTCCGCATACGGGGGAACCTGGCGCAGGTCATCGAGAATCACCGAGAGGAATTGAGCCAGCAGCTTTTCAGCGCCATCGAGGCGGAGGTGGAGCAGCTGGTCCGGGACCCAGCCGGCGGGCTGCGGGCGGCTGCCTTGGCGATGGGCACCATTCGAGCAGAGGCCAACCGACAACTGGAGCTGGCCGGAAACTTGCAGGAAGAAAAGGCGGCCCTGCTGGAGCGAGTGAGCCGGGCAGTCGAAGACCGGGCCCAGGCGCTGGAGCTGGCAGCCGAGGGATGGCTTTTCCGAGGGCGCAATACCGACCGCGCGACCGAAGCCTATTTCAAGGCCGCGACCCAACAGGCGCGTGCCGCTTTGGACCTCTTGGTCGAGGAGTCCCACGCTGCCCTGCTGGCTGATCTGGATCGGTTCCTGGTCGACCTGACCCAGGTCATTCACACGCTGACTGCCAACCTGGGAGCGCTCGAAGCACGGGCAGCCCAAGAGTCCGGGGCGCCCCTTTTCCCAGGGCGTGAATCTACCGTAATCTCGTTGGCCGATCCCCCATACCTGGAGCAACTCTACCAGGATTACGCGCCAGCGCTGGAAGAGACGCTAGAGTCGCTGTGCCTTGACGAGTCGCTGCTTGCTTGGGAAAAACGAGCCCCGGCCGAGTTGAACGGCACCTTGCTGGGGCGCGCGGCCGGCCCCTTTGCCCCTCTGGCCAAACTGACAGTGGAGCAGGTACTGGAAGCCCGGCACCAAGAGAGATCCGCTGCGGCCTGGTACGGAGATTTGCTCAAGGTGGCTGCGCCCAGCTGGTCGATCGATCGGACCCGTCTCTCCGAAGGAGGCAATGACCTGGCGCGCATCGTGGTGTTGGGGGTCTATGATGCCAACGAATCGCTCTTTGGAACCCTGTGCAGTTCACTGGTCACCACCCGTGACCCCTACCGCGTCACCTTGCTGCTCAGCACTGTGGGCGCCCCCTATTGTGTCATTCAGAACTTTGACGACTATCACCGTCGGTATCAACAGGTCCGGTCCCGCCAGCAGGTCCACGTCATGCCGGACTTTCAGGGTGGTCAGAACGAGTTCAGGCTAGCTTTTGCCCTGGGCAGCCTGTTTGGAATGATCCGCGCCGAGGGCAACTATTTTTACTACCATCCCCTGGACGAGGTCCGCCACGGCCACCGGCGGCTGGGCAACGGCCTGGAACAAGCCGTCAGATCGCTGATCGAGGAGGAGGGGCTGACCGGCGAGATCATGGAGCGGGTGAACGCTCACATCGCCCAGATCGGCGTCCATCAAGCCCTGGAGACCCTCGACGCCTATTGGAACAGCCAGGAGACGCTCGCGGGCCGCCACGCCGAGCTGATTCGTGAGTTTCGGGTGCGGGTTCGCGAATTCGCCCACGAATTGCGCGAGATCAGCCAGATAGCGCGCGAATTGAACTGAGCCGCCGTCGAACAAGGAGGTGTGCTTTCGAAACCGACATGCTACTCGAGAAAGACCTGGAAAGAACTACGTTACCTGCAGTCCAACCCGGGACCCAGGCTGTCCGCCAAAGCATCCAGCGGACATTGGTCCTGGCGGTTGGGGATCTGGCCGAATCAGCCGTTGCTGCCTTGCAAACCGAGGCCATCCAGCAAGATGGCGCCGTTCCTCCGGCTTTGGCCTGGGTCACCTTGAACCTTGACCAGGGGCCCAAGAGCTGGGAAGAGGCCATCCGGGCCAAGTTGCTGGAGATCTCCCGCCTGGATAACCGATCTCAACTGAGCCGACTGGGCTTTGAACTGGGACGTCTGGATGAGGTGAGCCTTTGGATCACTGCCGACCTGACGATGCCGGCCAACACCCCGAAGGATGGCGCTCATTCCATCCCTGATGGCGCCTGGCTGGTAGAGCTGGCCACCCTTTGCGCGGAGCTGACCGCACAGACGCTGAACGTGACGCCGGCCGTGGCTGGCCTGCTGCTCTATGACAACTCGCCTGGCGCCCGGAAGGCGCTGGAGGCGCTCGACCAGCGCCTTCAAGAAACCGAGTGCTTCAACCACGGCTGCTACCTGCTGAACATCTTGAACCAGGATAGTCTGGCCCTTCCCGACCGGGCCACCCTGGCGAAAAAGGCCGGATTGTTGCTGTATCTTTTGACAGCCACCGCCCTGCAAGACATAGAAGATTTGGGCGGCTTCCCACCGGCTCGGCAACCCCGCTACGCGAGTCTCGGCGTCCACTTGATACAGTGGGAGCCAGAACGCCTGCAGGCGGTGCTGGCCCGGGAGAGAGCCCGGGATGGCCTCCAGTCTTTCCTGGCCGAACCTCAGCCAGAGGCCATCACACCCCTTCGAGCCCGGCTGGAGAGCGGGTTGCGGCGACTGGGGCTGGCCCCCATCCTCTTGATGGATGTTCTGGTGCCGGAGGAGCTGCGAGCGGATTGGCCTTATCCAGGGGCGCCCTTGCCCTGGAACCTGGCTGATTTCCCGGCTCAAATCCGGGGGAGAGGCGAAGAGTGGGCCAAGACCCTGGAAAGGTATCAGGCCGAAGGCAAATTGCGGGTCGACCGGCTGTTCCGGGAAAAAGGACCGGCCCTGGACAAGGTGGTCCAGGAGGCCGTTTCGGACAAGCAGGAGGCCGGCGACGGAACGCCAGGCATGACTGCCAATTACCTGGCAGAGTCCAGGATCGGGTGGGCAGCCGTGCGGGCAACCATAACCGATTGGATGATCGGTTTGGATGAAAAAGCGGCTGCTTACGAAGAGTCGCTTTCATCCCTTCGAAAGGCAGCGCAAGAAGCGGAGTCCAAGCTGACCGAGTTGATCGCTCGTTTTCCAGCGCCCTCCCTCCTACTGGTGCCCAAGCTGATGACTCGGCCCTGGAGGTGGATACCCCTTTACCGCCTCTATCAGGAGATCGACTCGGCCGGCCGCCGCCTGTGGCTGCTTCAGGCAGCGGTGAGGGAGAATCACCTGGCGCGCTGGACGGCCGAAATCGCCCTGGCGCTATTGGAACAACTGCAGGCGCGGGTCGAGGAAAGAGAGGAATCCCTACAGGCCTGGCGACAGGCGCTGGTCAAAACCCAGCAAGCCTTGAGCGCGGGGGAACAAGCAGAGCCCGTGGACGAAATCTGGAAGGATTCGGACTTCCAGGCCCGCCTGACATCCCGCCTGGAATCGCCCAACCAGGGCGGGCATCTCGCCCTCCCCTATTCTCCCTGGGAGGCGCCGCCACCGCCCGAAGAGATGGCTGCCCACCTGATCGATCTGACCACTCGCCAGTTCGATTTTTTGAGCGAGATGGAGGTGTTGGAGGCGCTGGGAAAGCGGCTCATTTGGTTGGAGGAGCGCGCAGAGTGGCTGAGGGCTGGGCTGGAGATGGCTTGCCCGCTTTGGCAGGTGGACCCCACCCGCCTGGATGACTTTGGGCGGGGCGAATGGCGCGAGGCCGAGGCGTTCTTGCGCCCCGAGTCATTTTCGCAGGCAGATGAAGAAGCTTGGCCAGGCACCGAGCGGATCACTCAATACAACGACCGAGGCCGGACCGACCGGCTGGCCCTTGTACGCGTGCAGTCAGGCGTTCCACTGAGCGCCCTGTTATAGGGACGCGGTGCCCTCGCCCCAGTTGAGACCACAGGAGGTGCGTCTTCTTTAGACCAGATTTGGAAGGAGAATCGGGGTGGTCCTCCCTGCTGGGGATGTTTAACTGGCAGGAGGTCCACTCGGAAGTAGCGGCCGAGAGCCGGGGGCGAATCGCCCTGGCCGGTTTGGCGGGGGTGGGCAAAGCCGCCCTCTATAACCGGATGATGGGGTGGCAAGCGTTAGGGCGTGAGCGGCCGGCCGAGGCTGACTTGGGCGCCTTTTCCCTGGTCGATCTACCGGCCGGCGGTGAGATGAGCCCAGAAATCCCTATGTTTGGGGGACTACTGGAACAGGTGGACTTGATCCTCTTTGTATTAGACGCTCGCTGGGGGCTGAGACCACCTGAATATGCCTGGTTTTCCCGCTTGCGGGGAACCGGGACGCCCGTATTGCCCTTGCTGGTATCGCCCAGACTGGAGGCCCTGCAGCCGGCGCAGGCGATCGCCCAACGGCTGGGCACGCCTGTGCTGCCGGTGGCGCTTGACGACACCCACCTGGCGGAGCAGTTGAGCCAGCGGGTGCTGGCGGTCTGCCCCGACCTGGCGATTCCCTTGGGGCAACACTTTCGGGCCGTGCGCCGCCAGGCAGCTCAAAGGGTGATCCTGCAGACGGCTGCTCTGAGCGGGATCGTCGGGTTGGAGCCGGTGCCCATGCTCGATGCTCCCCTGCAACTGGCTGCTCAGGGCGGCATGGTGCTGCGGGTGGGCGCCATTTACGGGCACCCTAACGGCCGCGGTTGGCCGCCCGAGCTGCTCGGCTCGACCTTGACCGGCGTCTTGCTGCGGTTGGCCGCCCAACAGGCGGTCAAGTGGGTGCCGGTCGCCGGCTGGGCGGTGGGAGGGGCGATCGCCCTGGTGGGCACCTGGGTATTGGGGCAGGCAGCGATCCGATATTTCGAGGCCGACCGCGGCTCAAATTGGCTGAGGGTAGCCCGCCGACGGAAGGAGTGGCTGCAGACCCGCCTGCTGCCCCACCAGGGGGATAACGGCGCCAAACAAATCCCGGATTCGGCCGGGGGTAGCAAGCCTTGGCCCCGGCGAGGTGCGCGCCGGGTCAGGCGATGGATCGCAACCCAGCGCAACCGCCTTGGCCGCCCGCACTGGTCCCGCTGGACAGTGGGTGGCGACCCACCTCCGATGAGTCCGGGAGTGGACCCGAAGCCGGTCGCCACGGTGAGTGAAACAGCACCCTCCCAGGCGGCCGAGAATAAGAGCAAGACCTGCCCAGGAAAAGAACCCTTCGGTGGGGACGGTCTCTCACCGGAGCCGGCGTGGGAAGAATGGATGCTGGATAAGCCCGGATAGAGGAGGTGCCGCTTTCAACTGGTTTGGATTAAAATCCCGAATTAGCAAGTCGGAGCAGGTCACCCCAGGCGCTTCCAGCAAGACGACCGAGGACGCAGCAAAAACCAAGCTCGCTACCCGGCTGCCAAGGATGTCAAGCCCCCCGGCCTCACCCTCCCAGAGCATACGGGCCAATGGCCCTGTGCCCATCGATGCCATCTTTGGCCTTCCGGCGCTGCGCCGCGCCTGGGTCAAGGTGCGCCAGACCGGGGGCGGGCCGGGGGTGGATGGTGTGAGCATCCGGCGCTTTGAGGCCGAACTGGAAAAGAACCTGGCCGAGCTGCGAATGGAACTGGTCAGTGGGGCATACCGGCCGCGAAAGGTGCAACGAATGTTGATGCCCAAGCCCAATGGCGACTGGCGCCGATTAGCGATCTGGACGCTCCGGGACCGGATCGCGCAGCGGGCAGTGCACGACTTCCTGGAGCCTCGCCTGGAGCAGCTTTTCCTCGACTGCTCCTATGGATTCCGGCCGGGGCGCGGGGTGGACCAGGCGGTGGAGGCGGTCGGCCGCGCTCGAGATCAGAACCGGCGCTGGGTGGCAGACGCGGACATCCGGGACTGCTTTGGCACGATCCAGGCCGGGCGGCTGATGCGGGTGGTGCGGGCCGAGGTGGTGGAGCCAGAAGTGGCAAACCTGATCGATCACTGGCTGAAGGCCAGGGTCTTTAACAGCCGCAGAGGCATGCCGGCTACCGCCGCCGTGACCCAGGGCGGGGTGATCTCACCCATGCTGGCCAATCTGTTCTTACACCAGTTCGATCAGCGGGTCTGCGCGCAACTGCCGCAAGC
>JAFGKG010000210.1 GCA_016928715.1 Chloroflexia bacterium
GGCCTTTAGCGGCAAGTACTATGCGCACAAGGAAAAGGGCGTCTACCGCTGCGTCGCCTGCGGTGCCCCATTGTTCGACTCGAGCACCAAGTACGATTCGGGATCGGGCTGGCCCAGCTTTTGGGCGCCCCTGGTGGAGGACAATGTCCGCTACGAGAACGACGAGAGCTGGTTCGCCCGCCGCACCGAGGTGCTCTGCGCCATCTGCGACGCCCACCTGGGGCACGTCTTTGACGATGGGCCAGCCCCTACCCACAAACGCTACTGCATCAACTCGGTGGCCCTGCAGTTTGAGCCGGAGGAGAACGGAACCCGGGGAGATTAATCGAGTTCACTGCCCGATCCCTGTTATGCTCCCTCGGCCTGACCCAACAACGGATCGAATTTAGGCCGGTGAGATGGAAAGGACAAGGCCATTGTCTACAAGCACGGGGCAAATCTTTCAGGATGTAGGCATTGAACCTCACCACGTCCAGGGCCAACCGTTCGGGCTGGACGCCCAGGGCCGCGAGATCCGCCAAGTCAACGGCAAACTCATCGTCGGCGCCATCGCCTATATGTGGGAGTTTATCGAGCAACAGGTCCGACAGAAAGCGCCGGCCGGCCTGGACGAGATCCAGCACCAACAACGGGTCCAGCAGGCCCAGGACGAGGCCCTCGAACAACTGGTCGCCCTGCTCAACGCCTCCGTCCCCGAGGAACGCTACCACGTCAGCCGCGACTATTTGCTCAACGAGGGCAACAACTATTCCTACGAGTTTGAGTATACGCTCTGCCACTATGCCCGGGCCATCAGCGGTGACGAAAATTTCTTTGTCAACCGCTCCAAGACCTCCATCCCGGAATCGATTGCCTGGATCGGCCGGCCCTTTAGCCTGCAGCAGCTCTATCAACTGGTCCCCCGCCTTACCGCCAAATTCGTCGACACCGACATCCGCGTCATCCACACCACGCCCAATTCGGCCACGATCCAGTGGCACGGACAGGCGCAGGCCGAATTGGTCCCCGAGCCCTCTCGACCGGGCTATATGGAACTGGGCTGCAAAGGCTACCAGGGCGCCTACGCCAGCATCCCCCACAAGATGCATCCGGAACTGCCCCCGGCCCAGGTACGGGAGCTCAGTTGCCAGCTCCAGGGGGACGAGTGCTGCACCTGGGAGTTCACCTGGCAAAATCCCGTCCCCCGCACGCGCAGTTGGCTGTGGTTGGGCCTGGTCGGCACGGCGCTCCTGACCGCCTACGCTTTCTCCAACCTCCCCGGGGCCGCCGTCGCCCCCTGGCTGGCCCTGCTGCCCCTGCTGCTGAGCTGGACCCGGCCCCGCCTGCAAAAGCTGGATTATGAAAAATCCCTCAAAACGCAGCAGGCCCTGGAACAACGGTCCACGGCCGAGACCCAGTACGACCAGCTACAGCAGGCCTTTGGAGATCTACAGATCGTTCACGTCCAACTGCAGGACAAGATCGAGGCCCTGACCGACCTGCACGGCCAGGTACGGGGGGCGACCAAAACCTTGAACGCCGCCGCCGCCCAGATCATCGCGGTGACTACACAGCAGGCCGAGCGGGTTAGTGAACAATCGGCGGCCATCTCTGAGACGCATGCGGCCATGAACGAGGTCCACTCCCTCTCCCAACAAGCCGCCGGGCAGGCCCAAGAGGTCGTGGACAGTTCCCTGTACGGGGTACAGTCCGCCCAGTCCGGGCAGGAAGCCGTTGAGGCCACCATTGCCAGCATGCAGCAGATCAAACGCCAGGTGGAGGGGATTGCCAACCACATCCAGGACCTGGCCACCAGAATTCAGGAGGCCTCCCAGATCATCGCCCTGATGAGCGAGTTTGCGGCGCAGTCCAACCTGCTGGCCCTCAATGCTGCGGTCGAGGCGGCCCGGGCCGGCGCGCACGGTCGAGGCTTTGCCGTCGTCGCCGGCGAGGTGCGCCACCTGGCCGAACAGTCCCAGGAGGCCACCGTGCAGGTGCGGGAGCTGCTGAACGAGATCCAACAGGCGATCCAATCCACGGTGACGTGGACCGAGCAGGGGGGGCAACTCGTCGGACAGGGCGTACAACTGGCCACCCAGAGCGGAGCGTCCATCGAGCAATTGATCCAGATTATCCAAAAGTCGGCCCAGACGGCCCAACGGATGATGAGCGAGGGCCGGCAGCAAGCCGCCGCCATCGAACAGATCGTCCTGGCCATAGAACTGCTGGATCAGTCTACCGTGCGGAGCCTGGACGAAACCTACCAGGCCGAACAGTCCGCCAACAACCTGAGCGCCCTGGCCCAGCAGTTGGAACAGATTGTCCAGGCGCGTTAGAATAGACCAAGTTTAGAGGTAGAAAACATGGGTTTTTACCCCGAAGGAGCATCCGTCCCGCAAGAACTGCGCCGCGCCGAGTTCGTCCTGCAGCCCCTGAGCACGCGCCACGTCGAGTTGGACTATGCCGCGCTGATGGACAGCAAGGATATGCTGCGCCGCTGGAGCCAGAGCGACTGGCCCAGCGACGACTTTACGCTGCAGGAGAACTGGCAGGACCTGGACCGACACGAGCGGGAGCACCACGCGCGAAAAGCTTTTACCTACACCGTGCTGAACCCGGACGAGAGCACCTGCCTAGGCTGTGTCTATATCCACCCCCTGTACGGGCCCCTTTCCGACAGCGATCACGAGGCCGAGGTGCGCTTTTGGGTACGGCAGCCCCGCCTGGTCGATGATCTGGACCACCGGCTGCTGCAAGCATTGATAGACTGGTTCCGGGAGGACTGGGCCTTCCAAAAGTTCTATTTCGTCACCGTCGACGCCGACGAACGGCAGGTAGAGGTTCTGGAAGCCTCCGGCCTGGAACGGAAACTGGCCTACCCAGGCAAGGGGACCGTCCTCTATCTATATTATGGCTAGATTCGTAGAGGAGAGTACAATATGAAAAGGCTGTGGGTATGCATCATCAGCGGGGCCGTCCTGGGCATCATCTGCGTCATCGGTGGCACGCTCCGGGCCGGCGGATTCAGCGGGAACGAGTTCTACATCGTGGGCATGTGGTACAACCGGGTGATCATGGGCCTGGTCATCGGGCTGGCCGGCTCGCTTCGCCTAACCGGCGAGCCGGCCAACCGTTACCTGCGCGGGGCACTGCTGGGGCTGCTGGTCAGCCTGGCCTTTTTCCTCTCCACCGGCCTGCGCGACCCGATGGCCTTCTTTGCCGGCATCGTCTATGGCCTGATCATCGAATTCGTCGCCCAACGCTTGGCCTAAGGATCGCTCCCGTGAAAAAAGTAGCGCTGGTCCTGGTACTGCTGGGGGCGCTGTTGTCCGTCCTCTCCTGCACGCCCGACACGGCCATTCCCAAGAGCACGCCCGACGCAGCCATTCCCGAGAACACGCCCGAGACCGTCGCCGGCAGCGAGACCCGGCTCAGACGAGAACTCGAGCGCGGCGAAAGGAGCTGGTTTGACTCCGACTCAGCCGGTTTAGAACAGGAGGTTGGAGGTGACAGCACAACTCACAGCTCGTTCCATCAGCCGGCCGGTGCTGCAACGGCTGTGTCAGGCGCCCTGGGAGGCGCGGGTACTGGCCAGCTTTGAGCAAGCCTGCAACCTGCTCGCCAGCGACGGGGCCGTGCTGGCCCTGGTCACGCCCCGGGTTGGGAACGGGCCGCTGAACATTGTCGTCGCTGAGGAGACATGTGCTTGGCCCGCTTCGGGTACACCGGCCTGGATGTCCCAACCATTTTTGCACATAGGCAGGGACTGCCTGGACCTTCGGGAGGCCAGGGCCTGGGAGCCCCGCCCCGATTGGCCCACCCTCCGCGCCCAAGCGCATAGCATCCACCAAAAGCTCCACAAACTGCAACACCGGGCCCGCCCCCACGGCAGCCGTTCCGCCCTGCTGGCCCTGCTCCTGCACACACCACCCCACACCGCCCCCCGGCCCTCCGCCAAGGCCCTGCTCCACCTCGCCCAAGACGCCCTGGCCCCACTGCACGCCGGCTGGCAGGGCGACCTGGCCCAACTGACCGCCGGGTCCGCCCAACTGGCCGGCCTGGGCGGCGGGCTCACCCCGGCCGGCGACGATTTCCTCTGCGGCCTCATGCTGGGCGCCTGGCTGCTGCACCCCGCACCCGAGCCCCTCTGCCAACGGCTGGCGCAGAACGCCGCCCCCCGCACGACCCCCCTCTCCGCCGCCCTGCTGCGGGCCGCCGCCGCCGGCCAGTGCGGCGAGCCCTGGCACGCGCTGCTGAGGGCGCTGGCTGCCGACACGGACCTCGCCGGCCCCCTGGAAGCAGTCCTGGCCCACGGGGCCACTTCCGGCGCCGACGCCCTGGCCGGCTTTTTGCAGAGTATGTCCTGGGAATAACGCCAGGCCACATCCTCCAAATTCCAACCCCATTGACAAGCCCAGACCAAATTGCTACAATGAATATGCCTCGTCCGTATAAACAAGTGAATGCAAGACCCCCCACAAGTAGAAGGAGAAACCGATGAGCCAAGCAGCGAGAATTCAACTAGCGCAGAACAGCGCGACCAGCCGCAGCCTGCACCGCGTCCAACGCGTGCTGCGGGCACTGATCTGGTTCGTCCTGTTCTTTATCCTGGGCGGCATCACCGCCCTCCTGGCCGCCAGCCAGGAACCCGGCCGGCCCCTGTTTCTCATCATCATCGGCATCGGCGCCCTTCTCTCCCTGGTCCTGCCCGGCATGTTCAGCAGCAGCCTCTACGTTATCCCCGAATTCGAGCGAGTCGTCATTTTAAAGCTGGGCAAGTTCGTCGGCGTGCGCGGGCCCGGACTCTTTTGGGTCATCCCCTATCCACCCTTTTACCAATCCGTGGCCATGACCCTGGACCTGCGCGTGCAGACCCGCGTCATCACCGCCGCCGAGACGCTCACCGCCGATAATGTCCCCGTCGGCTGCGAAGCCGTAATCTTTTGGCGGGTAGAGGACCCCAAAAAGGCCTCCCTGGACGTGGCCAACTATCGCGAGGCCGTATTCCAGGCCGCCAACAGCGCCCTCAAGGACACCATCGGCACCTTAGAGCTGACCGACCTGTTGGGCGAACGGGAAAAGGTCTCGCTGCGGCTCAAAGAGATCATTGACAGCGCCGCAGCCACCTTTGGCGTGGACGTCTCGTCCGTCGAGATCACCGACATCCACGTGCCACCCGACCTGATCCAGGAGTTGAGCGTGCTGGCCCAATCGCGCCGGGCCGCCCAGGCCAAGATCGCCGAGGCCGACGCGGAAAAGGCCATCGCCATCAAGCTGCAAGAGGCCGCCGAGCTGCTGGGGCCCCAGGCCCTGGAGATGTACCGCCTCAACGTGCTGGAGCGCATCGGCCGCGAGGAGGGCAGCCAGATCGTGGTCTATGGACTGGGTGGCGTCAGACCAGAACTGGAGACCATGATCACCGCCTCCGCGGCCGGCTCGCTGGTCTCCAAAAAACCGCCGGCCCACCCAAAATCGGCCCAAGGCCCAGGAGCGCCTGATGAAAGCCCAACAGGCGCGTGAACTGGGCCGGCGGATCGCCGCGCTCGTCCAGGCCGGCCGGCCGACCCAGGGCTACAGCCTGCTGGCCCCGCTCCTGGCCGAGCGCACCCCCTTCCGCCTGCTCGACTTGATCGGCGCCGCCGTCGGTGCCGGCCCGCGGCCAGAGACCAACGCCTTTCTGGAACGCATCGCCGCCGACCGCACCGAGGGCGGCTGGGTGGTCATTGCCAGCGCCCTGCGGCAGCAGATCGAAAGCGACCCCCAGGGTGCCTTTGACCGCGGCCGCCGCTACATCGCCGCCGCCGACGTCTGGTACGGCGCGGATATATTGGGCGAGCGGGTGCCGGGGCCGGCGCTGGTCGCCCAGTTTCAGCCCAGCCTGGAGCGCCTGGCGCCCTGGCGGGCGGACCAGAACCGCTGGGTCCGCCGCGCCGTCGGCGTCAGCGTCCACTTTTGGGCCAAGCGCTCCCGCGGCAAACACCCCGAACAGGCACAAGCCCTGCTGGAATTCCTCTCGCCCATGTTTGAGGAATGGGAGATGGACGCCGTCAAGGGCGTGGGCTGGGGGCTCAAGACCCTGGGCAAGTACTACCCCAGACTGATGGCGGACTGGCTGGAGCAGCAACTCGCAGGGCAGCACCGGCACCGCGCCCTCATGCTGCACAAGGCGCTGACCTACCTGACCGAGGAGCAAAAGGCGCGAATCAGGGCGTTAGAATGACGCCCATTGAGCCGCTGACCTACCAGGAATACCGGCCCCGCAAAATCGTCAACGTGCACAAGCACGTGGACGGCCCCTGGTTCTGGGGCAAGTACAGCGCCCACCCCTACGTGGGCTGCCGCAGCGGCTGCGCCTTTTGCTACTGCCGGGGCGGACGCTACCTGGGCCGGCGGGACCCGGCCACTTTTAACAGCCTGATCCAGGTCAAGGTCAACGCCGTCGAACTGCTGCGGCAGGAACTGGCCAAGCTCCCCCGGG
This sequence comes from Chloroflexia bacterium, assembly GCA_016928715.1. Taxonomy (GTDB): domain Bacteria; phylum Chloroflexota; class Chloroflexia; order DTKN01; family DTKN01; genus JAFGKG01. The sequence goes on from JAFGKG010000210.1 coordinate 6,458, forward strand.
ACATCATCGCCTGCGGCGACTGGCAGCACCCGGCCGAGTGCAAATACCTGCTCTCGCGCAAAATGCTCGATGTGGTCCACGAGTTCAAATTCCCCCTCTTTGTCGTCGAACGCTCCCCACTGCTCGCCCGCGACCTGGACCTGCTGGTAGAGATCGACCGGCAGAGCTGGGTGGGCGTCGCCTACAGTATCAGCACGCTGAACCCGGCGCTCAAGCGCGCCTTTGAGCCGCACAGCCCGAGCCCCAAGCAGCGCCTGCAGACCATGGAGCGCCTGGCCGCCAAGGGCATCCAGGTGGGCACGGCCCTGATGCCCATCCTGCCCTGCGTCGGCGATAGCGAGACCCACCTGGAGGAGGTCGTCCGCGCGACCCGGGAGCACGGGGGCAGCTTTGTCATGGCCGGTGGGCTGACCATGGATGGCCTCCAGGCGCAGACCACCCTGGAGGCGGCCCGCCGGTTGGAGCCGGCGCTAGAGGCCCGCTGGCGCGGGCTGTACGATTGGGCAGAGGGCGGCAAGCCCAGCTACAGCCCCGCCCCCGATTACGCCGCCCGCATCGGGCTGCTGGTGCGTGAACTGTGCGAACGCCACGGCCTGGCCGATCGCCTGCCCCGCTACGTCCTGCCCGATCACCTAGCCGACAACAAGCGCATCGCCGAAAAGCTCTTTCTGCAGACCTACGAACTGGAACTGCAGCAGGCCCGGAGCTACCGCGTCTGGGCCTATCGCAAGGCGGCCTGGACGGTGGACGAACTCGATCGGAGCATCGGCACCCTCTACCGCGAGCGGGGAGAGGCCGGCCTGCGCGAACTGCCCCACGTCGGCCAGAAACTGGCCGCCAGGATCGCCGGCTGGCTGGAGGAGGAGAAACTCCTGCCACCCACAGGGAGCTAACGATGCGCCTGGCCATCCTGGCCGACGTCCACGGCAACCTGCCCGCCCTGCAGGCCGTGCTGGCCGACCTGCCCCCGGTCGACGGCGTCGTCGTGGCCGGCGACATGACCGGCCTGCTCTACCAGGACGAGGTCGTCCGCCGGCTGCGCGAGCACGATAGCTGGATGAGCAAAGGTAACGGCGAGATTGGGCTGCTGAACGGCGTTTGACAAAATCCCCGCCTTGTATTACGATCAAGCATCCTGGCAAATGAGTTTGCGGGTTCTCAAACCCGCCAGGATTGGAGAATATTAAACGGTCAACTTTTAACCATACCTTCTCCCGCCCTACTATGGGGAAAGGTTTGCCGGAGGATTGCCACTATGGATGCAGCACCCGGTTGGACCCAATACATCCCCCTGCTCATCCCGCTCGTCGTCATCCAGCTTGGCCTGATGGTCTGGGCGCTGCTGGACCTGCTCAAGCGGCCCACGACCCGCGGGCCCAAGTGGGTCTGGATCATTGTCATCGTCGTTGTCAATATCATCGGCCCGCTGGTCTATTTCGTGGCCGGCCGGGAAGAATAGTGGGGCAACGATGAAACAGGACACTGCTGAACAAAGCGCCATCCGCTGTCGGGGACTGAGCAAACACTACGGCCAGGTGCAGGCAGTCCAGGACTTGGACCTGGACATTCCCTACGGCTCGATCTTTGGCTTTGTTGGGCGCAACGGTGCCGGCAAGACCACGACCATCCGCCTGCTGGCCGGCCTGGCCCAGCCCAGCACCGGCACGGCCCACGTCACCGGCATCGAGACGACCAACGGCGACAGCCGCGCCCGGCACAAGTTCGGCTACCTGCCCCAGCAGCCGGCCTTTTACAACTGGATGACGCCCCGCGAGTACCTCAATTATGTGGGCCGCATCTTTGGGCTGGCCGAGGCGGAGAGGAAGCGGCGCGTCGAGGAGATGCTCCGGTTGGCCGACCTGCAGGAGGCCGCCCGGCGCCGCATCGGCGGCTTTTCCGGGGGCATGCTGCAGCGGCTGGGCTTGGCCCAGGCCTTTTTGCACCAGCCGCCCGTCCTGCTCCTGGACGAGCCCACCAGTTCCCTGGACCCGGCCGGCCGCTACGAGGTGCTCGATCTCATCGCCAACCTGCGCGGCCGGGCCACCGTCTTTTTCTCCAGCCACATCCTGGCCGACGTCGAACGCATCTGCGACACCATCGGCGTCATCCACAAGGGCCAACTGCTGCTGGTGTCCGACCGGGACGAGCTGCTGCAGCGCTACGAGATCAACGCTGCCGTCCTGCGCGTCGCCCCCACCAGCTACGAGCGGATCGAGGGTTTCGCCGCCCACCTGCAGACACAGCCCTGGGTCACTCGGGTCGGCCGGGCCCAGGACACTCTACGGGTCGCCGTGAACGACCTGCCCCAGGGCAAAAGCGCCCTCTGGGAGATGATCGTGCAGCAGGGGCTGGTGCTCACCCACTACGAGTGGGTCCGCCCTACCCTGGAGGATATCTTTATGGAGGTCAGCGATAAATGATCGTCGCCAGTTACGTTTTCGCCGGCCTGCTCATGATCCTGCTGCCCGTCCTTTTGGCCCTCCTGCTGCGCCGCCGCTTTCGCGTGCCCTGGCTGCTCTTTTTGGTAGGCGGATTGACCTTTGCCGTCTCCCAGGCCGTGCACCTGCCGCTGAACCACTGGTTCTCCGACCTGGGCGTGCTGCCGCCGCGCAGCACCCTGGAGGGGCCGCCGCTCTGGCGCACCGCCCTGATCCTGGGCCTGACGGCCGGCCTCTGCGAAGAATTGGCCCGCGCGGCCGGCTATGCTCTGCTGCGCCGCTACCGTCGTTTCCAGGACGCCCTGATGCTCGGCCTGGGCCACGGCGGCCTCGAGGCCATGGTCATTGGCGGCATCACCCTGATCGCCACCGTCGCCTCGCTCTGGGCGCTGCGGGGCGCCGACCTGCAGGGACTAGGGCTGTCCCCCGCGCAGTTCGACCTGCTGCGCCAACAACTCCAGATCTTTGAGCAGAACCCCCTGTTAGCGTTGGCGCCGCTCCTGGAGCGAATCCTGGCCATGGCCGCCCACCTGGTCTTTTCCCTGCTGGTCTGGAGGGCCTTTCAGCGGCGCCGGGCCGGCTACGTACTGGCGGCCATCGCCTACCACGCCGTCATCGACGCTGTAGTGGTATACGCCGGCCAGCAACTCACCAGCGGCTGGCTGGTGGAGGCCCTATTCGCGGCCATGTTGCTGCCCGGCCTGCTCTGGATGGGGCGGCTCTGGTCGCGGCAGGAACGCAGCCACCACCCCGGGCTGTTTCGGCAGGAGTGGGCCGGCTTTGTGCAGGCCTGCCGCAAGGAACTGCTGCAGCAGTGGCGCACCAAACGCCTGCTGGTGGTACTGGCCGTCTTTGTGCTCTTTGGCCTGAGCTCCCCGCTGCTGGCCCACTTTATGCCCGAACTGCTGGGCAGCCTGGAGGGGGCCGAACAGTTCGCCGAACTTGTTCCCGAGCCCACCGTGGCCGACGCCATGGGGCAGTACGTCAAGAACCTGACCCAGTTCGGCTTTATCCTGGCCATCCTCCTGGGCATGGGCGCCGTGGCAGAGGAGAAGGACAAGGGCACCGCCGCCCTCATGTTGAGCAAGCCCCTGCCCCGCTGGGCCTTTGTACTGAGTAAATTCGTGGCCCAGACCGCCGTCTACCTGCTGGCCTTTGCCATCGCCGCCCTTGGCGCGGCTTACTATAGCTGGATCCTCTTTGACAGCCTGGACGTGGGCGGATTCGTCGTCGTCAACCTGCTGCTGCTGCTCTGGCTGCTGGTCTTTGTGGCGGTGACCCTGCTGGGCAGCACGTTGAGCAGAAGCATCGGCGCCGCCGCCGGGATTGGATTGGCCGGGAGCGTCGTACTGCTGCTCTCCGGCAGCCTGCCCCGGGTTGGCGCCCTGGCCCCGGGAGGATTGGTGAATTGGGCCGGACAAATCGGGCAGGGCATGACCGGGCAGACCGTCACGCCCAACGGCGGAGCCGCCGCCATGAGCCTGGTGCTGATCCAGCTCTGCCTGGTCGGGGCCCTGGCCGCATTCGAGCAGCAGGAGTTATAAAGAGGCAGGGAGCAAGAGGCAGGAGGCAGGAAGCAGGGGAAAAAAGATTGCGTCGCCATTCCCCCCCACATGTGGTATAATGCCCCAAACATTCACGACCAAGGAGATTTCCCATGCCTGACCTCTCGGAAAAAATGATCTTTGTCATCGGATCGCCCCGCTCGGGTTCGACGCTGCTGCAGCGCATGCTCGACTCGCACTCGCAGATCTTTGGTTGTCCCGAGCCGCATATACTCACCCCGCTGGCCCACCTGGGCTACTACGAGACCGTGGAAAAGGCGCCCTACGACCACCTGCGCGCGGTGGACGCCATCCGCGGCTTTGTGGACAAACTGCCCCGGGGCGAGGAGGACTATCTAGATGCCTGCCGCGCCTACACCGACACGCTCTACGGCCGGCGCATGCAGGGATCGGGCCAGGACTTTTTCCTGGACAAGACCCCGGCCTACGCCCTGGTGCTGCCCTTTATCGCCAGGCTCTACCCGCGGGCGAAATACGTCGTCCTGACCCGCCACCCCATCGCCATCTTTGCCTCCTACGCCAAGTCCTTCTTTGAGAACGACTACCAGGCCGCCCACGACTTTAACCCCCTGCTGGAGCGCTACGTGCCGGCCATCGCCCGCTTTTTGCGGCGGGAGGACCGGCCCATCTACCACGTCCGCTACGAGGACCTGGTCCGCGATCCCGAGAACGAGCTGCGCCGCATATTCGAATTCATCGGCGTGCCCTTTGAGGCCGGGGCCATCGAGTACGGCCGGCACGAGCACGACAGCGAGGGCCTGGGCGATCCCACCGGCGTGGAAAAGCACACCCGCCCGGTGACCACCTCTATCGCCAAGTGGGCCGGCGAGCTGGCCGCCGACCCCCAAAAAGAGGCCCTGGTCCGCGAAATGATCGCCCGCCTGGACCCGGACGATGTAGCCACCTGGGGCTATGACAAGGCCGCCCTCTTTGAGCCGCTGGAGCAGGGGGACTTGGCCCCACAAGCTCAACGCAGGCGCCGCAAGCCCGACAAGCACACCTTGGAGCGCTGGCTGCTGCTCAAGCTGCGCAAAAACATCCACCACAACTGGTTCGGCCGGATCGTCAAGCGAGTGCGCTTTGTCTGCGACGTTTTATTGCGGTAAAGGCACACGCCTGGTTGACTTGGCCCCACCGCTGCTGTATAATTTATCCACCTGCGATTCTGCTCTGCCGAGTTAGCCTATTCTTGGCAAGAACTGTGCTTGTCCAAAGAACTTTGGATATGGACAGGAGGTAACGGATATGAAAGAACAACGATTACTTGAACGAATTACTCTCAACCCCAAAATCATGGTGGGCAAGCCAGTAATCAAAGGGACACGCCTCACGGTTGAATACATCCTCAACTTGTTAGCCCATGGCGCAAGCATAGAGGAGATATTGCAAGAGTACCAAGGCTTGGTTGAGGAGGACATCCAGGCTTGTCTATTGTTTGCTGCTCAATCTTTGGAAAACACCTCATTTGTACCACTCGCTATGGACGTGGAGTTGGCTTAGATGCGCTTCCTCGTAGACGAATGTACGGGCCCCACGGTAGCCCGGTGGCTCCGGCAACATCAGCACGATGTTTTCTCGGTGTACGAACAAGGACGCGGTATGGACGATGAGGAAATCGCCCAAAAAGCGTTTGCCGAGGAGCGCATTCTCATCACGAACGACAAGGGCTTTGGCGAAAAAGTCTACCGTGAGGGATGGCCGCACAAGGGCGTGGTGCTACTCCGTCTGGAGAATGAGCGAAGCGCCAATAAAATAAAAGTGATCCGTCGATTGCTCGAACTTTATGACAATCAACTGGCCGATCGGTTTGTTGTCGTCAGCGAGACAACGGTCCGTTTTGCCCGCCAATGATTTGGATTTGCAAACGAATAGGGATGCTGACATGTGTGGACGTTTCGTACGCCAGACGCCAGCCCGGGCCATGGCCCCGCTCTTTGACCTGGAGCGGATCGACGCCGAACTCGAGCCCAGCTACAACGTCGCCCCCAGCCAGGACGTCCTGGCCGTGGTGGACGACGGCGTCCGCCGGCTGCGGGCCTTTCGCTGGGGCCTGGTGCCCTTTTGGGCCGAGGAGCCGGCCATCGGCAGCCGTATGATCAACGCCCGCGCCGAGACGGCCGCCGAAAAGCCCAGCTTTCGCCAGGCCTTCCGGCAGCGGCGCTGCCTGGTCGTGGCCGACGGCTTTTACGAGTGGCGCAAGGATCCCCAGGGCAAGACGCCGGTCTATATCCACCTGCGCTCGGGGCAGCCCTTTGGCCTGGCCGGCCTCTACGAGCGCTGGCACTCGCCGGAAGGGGAGCTGCTGGAGACCTGCACCATCCTGACCACCGCTCCCAACCACCTGCTCCGGCCCATCCACAACCGCATGCCCGTCATCCTACCCCGGGAACACCACGGCCTCTGGCTGGACCCCTCGGTGCAGGACCCGCAGGCACTGCAGCCCCTGCTGCGGCCCTACGACGCGGATGCCATGGCCGCCTATGACGTATCCCGTTATGTCAATTCTCCGCGGAACGACGGCCCGCGCTGCATCGAGCCGTCGCAGTCATGAGCCCGATATTGATCCGCCACATCATGCTGCTGTCCCTGCTCCTGCTCGCCGCCTGCAGCGGCCCGGCCAGCCCCACCCCCCCGGCCATCCCGACCCCCCCAGCCGAGCCCACCGCCCCGGTCAGGCCCACGGCCCTCATCGTTGTGCAGGCCCCCACGGCCCCCGGCGTCTATGGCTTTGTCCTAGAGAGCCAACCCAGGTTGGCCTATACCATCGCCATCCCCGACGGCTACGACCCTACAGAGGCCAGCGCCCTGGTCGTCGCCCTGCACTACGAGTGGAACGGAGACCGCCCCCCGCAGTTTTACGGCGGCGGGCTGCTCTCCGGCCTGGTGCTGCCGGCCCTGGAGGAACCGGGGACCATCATGGTCGCCCCGGACTGCCCCGGCGAGGACTGGGCCAACCCCCAGGGCGAACAAACCGTACTCGACCTGGTCGGCTATCTCCAGGCCGCCTACAGAATCGACCCGGCCCGGATCGTACTACTCGGCTACAGCCTGGGGGCCGAGGGCGCCTGGTATATCGCCGCCCGCAACGCCGGCCTTTTCTGCGCCGCCATCGCCATCTCTGGCCGACCCCATCCACAGACCGTCGAGCAGATCGAACACACCCCCCTCTATATCATCCACAGCCGCCAGGACGAACGCTTTCCCCTGGCCGAGATCGAGACCGTCGTCGAGCAGCTAAAAAGTCGCCGGGCTCCGATCCAATTGGCCGTGGTCGAGGAGGCCACCCACGGCCAATTGGAGCGCTTTGTCCAGCCTCTACAAGAGGCCCAGCCCTGGGTCCAGAGCAAGTGTCCCCACTCGCCTTGACCAACGCTCGCCTCTGTGCTATCATAGCCTTGAGCGGAAGGTTTAGGCAAAAGAGGGCAAAAACATGACCTCAGAAAAATTGGCCCAAGCGATCCAGGCCGCCAAGGCCGGCCAGCAGCAGGTTGCCCGCACCCTCCTGGCCCAGGTGGTCCAGGAGGAACCGGAGCACGAGCAGGCCTGGCTCTGGCTGGCCGCCGTGTCCCCGGGCGAGCAGCAGAAACGCTTTTGCCTGGAACGCGTACTGCAGATCAACCCGCAGAACAAGGCCGCCCGGCGGGGGCTGGACTCCCTACCGGCGCCGGCCCCAACCCCGGCGCCGGCTGAACCCACCCCGCCGACCGAGCCGAAAAGACCGTTCGCGGAACGACTCCAGCCCCTGTGGAGAGACGAGCCCGCTCCGCCGGCCGAAACCGGGGAAGAGCCGAAATCGGCCGACGTGGGCTGGCCAGAGGCAGAGCCGGCCGCGGCCGGGGAAACCATCCCCCATCCGGGACCGCCCGCCGAGCAAGAGGCCTTGGAAGTGAAGGGGCCGGAGAAAAAGAAACGCCGCCGGAAAAAGACCGAGAAAAAGGCAAGCCGCGCCAAAAAGCCCAGGGAGAAAAAAGAGGGCCGCGGCGGGCTGTTCGGCCTCTTGAGGCGGAAAGAAAAAGCCCCCTCTCCCGATCGCCCCAGCAGCGGCGGGCTGCTGCGCCGCCCCAGCCGCAGCGCCGCCGCGAGCACCCCCCAGCGAGGGGGCGGGCTGGGCCAGCTCCTGCAGCGGCGCCCCGTACGCCTGGTCCTCTTTGGACTGCTCGCTGTCGTCGTCATTGGCGGCATCGGCCTGCTGGCCCTGCGCTTCCTGGGGCCGGGCCCGAAAGATAACGGCACGCCCGTCGCCGCCCAACCCACCACAGCGCCCACGGAAGCGACCGTAGCCCCCAGCGCAACCCCCGTCCCGGCCACCCCTACACCCACCCCCACCCCGCCCAGGGTCGTCTATACCCCCCGCTGGGAAGGATCGGCCTGTCCGGAAAGCCTGCCGCCCGAGATCGACGTCGAATGCGGCTATGTCATCGTGCCGGAGGACCGGCACCGCGATGCCAACGACACCATCCGCCTGGCCGTGGCCATCTATCACAGTACGAATCCCGAGCCGGCCCCCGATCCCGTCCTATTTTTGCAGGACGGCCCGGCCATCGAATGGTCGACCGCCCACTATGACGGCGTGATCTGGCCACTGCTCCAACAGCGCGACGTCATCGTCTTTGACCAGCGCGGCACCGGCCTATCCGAGCCGGCACTGGACTGCCCCGAACTGCTCGAGCTCTACCTGCAGGATCTGCAGGGCGAGATTCCCCAGCAGCAGCGCGCCCAGCGCTACAACCAGGCCATCCTGTCCTGCCGCGACCGCCTGGTCGCCGATGGCGACGCCGACCTGGCAGCCTATACCAGCGCCGCCAGCGCGGCGGACGTCCAGGACATTGCCAACGTGCTGGACATTGGGCAGATCAACCTCTATGCCATATCGTACGGCACCCGCCCGGCCCAGCTAGTCCTGCAGCGCAGCCCCGATATTGTGCGCTGCGCCGTGCTCGACTCACCCGTCCCCCTGGACTGGAACCTGTTCCTGGCCCGGGCTGACCAGGAGAGACTGGCCCCCGTCCTGGCCGGTTGTAGTGCGGATCTGGAATGCCAGGAGGCCTACCCCGACCTGGGCAGCGTCTACGAGGAGCTACGCCAACACTTGGACGCCGAACCGCTCATTCTGACGGCAAGCTACTCGATCGGGGGCACGACGCCGACGACAACTTTGAACATCGTCGTCGACGGGGACCGCCTGGCCTACAGCCTGTATTGGGGCCAACACGACTCGACCTGGATACCCCTGCTGCCCAAGGCCATCGATGACGCCAGCCAGGGCGACTATGGGCTGCTGCGCCAGATGCTCACCCTGCCCCTGCAGGCCTATGACCAGCGCAGCCTGGGCCACATGCTCTCGTTGGACTGCCACGAGCAGGTCCTGAGCAGCAGCGTGGAAGAGCTGTCGGCCGCCCTGCAGCAGGGGGAGGGCCCTATCCTGCGCGACCTCTATGTCGACGCGGACAGCCTCTACAGTACCTGCCAGCAGTGGGGCGCACTGCCCCTCCCGTCCTACGAGCAGCAAGCCCTGGAGAGCAGCATGCCCATCCTGCTGCTGTCCGGAAAATACGACCCGGCCACGCCGCCCTCCCTGGCCCAGCACCTGCAGCAAAGTCTCCGGCGCAGCCTGCTGCTGGAATTCCCAGCCCAGGGCCACGCCCCCAGCCTGGACCCATCCCAGGACTGCGGCCTGCGCCTGGCGCGGCTCTTTATCGAGGACCCCAACGCCGTGCTCAACCCGGCCTGCCTCTACGAGCTGGGCGCACCCCAGTTCGTCACCGGACCCGGGGGGGCCGAACCGACCCTTCCTCCGGAGGTCGAGCCGACCGCGCCACCGCTCGGCTTTGTGCCCTTTAGCAGGCCGTCCTACGGGGTGAGCGGCATCGTCCCCGCGGGCTGGGCCGAGACCAAGCCGGACTATTTCTACCGCCGGCAGTACGAGCAGGATCCCGGGGTGCTGATCCTACAGGTCAGCGAGCAAACCGATGCCCAGGGGCTGTTCGACGCACTGCAGGCGCTGTTCGCCCAGGACGACGTCTACCTGAACCCCCAGCCGGCCGGCAGCTATCCGGGCAATGGGCTGACCTGGCGGCTTTACGAGGGCGAGTTCCTGATCTATCCGGTGGACATTGCCCTGGCCGACACCGACGAGGGCCTGGGGCTCCTGGTGATGCTGATCAGCCCCGAGCAGGAGCGTCTGACGCTCTATGACAGCGTCTTTGTGCCCGTGATCGACGCGCTGAACGTAACGCCGTAACCACAAAGCATACAAATGAGCCGTAGGGGCGAGGCCTGCCTCGCCCCTACGTAAAGCATGCCTTTGTTTTTCCTTTTCTAGTTCCGGCTCGGCCCGGTTAGGAATGTTTCATGAGCGACACCCTCGAACGCGTCCGCTTTCGCGGACAGCCGCTGGCCCACCCCCAAAGCATCGTCGTTGCGGAGCGGGCCCGTTTTACCGTGCTCACCCCCTGCCTGCTGCGCCTGGAGTGGTCCGAGACCGGACAGTGGGAGGACCGCAGCAGCTATGCCTTTCCCGACCGCTACAATCCCCAACCCCCCAAGTTCAATGCGGCCCTGCAGGAGGATGAACTGGCGATCAACAGCGGCCCCCTGCTGCTGCGGTATCGCCATCCAGGGGAACGCTTTAGCGCCGACAACCTCAGCATAGAATTCAAAGTGGCCGGGTCCCGCCAGGTATGGCGGCCGGGCCTGGCCAATCCCGGCAATCTGCGCGGCACCCGCCGCACCCTGGACTGGTGCGCGGGCGACGCCGCCCTGGATGCGGGGCTGCTCTCCCGCGACGGCTGGGCCCTCGTCGACGACAGCCGGGCCATCCGCTTCTCCACCGAGGAGGGCTGGCCCCAACCCGCCCCCGATCACGAGCTGCAGGACTGGTACTTTTTCGGCTACGGCCACGACTACGAGCAGGCCCTGGCTGACTATACCCGCTTTGGCGGCCCCATACCCCTGATCCCCCGCTTCGTGCTCGGCGCGTGGTGGTCGCGCTACTGGGCCTACAGTGCCCAGGACCTGAAGAACCTGGTCCGTGGTTTCGAGCGCCACGGCCTGCCACTGGACGTGTTGGTCATTGATATGGACTGGCACACCCCC
>JAFGKG010000030.1 GCA_016928715.1 Chloroflexia bacterium
CGGAGTCGCCGCGGTCAACCCAGGCGTCCGCCTGCGCAACAGGCTGGCCCCCCTGCTGCCGCTGCTCTCCCACCTAAGGCAGTGGGTCGAGGTCGGCGAGGACGAGGATCTGCACGACCCCGGCGCCCACCAACGCATGTACTACTATACCCGCGTCCCAGCCATGTCCGCGGCCGAGATGTACCGGCTGCTGCGGGCCGCCTGGAAGCTGGCCCCGCACGTCGACGCGCCCGTACTGCTGCTGCAGAGCCGCCAGGACGGCCTCCTCGATCCCGAGGGGGCCGAGGCCCTGCTGCAGCGCCTGCGCAGCGAGCACAAGCGCCTGCGCTGGTTGGAAACGTCGGGACACAACGCCCTGGTGGATGTCGAGCGCTCGCTCGTCTTTGACCAGGTGCACGATTTCATCCGGCAGGTCGTGAATCGAGCCGAGTAGAGAGGATTCCCATGCCCGTGACCGAACGCGGCAATCCCGCTGCCTTTGTCTTTCGCCGGGGACCCATCGGCTGCCTATTGCTGCACGGCTACCCGGCCTCGCCGGCCGAGATGCGCGGCCTGGGCGTCTACCTGGCCGAGCGCGGCGTCAGCATCCAGGCCCCCCTGCTGCCCGGCTTTGGCACCGTGCCGGAGGACCTGCTGGGCGTGCGCTGGCAGGACTGGGTGGCCGCGGCAGAGGCCGGCCTGCACCACCTGCGCCGCCACTGCCACGCCGTCTTTTGCTGCGGGCTCTCCATGGGCGGGGCCATCGCCCTCTACCTGGCTGCCCACGCGCCCGTGGCCGGTGTGGCGGCCCTGGCCCCGGCCATCCGCCTGCGCGACCGGCGCTTTGAGTGGCTGCCCCTGATCAGCCTCTTTTACCCCTGGCTCGAGCCCAGCCACGCTCCCGACGACCTGGCCGACCCCCAGGGTCGGGCCCTGGGTTGGCACTACCGGCGTAGCCCCAGCCGGGCCGCGGCGCAGTTGAGCAAACTGGTCCGGGCCACGCGGCACTCCCTGCGTCGCATCCAGGTACCTACCCTGATCGTGCAGAGCCCCTGCGACAGCCAGATGGATCCTGAAGGGGCCCGCTGGGCCTACGAACAGATCCCTGCTGGCGACAAGACCCTGCTTTGGCTGGAGCGATCGGGGCACAACGTCCTGCTCGACCTAGAACGGGAGCGAATTTTCGAGCAGGTCTATACCTTGATCAGCCGAGTCCCTCAGGCGCCCCGCTGAATGCGCAGAATTTCCCGCTGCGTCTGTAGCGCCTGTTGAATGTCCTCCAGCGTCACGTACCCCAGTGCCACCCAGACCTCCCCAATGCGCCGTTTAAAGCCCTCGGCCTCCTGCACGGCCAGGCCGGCCTCCATCTGGGTGCGCGTGATCTTTTCCATGTCCAACAGCACCTTGCCCAACATCATGTGCAGCTTTTGACCCTCTGCCTCCCAGTAATCCTGCCCCAGGCTCAGACAGGCATGGGCCTTGTGCTTGATCAGGCGGTCCCCCCAGATACGGCGCACTTCCGGGTGGACGCAGCGCCCGCGCCCCTGGCGTTGGCTGGGCTCGTAATGAGCGCAATTTCCACAACGACGATCGGCCAAAAAGGATCCCTCCTTCACTTGTCCGCGAACAATCGGAAATCCAGTAGGTCGATAGGCTCCTCCTCTACGGTGGATCCGCAGCCGCTGACCTCTGCATAACCTGCTAAAGTGAGCATGGCATGATTTTCTCTTTATTCGTGCGCACTGACTTTAGAAAGCAATGCTGAGATCAATAACATCCTGGCCCGGGGCAGTGGAAGGGGATATCCGAGCCCGTTACATCGAGACACGTAGATAGCCCTGCTGCAGCATCGTCCGCACCGCCCCCAACACGGTCTGCAGGTCCTGGGGTTTGTGCACGTAATCCAGCGCGTTGGTGTCGATGCTCAACAGCGGCGCGGCGTCATAGCCGCCGAAAAAGTCCTCGTAGGTCAGGCGCAGGCGCTCGATATAGTCCCGGGGCATGCTGCGCTCGAAGGAGCGGTCGCGCATAGCGATGCGCCCCATCAGCACGTCCAGGCCGGCCCGCAAATAGACCACCAGGGTGGGCCGCACCAGGCGCTCGTCCAGGATCTCGTACAGCCGCTGGTACATCCACCACTCGTCCCCCTCCAGAGTCAGTTGGGCAAAGATGCGGTCCTTGTCCAACAAATAGTCGCTGATCAGGCTGCTCTGCTGCAGCGCCTCGGGGACGGTGATGCGCTGCTGGCGGTAGCGGCTGAGCAGAAAGAACATCTGGGTCTGAAAGGCATAGCGGGCCTGGTCCTGGTAAAAGCGCGGCAAAAAGGGGTTCTCCTCGACGATTTCGAGCAGCAGCTCGGCCTCGAAATGGGGCTGCAGCAGGCGGGAGAGAGTGGTCTTGCCCACGCCAATCACGCCCTCGATCACGATAAACATATGTTCATTGTCAGACATGGCCGGCTCGCTCTAGCAGTCGAGGATCGGGGCGCCGGGTCAGGTCAATGGGCGGATTCCTCCAGCGCCTGTTGTGAGTATAACACAGCCTGGGAAGTGGGTCAAGCCTACCGAAAGGTTGGACGCGCGCCATTTTTATAGATGCCCTTGTAGCGCCTGTCCCCACGTAAGCGGGGAGGCCAGGCATTTCCCGCCCGCAAGGGTCGCCGGCTAAACCAGTGCGGCTTGTTCTTTGCCTCCGACCAGGCTGGAATGAACGACGGAAAGGCCTCGCCAGACAAAAATGGCGCGCGCCCGCAAGTCTCTTTGCGAAAAATAGGCCGGAATGCTATAATCAAAGGTAGGCGCACAATGGACCTCACCCCACCCCCCGCCGAACGTCGCGTTCTAACGAACGCAACGTTCGGCTTCCCCCCTCCCCTCCCACTTGTGGAGAGGGGAGGGGGGGACCGCTGACTGGGGTAGAAATTTAGGCGATGTGTGAACAATAAAACTGGCGAAACATGGAAACCTATGGCATAATAATGCCAGACCATCC
>JAFGKG010000031.1 GCA_016928715.1 Chloroflexia bacterium
AGGGCGTGCGGGAGGGCAAGGCGGTGGGGCAGCTGCGCCCGACCGGTTTTAGCCCGCGCTGCCTGGACAATCTGGCGGCGATGAACGAGTTTATCCCCACGACCATTTTCCAGGCCCAGGGGAGGGCGAGTCCGTTGGCCTGAATTCATAGCGGATACCTGCTGCTGCTGGGCAAGCCTACGATGTTGAGCCCTAGTCGGAGCGGGCGATATCTACTGTGGACGCTGGCCGGGAAAAGGCCCCCGCCCCATTCAGCGAAACTTTCCTCTTTACAGACACCCCAATTTCGGTTAAAATGCGGAAAACGACAGGCAGATCTATTGGATAGGACCATGCAAGCTCGATTTGATTACCGGGCCTGGTACCAGGCGCTGCAGGAAGAGGTGGAACGGGCCGAGGTTGAGGGCATCGAGGCTGCCGTGCAGGCTACCGCGGCCCGCTTTCGCGACATCTATGATCGCGAGCAATTTGCCGCCACGGTCGAGGATCTGCGCCGGCGTTATCGCATCGAGGGGCGGGACGCCCAAGCTGCTTTTTCGCTCGTCGAGGCCTTTTACTGGGACCAGGCCATTCGTCGGCAGCCGCTGCTCGGCCGGCTGAAACGCTGGTTGTCGCGGCTGCTGGGCTACCATTACCCGCAGGTGCTCTCGTTATCCCCCGAACAGGTTGTTTTCCCGGCCCCGATGGGCGATCACTGTCCGCTGTTGGCTGCCTGTAACCAGGACCTGGACAAGTGCTGGCCTTTTTGCCAGGCGCACCTGCACGCCGGCATCCTCAGCGATCCCTTGGAGATGCTCCTGGTCGAGGCGGTGGGTCCAAGTGTGCGCTGGGAGATCAACGAGTACCGCAGCCGCCCCGATGAGCGCTGCTACTATCAGATCGTCTCGGTGGAGGATCGCCACGAAGGAGAAAAACGCCCACCGTAGGGGCGAGCATGCCTCGCCCCTACAAAAAAAACATTTACGGAACAGGCGCCCACGGCCATCCTCGGTTCCGCCGAGGTGGCTACCCCAAAGAACGTAAATGTAGGGGCGCTATTTACGAGGCAGGAGGCATCGAGGATGCCCCAGGGCAGCCTGGAACAGTTGAACGATCGCCAGTGGGAAAGGGACGGGCCGGCCGGTATGTGGCAGCGCTTGGAGCTATCCCTGTCCCTACCCGATGAAACGGGCGGCCTGTGGCCGCAACTGCAGGAACGCGTGGAGCAGGGCCAGGTTTATCCCCGCCTGCGGCCGGGACTGGAACTCCTGCCCGTACCGGGCAGCGAGGCGGCCCAGTTTGTGCTCAGCGATCCTGTTGCGGAGAGGCGTTTTCGATTGGGGCCGCGCGAGGCCTTTTTGATCTCCCGGTTGGATGGCCGGCATCGCCTGTCGGATCTGGTGGGGGCCTACCAGGAGTGCTTTGGCCCGATCCAGGCCGAGGCGGTGGCCGGCTTTGTGCAGAACCTGCGACGGAATGGTCTGCTGGAGGAGGGTCGGGGCCTGTGGGCGCTGCTGGGGTTCGGCCAAGGGGAGCGCCCGCACCTCCTGTGGGTATGGCCCGATGGCGCGGAAAAGCTGGGCCCGCTGCATCGGGGGCTGCGTTTTATGTTTCAGCCCCTGGCCGGAGCCGTTCTATTGCTCCTGCTCGGCGGGGCTATCGTTCTGTTGATCGTTCAGGGGGAGCAATGGCTGTCCGACTGGCGGCAGATATTTTCCTCCTGGTGCTGGCTCTGGCTGCTGCCCGCGCTCTACATGGTTATGATCCCTATCGTCTTGACCCATGAACTGGCCCACGCCCTGACCTGCATCCACTTTGGCGGGCGGGTCCCGCGTGTGGGCCTGATGCTGCAGCACCTGCTGCCGGCGGCCTTTGCCGACGTCTCGGACGTTTGGAGCATGCCGCGCCGGCGGCGGTTGGCCGTCTTTCTGAGCGGGCCGGCCTCCACCGCGGCCTGGGCGGCCCTGTTCACCCTGCTCTGGGCCTGGAGCCGGCCGGGAACGGTCCCGCACCTGTTGGCAGCCGCCGTCATGACCGCCGCCTATTGGAGCGCCTTTGTCAGCCTGAACCCCTTGAGTGGTTACGACGGCGCGGCTGTGCTGGCCGAGCTGCTGGAGGTGCCCCAACTGCACCGCTGCGCCCTGCAGTACAGTTGGGCCCGCCTGCGCGGCCGGCCACTGCCGCAGGTCTCGCCCCGCGAGCGGACACTGTTTGCTCGTTATACGCTGGCCGTAATTCTGTACCACTTGACGGTTCTGCTTTTGCTTGGTATAGTGTGCTCAAACATATTTTGATCCTGGAAAACAACATGGCCTCCAATAGTGACCGAGCACAGGAAGAGAGAGCGGCCATCGAACGGGTGTTGGCCGGCGACCAGAACGCCTACAGCCTGCTGGTAGAACGTTACGGCGGCTCGCTCTATCGCTATGTTCACCGGATGGTACACGACCCGGACGAGGCCCAGGACCTGGTTCAGGAAGCCTTCCTGAGGGCCTATCTTTCGCTGGCCTCCTATGATCCAACCTATCGCTTTTCCACCTGGCTCTTTCGTATCGCTACCAACCTGGCTTTGAACTATATCAAGGCCTCTCGACGCGTCATCAGTCTGGAGTCCCTGACAAAGGACCAGGACGCCCCCCCTGTCGAGTTCCCGGACACCAGCGCCGCCGCCCACCCGGAAGAACAGGTCGAGCGGTGCGAACTGGCCGAACTCGTCCAAAAGTGCATCGAGGACCTGCCCCCGGCCTATCGCGTCGTGGTGGCGCTGCGGCACGTGGCCGAGCTTTCCTACGCCGAAATTGCCTCCAGCGCCGATCTGCCCCTCAACACGGTGCGCAGCCGGCTGCACCGCGGGCGCGAACGCCTGGGCGAGTGCCTGGAAGAACATCTACCGGAGGAGGAACGCCCATGATCGTCCTGGCCTATGCCATCGCCATCCTACTGCCCCTCTTTTTTCTCTACCTGATCTATGCTCAGGATCTGTACGGACAGGGTAAATTCGGCCATGTCCTACTGGCCTTTGGCTGGGGGGCTGTCGGTGCTTTTAGCGGTGCCTATTTCTTGAACCGCTATCTCGGCCTACAAGTATTGCCCCGCTTGGGCACGATCCTGCGCCGTGAGACAGGCATGTTTACGATGGCCGAGATATCGCTGATCGTCATTGTTTTTATCGCCCCCATCGTCGAGGAGGTGCTCAAGTCGCTCATTTTGGTCTATCTGGGCCGCAAGATGACCTATTTTGTGGACGGAGCGATCTATGGTTTTGCCTCGGGTATAGGCTTTTCCATTCTGGAGAACTTTTTTTACCTGCAGCAAATGCCGGAAGGTGGGGCCGGCCTGGCCTTTATCCGGGCCATCTCGACCTGCCTGATGCACGGGGCTGCCTCGGCCCTGGTGGGTACCGCGGTAGGGCGTATGCGCTATGGCCGCGGTGCCAGCCGGGTCCTTTCTATGCTCCTGGGCTGGCTGCTGGCCATCGGGCTGCACATGGGCTTTAACCGGTTGGCGGCCTATGCCGAACCCGGCCTGGGTACGCTGTTGGGGGCGCTGGGCATTGGCATGGGTGGGGCCATCCTGATTGTCGTCTTTATCCGCTGGGGCCTGGTGGAGGAAAAGCGCTGGATTGCCGAGACGCTGGGCGGGGGTGCGGCCGTGGCCGGCGTCTCGAAGGGAGAGGTCATTCGCATCCAGCAGTACGAGCAGGTCGACGAGTTGCTGGAACCGATCGTGGAGCGCTTTGGCCAGGAAAAGGCCGACCTGGTGGAGAAATTCCTGCTCAAGCAGGCCCACCTGGGCATCAAGCGCAAGGCCCGCTCGATGAGCCAGGGTCCCCGAGAGCAGGAAACGCTGGCCGGCGAGATCGCCCAGTTGCAGGCCGAGATGGAAGAGATCCGCAACCAGGTCGGAGTATACTGCATGCTGTACGTGCGGGCCATCTTTCCCGAGGACGTCCTGGATTTCTCGCTTGTACTGCAGCAGCGGCTGGAGGAACGCAAGGATCGGGTGGCTACGATGGACCTTTTCCAGGCCGCCGGCTCTCGGAGCGCCGGTACGACCAGGCCAGAAAAAGAGCCGGGGGACCAGCCGGCCGGCATCTCGTTGTGGGGCAAGCTGCCCGGCGGCGATCAAGAGACTGAAAAAGACTGAATCAGTCCGTCGAATGGGAACTTTTTAAGGCCTTCAATGGTAAGCTAAATAGGGGCAGCGCTGATGGCATACTCGCCCTAGCAATGGACAAGTAACGGAGCAGAACGATGGCTGTCTCCTGTCAACAAGCGGCAGATTGGATTGAAAACGCACTGGAGGGAACCCTGTCCCCTCGCCATGCGCGGGAGTTACAGGATCACCTGCGGGAATGTTCTCGCTGCCGCCAACGCTACCGACAGGAAACGCTCGCCGTCAAGTCCCTGGCCCTGATGCCCCATCCGGATCCGCCGGCCGATTTGGCCGAACGTGTCATGGAGGCCCTGCCGCCGGTCTCCCCGCGCCTGCTGGGACAACTGGCGGCGGTCATGCAGCGGGCTGCCCTGGACGACGACCTGCGCCGGCGCCTGAGGCAGAATCCCCAACCCACCCTGCTATCGATGGGTGTCGCCCTTCCCCCGGGGGTGCGAGTCGAGATTGTCTCAGAGCAAACCGCCCCCTTGCCCTCCAAAGAGGTGCTTTACCTGCCTCTGCCGGAGGCCCCCCTGCAGTTACAGGAATTGGAGCAGCGCCTGGCCGCTATGGGGCTGGGGGCTTTGTTCGGTTTGTGGTGGTAGATCCCGGGGCCAGCATGGCTTCTGTGTGTATCCGTGATTATCCGTTTTTGATCTAAAAGCAGACGGCCGGCCATCAAGACCGGCCATCCAACTTTTGTGGAGGTGAGGGGAATCGAACCCCTGTCCAGAGATCTCACTACCAGGCTTCTACGAGCGTAGTCGGCTCTTTGATCTTTGTCCCCAGGACCCCTGCCGACCGGGTTCCTCGGAGGTCGGCCGACTTGGTCTTAGCCCGCCCTTAGCCGGCGTTCTGAGCGGGAGCACCCTGGCATTGCGACGTCCTGTTCAAGCCCACCAGGGCGAGACCTGGCAGGACGCGCCGCTTTTTTAAGCGGCGAGCGCCACAGGGGCGCGGTTGAAAGTGTTGCCGTTTATTTGGCGTTGCCCATTTTTACGAGGTCAGGCGCCTCGGCCCGCCACCTGGCTCGCTCCTTCCCTGTCGAACCCATTGCACCCCCAATCTGACTTTATTATACTATAAATAGAGTGGGCCGTCAAGATTTTTAGCCTACAGTTCCAGCAGCGCCTTGACCGAGGGAAAGGCCTCCAGGTCCGTGTGGGGTAAGAACAGGGCCGAGGTATACTCTTGCATAAAGCGATTGTCAGCCGAGAGCTCCAGGTAGGTCATCTTGGCCGCGGCCTCGTTAGCCAGGTAGCGCATCTGCTGGCAGAGCAGGGTTTGATAGGCCCCCAGCAGGGAGGTATTGCCCAGGTAGCGGAACTTTTCCCAGGGCAGGTCGGGCAGTAGACCGATCTGGATGGCTTTTTCGATATTGATATATTGGCCAAAGCCGCCGGCGATCAGAATCTGGTCGACCAGTGAAAAGTCCAACTCTAGACTGCTCAACAGGATGGAAAAGCCGGCATAGATGGCGCCCTTGGCCCGCATCAGATTGTTAATGTCCACCTCGGTCAACACAATGTCCGGCCGTTCATCCTGCCCCCAGAAAAGGACGTACTCCCGGCCGTGCTCGCCTTCGCGCACGCGCTCGTTGTCCGGATTTGGCTGGATGCGGCCGGCCTTGTCCACCACCCCGGTGATAAACATTTCCGCCAGGGTCGAGATCAGGCCGGAGCCGCAGATCCCCTGCGGAGTCCCCCCGCCGATCACGCGGCAGGTGGGCTCGTGGGTGCGGCCATCGATAATGACCTCCTCGATGGCTCCCTCGGTGGCGCGCATACCGCAGTGCACGCCGGCGCCCTCAAAGGCCGGGCCGGCCGAGCAGGCGCAGGCGATGAGCCAGTCACTGTTGCCCAGGACGATCTCGCCGTTCGTGCCGACGTCGATGAACAGGGTCAACTGCTCCGTGGCATAAATGCCCGAACTCAACACGCCGGAGACAATGTCGCCGCCGACATAGGCGCCCACACTGGGCGCACAGTAGACCGGGGCGTTGGGGTTGATCTCGATCCCGATCTCGCCCGCGTTGAGCTGCGGGGGGTGCAGCATGGTGGGCAGGTAGGGCTCTTGGCGGATGTACTGGGGATTGATGCCCAGAAAGAGCTGGGTCATGGTGGTGTTGCCGGCCAGGGAAATGGACTCGATCTCTTGCGGATCGATGTCCTGGCGTTCGGCGACCTCGAACAGCAACTGGTTGATCGTCTTGAGTGCCAATCGGCGCAGGTGTTCCAGCCCCCCCGGTTTGAGCGAGTAGATAATACGCGAGATTACGTCCTCGCCCCGGGCAATCTGGGCGTTGTAGGCTGAAGCGCTGTCGAGCACCTTGCTGCTGCTCAAGTCGACTAGGAACAGCTTGACCGTGGTCGTGCCAATGTCAACGGCGACCCCATACATGCGCTCGCGCCGGCCCGGGATAACATCCACCAGGCGGTAACCTTCCCTCAGGGGTTCCAGGATCACTGTGACCTGCCAATCCTGGCTGCGCAGCCGCTGCGGTAGGACGCGCAGCAGCGAGAGATCAATGCTTACGTCGCTTACTCCATGTTGATGCAGCAGGGCCCGGCGCAGCCGGTCGAGATCGTTGGTGTTATCGGCCAGGGAGGGAGCTTGGCACTCGACGTAGAAGGAGCGCACGGTGGCGTCGTGCTGCCAATCACAGGCGGGGGCCAGGGCGGCCAGGTCGGTCACACCGACGCCCGAGAGCACTTGTTCTAAAGGCAACTCGTCGGGCAGGACGATGGTGCTGGAACTCAATACGCGTGCCTGGCAGGCCAGGACGTATCCCTGACGGTGCTCCTCCGCGGCCAGGTGGGCGTTCTCTGGTTGTTCCACATTCCCCTTTTGGACCTGTACCTTGCAGCGGCCACAGCGGCCCTGTCCTCCGCAGGGAGCGGGAATATCCAGTCCCGCTCGGGTGGCGGCCTCCAGGATGGTGGTGCCAATCGGTACCTCTAGCACAGTCGCCGAGGGCAAAAAGGTCAGTTCAACGGTCATTGGACACGTCCTTGGGCACGGCAGGTTCCCCCGAGTAACGCACATGGTCCCGGTTTCGAACGTGCAAACGTGCGCCGTTGCAACGTTTAAATGCACTTGTAGGTCTAATATAACACAGTCTTTCCTGGTAGTCAACACAGGTACAATTCTAGGACAGGAGCAGGACCGTGCCCAACACCAGCCAGAGCAAGCCCAAGACGATGAGCATCGCGAGGGTCCGTCGGCTTGTGGGCCGGCGCCCCGGCAGGGCCTGTCCACAGTCGGTGCAGAAATGGGCGTTGGACGGCATGGTAGCCCCACAGGAGGGGCAGTCCACGGGGCTGGCGCGCTGTTGGCGCACCTCGTAAACGTACCATAGGCCCACCGTCAGCACCGAGTAGAGGGCCAACAGACCCAGCAGCAGCCGCACGCTGTGGCAGCAGACCGTGTCCAGTGCTGCGCTCTGCGGGCTCAGCAGGGTGTGGCCGGCCATAAAGCTCACCAGGACAAAGAGAACGGGTCCGCCCCTTTGCTCCAGTCGAGCAAGGAGGCGCCGTGGGCCGGGCCGATGGGGAACCGCTCGAACAAGGTGATGTCCAGGCCGACGATCCGGGCCATGGTCCGCATAAATGTCCCCTAGCCCACCCCCAAAATCCCCAGGATCACGGCCAGGACCAGCACCAACCAGAGGCCGGCCAGGATGATGACCAGGGCCAGACCCTGCGGCGAGCGCCGCGGCGCCACCAGGGCGCCCCCACAGGAAGCGCAGAAGCGGCTCTCCGGGCGGTTTTCGCTGCCGCAGGCCGGACAGACGGGGGCCGTTTCCTTCCGCCCACGCAGTTCGAACCAGTACCACAGCAGCACCGTCAGCAGCGAGTACAAGGCCAACAGTGCCAGGAGCAGGAGCAGGTTTTGGTTGCGCACCGTCTCCAGGTAGGCGCTTTCCGGGGTAAAGAGGGTGTGCAGGGCGATAAAAGAGACCGGCACAAAGACCAGCGCCCATAAGGCCTTGTTCCACTTAAAGAGCGTCGTGCCGTTGGTTGGCCCCATGGGGAACAGTTCGAAAAAAACGACTTCCAGGCCCACAAAAAAGAGCGTCAGCAGTAGGCTCTGCACCCCACCGAGCAGGCCGCGCAGGGTGCCGGAAAAACCACTCAATCCCAGGGTGCCTTGCCAGTACATCAGCGGCACGGTCAGCCCCCAGGATAGCAGTGCCAGCAGTCCGGCCGCGAGCAGGCCGCTGCCGGCGATGGTGGCCTCGCGCCGCCGGCTGAGGGCCACGGCTGAACCCAGGGCATAGCCGCCGGGGACGCCATAGAGATAACCCGGTACAAAACCCACCAGCCGCGAGAAAAAGACGCAGGCCGCGGCCGCCAGTATCCCGGTCAGGTGGAGTTGCAAAAAGGCATCCAACTGGAAGCGGCGCGCGGTCCAGACCTGCGAGCCCTCGTAGGCCAGGTTCACCAGCCCGATGGAGAGCAGCATGGAGAAAAAGAGGCCCAGGCCGGGCAGGGAGAAGGGATTGAAACCCGGCTCCAGGTAGCAGCCAATCAGGGCAGTCAGGACCAGGAACAGGGCGACCTGCACATAGCGCAGGGTGCGCCGGCCCCGGGCCATCGAACCAAAGAGCCGGTTCAACGGCTGCAGCCTTTTGGATAACCAGCGCAAAAAGCGGCCCAGCCAACCGGCGGCCATCTCGGACCCGTGCTCGTTGAGCGTATCGTTGAACACGGTCGAGGTCAACCCGAAAAGCAGCGCCAGTAGGGCCGCCAGGGACAGGTTGGTCCCCACCACGGCCAGCTCGGTCGAGATATCGAGCGGGGTGCGCAGGGCGCTGTAGAATTGGACGGTCCCCGTGCCGGGACGCAGCGTAGAGGGAGCATCATAATCGGCCTGGCCCGTCGTACCCCCGAGGGCGGCCTGGACGGCGCGCCGGCGGCCGTCGGGGGATGGATCGGGCGTACGGTAGGTCAGGCGGTACTGGTTGGCAATGGCCTGCCCCAGGCGGTCGACAATGTCGACGAAATCCTCGTAAATACTATAGGTATAGCCGCCGGTGCCGCCGACTAACTGCAGATATTCGGCATCGTTGCCCGTGACCGTATACACACTGATGCCGTCCGCCACCAATTGCTGTACCGTCTGCTCCGGAGTCAAGGAGGGGTCGTCGAAAACAATGCCGCCGTCGTCCGGATCCCCGTACTGGTGGGCCGGGGCGTCGGTGATGAGGATGAACACTCGCTGGGCGGACGAGCGGAAGGAAAAGCCGGCCGCCTCCTGCATCGCCGCCAGCGGGTTCTCCGGATTGTCGTCCCCGCCGTCGGCTATTTGGCTCTCCATCCACTCGCTGAACTGGTCCACACGATCGGTAAAGGAGTAGCTCTGGCGCACGGCGTCGCCAAAGGTCACCAGGGCCAGGCGGTAATCGCGGTTGCGGTTTTCCAGGGTCTGGGCAAAGGCGATAGCCGTATCCTTGATGCCCTCGATATAGTTGCCCATGCTGCCGGTTGTGTCCAGGACAAAGACAATGTCCACGGGGCGGGACTGGCCCAGGCCGGCAAAATCGGTGACGCGGACCGGCTGTCCCCCCTCCTGGATCTCAAAGTCAGCGCTGTCCAGGCCCTCGACCGGAGTGCCAGCGGCATCCAGCACACTGAGGTACAGGGTGATCTGGGGAAAGGCGGAGGTATCGACTTGGTCGATCCGCACCGTCTGGGGTGCCTGAGCCGTTGGAGCGGCTTGCAGGGGCAGCGTGGCCAGCAGCAAGAGCGCGACCAGTAGGAGGATCGTCCGGACAATTTTCGCGTGCATATCCCTATCCTACTCGGCGAGCAAGCCCTTTTGCTGCAGCAGGGGCTTGGGGTCTATAAAGAGCGTATCCATGTGCAGAACTTTGGGCTCTAGACCCAGCGCCAGACCCATGAGCTGCGTATAGTAGAACACGGGCAGGCCCAACTCCTCTTCAAAGTCGGCCTCGATTTGCTCCTGGCGGGCATCCAGGTTGACCTGGCACAGAGGGCAGGCCGTCACCACGGCCTCTGCGCCCACGGCCTTGGCATCGTGCAGGATGCGGTGGGTCAGGGCAAAGGCGACCTCGGCCTCGGTCAGGGTCAGGTTGTTGCCACAGCAATCCGTTTTATAGTTCCAGTCCAACACCTCGGCCCCGAGCGCTTTCATCAGGCGGTCCATGTGCATGGGATATTCGTGATGATCGGCCCCCGTCACGGTCTTGGGGCGGGTCAACAGACAGCCATAGTAGCAGACGACCTTGAGGCCGTTGAGCGGCTTTTTCACCTGGGCGGCGATCTTGTCCGGACCCAGCCGCTCCATCATCGTCTCAACAATGTGGTTGACCTTGACGCTGTTCTGGTAGGTATAGCCCAGATCCTCGGTCACCTCCTGGCGCAGCTCCTCGTAGCGCTCCATATCGTGCAGGGCAAACTTGAAGCGGGAGTAACAGGCGGCACAGGGCACAGTGACCTCATCGTAGCCCAGTCGCTCGATGTAAGCCAGGTTTCCCATAGGCAGGCGTGTGGCCAGCCTGTGGTCCACCGCGTGGGCCGGCGTCGTGCCGCAGCAGGTCCAACCCTCGGGTTCCTCCAGCTTGAGGCCCAGCCTCTCGCAGACCGCGCGGGTGGAAGCGTCGTACTCCTGGGCTGTGGAATGCAGCGAGCAGCCCGGATAATAGGCCACCGCGCCGGGCGTCGCCTGGGGTTGTACCTGGTTGAGATCCCGGGGGAGGCGTCCCCGCTCGGGCAGCAGCTTGATCTTGCCGTTGAGCAGCATTTTGAGGCCCATCTGGCCGTCCTTGAGCAGTTGGCCAAAATCCAGGGCACCCTTGAGAATGGTGCGGGTCTTGAGTTCGCCGAGCAGGCCCAACTCGTACATGCGGCCAAACATCTGGATCCCCCGCAGTGCCGCCTGGTTAAAGATGGGAATGGAGGCCAGCGGGGGCTTGATGCCCTGCTCGGCGGCCACCTGCTTGAGCACGTCCATGGCCCGGGGGATATCGATGCCATGGGGACAGCGGGTCACGCAGGTCTGGCAGTTGGCACAGATCCAGATGGTCTTGGAAGCCAGGACCCGCTCGTTCTGCCCCAACTGCGCCGCGCGCAAAAGATGGTGCGGCGGCAGGTCCATAAAGGAAACCACCGGACATCCGGCGGTGCATTTTTTGCACTGGTAGCAGAGAAAGATGTTCTCGCCACAGCGCTGCTCAACGATCTCGCTCAAGTTCAATGCCTGCACATCGCTCACAGAACTCATAGTTTCTCCTCACGGTCTTGCGTCCACGGCGCCTCTTTGCGCCCAGGACGTCCTCGTCTTTGGATCCGGGTTTCAAGCGCTCTAGGGAGGCGGTAGGCCCGGTCCGCTGTAAGCAGAGCCGGAGTCTGTCTCCAGATCGGGCCGGGGATAGAGGCCGGCCTTTTGCACGATCTCGGGCACGGCGGACTCCCACTCGATGGCCATGATATGCACGCCGGCCACCCCCTCGATCTGGCGTACCTGCTGGATAATGTCCACGCAGATCTGGATGCCCTCTTTGGCCCAGGCCTCCCGCCGAGCGGCCTTTTCCTCCTTGGGGATGTCCTGGGCGGCGTCGCTCATGCGCTGGACAATGTGGTCGGGCACGTCCATCCCGGGCACCTTGTCGCGCATATAACGCGCCCCGCCGGCCGTGCGGATGGGGCCCACACCGGCCAGAACGTAAACTTGCTCGTGCAGGCCCAGTTCTCGCACGCGCCGCATATATTCGGCGAAACGCTCTACGTTATAGATGAGTTGGGTCTGGATGAAATCAGCCCCGGCCTTGACCTTTTTGCCCAGGCGGTAGGGGCGAAAATCAAAGGGATCGGCAAAGGGATTGGCCGCCGCCCCGATAAAAAAGCGCGGTTCGGGGCCCTTGATCTCGTCGCCGCAGGCGAAACGACGCTCGTCCCGCAGTTGCCGCACCATCTGCAAGAGCTGCAGCGAGTCCATATCAAAGACATTTTTGCTGGTGGGATGATTGCCAAAGGCCTGATGATCGCCGGTTAGGCAGAGCAGGTTGCGCAGGCCCAGGGCAAAAGCGCCCAACAGGTCGCTCTGCATGGCCAGGCGGTTACGGTCGCGGCATGTCATCTGGATGATGGGCTCCAGACCCTCCTGCTGGGCCAGGACTCCGGCGGCGATGGAGGATAGGCGCACCACGGCGGTCTGGTTGTCGGTGATATTGGCGGCGTCGACGTAGCCCTTGAGGATGTGGGCCTTTTCGCGAATCTCCGCGCCGTCGGCGCTTTGGGGCGGCCCCAGTTCGCCTGTGACGACGAAATGCCCGGCCTGCAGGAGTTGTTCCAAACGGGTCCCAACTTTCATCCTATTCCTCCTCCAGTCGTAAATCCGGCCGGTCGATCCGGCGGGGTCCGCCGTCGCGAGAGGTGGACCAATCCTTGAGCGGCTGGATCTCCATCAACAGGTCCAGCTTGCCCAGGCGGGAGAGGCGGTCGTAGATGAGCTGCCAGGCACAATCGACCGTCTCGTCGATCTCGCACTTGCCTCCTTGGGACCCGCCACAGGGGCCATTGAGCAGGCTTTTGGAGCAGCGGGCGATGGGGCAGATGCCGCCGGTTAGGCCCAGGACGCAGTCGCCGCAGGCCTGGCATTGCTCAGTCCAGAGACCCTCCTCCTCGGGCAGGCCCAGGAAGGTCGTGTTGAGGCCGGGTACGACCCAGACGTCCTCAAAGCGCTGGGCGATGGCCTGCACGCCAATGCCACAGGCCAGCGAGACTACAACGTCGGCCTCCTGGATCTGCTCGGCGATGGGGTCCAGGTATTCCCATTCGCACTGGCGCTGTACCGTGTTTTCCTGGATCTCGACCTGGTTGCCGGCCAACTGCTCGGCCATGCGCAGGGAGGAGGCCAGGATGCCGACCTCCTTTTCGCCCCCGGCAAAACATACGGTTACGCAGGTACCGCAGCCAAGGATCAGTATCTTTTTGTGGCCGGCGACCAGTTTGCGAATCTCTTCCAGCGGCTTCTGTTCACCCACAATCATGGCACCGCCTCCATTGGCTCAATGGGGAAAACTCTACTAGGGCTATTTTACTCTGACTTTGGGCCGGCGTCAAGGCCAGGGCTCTTTTGACGCCCCTGCTCGCCGATGGTATAATGGCCATGTCTCGACGAATGATGGGCCAATTTGAATGGAGGTGTCCAGTGGGAGACAAGCGATGGCGATGCCAGGCTGCCTCTGTCTCCCGTCCGATGGCTCGGCCATAGCGAACGGACGGGTAATCAATCTGCTTTCCAAACAAGGCAAGGAGGCAACAATGGCTGAGAAAATCTTTATCGGGGTCGCCTGGCCCTACGCCTCCGGCTCACGACATCTGGGACACGTGGCCGGATTTGGGATCCCCTGTGACGTTTTTGCTCGTTATCACCGCCTGGTCGGCAACGACGTGCTCATGGTCTCTGGGACCGACGAGCATGGCACCCCCGTCACTGTGCGCGCCGAGCGCGAGGGCAAAGCCCCCGCTGTCTTGGCCGACCATTACAACCGCGAGATCGCCGCAAACCTGCTGGAACTGGGGATTTCCTACGATCTGTTTACGCGGACAATTACCCCCAACCACTACCGCCTGGTGCAAGAGCTGTTCCTGGCGCATTACGAAAAGGGCACCGTCTTTAGCGACACAATGCAGGGCACCTACTGCGAACATTGCCAACGCTTTCTGCCGGACCGCTACGTCGAGGGCAGTTGCCCCTACTGCGGCTACGAGGATGCCCGCGGCGACCAATGCGACGAGTGCGGCCGGCAGCTCGATCCAGAGGAACTGCTGGCCCCGCGCTGCAAGATCTGCGGCCACCCGGCCGCGACCAAAGAGACGGAACACTTTTTCCTCGACCTGCCCACCTTTTCCGACCGGCTGCGCCAATACGTGCTGCGGCACCAGGACCATTGGCGGCCCAATGTGCTCAACTTTAGCCTGGGACTGCTCAACGAAGGTCTCAAGCCCCGGCCCATTACCCGTGACCTGGAGTGGGGCGTGCCCATCCCCCTGGAGGGCTACGGGGACAAACGCATCTATGTCTGGTTCGACGCGGTCGCCGGCTATTACACCGCCAGCCACGAATGGGCGCAGCGCACGGGCGACTCCGAGCGCTGGCGCGAATGGTGGCAGAACCCCCAGTCCCGCCATTACTACTTTATGGGCAAGGACAATATCGTCTTTCACTCAATCATTTGGCCCTCTATGCTGATGGGCTATGACGAGAGCCTGCAACTGCCCTACGACGTGGTCTCGTCCGAGTTTTTGACCATGGAGGGCAAACAGTTTTCCACCAGCCGCGGCGTGGCGGTCTGGCTGCCCGACTTTTTGTCGCGCTATGACCCCGACCCGCTGCGCTTCTACCTGACCATCAACGGGCCCGAGGCCCGCGACACGGACTTTTCCTGGGCCGAATTCGTCCGGCGCAATAACGACGAACTGGTGGCTACCTGGGGCAACTTGGCCTACCGGGTCCTCTCGATGACCCAGCGCTACTTTGAGGGCGTGGTGCCCGATCCGGGCGAGCTGGACGAGCAGGATCAGGCCCTATTGGAGCAGGTCCGGGCCGGCTTTGGGCAGGTCGGCGAACTGCTGGCCCAGTGCAAGTTCAAGGCGGCTATTCTCCAGGGAATGGCCATCGCGCACGAGGGCAACCGTTACCTGGAGCTATGCGAGCCCTGGAAAACGGCGAAAAAGGACCGCCAGCGCACGGCCACGACCCTGTTCGTGGCCCTCCGCCTGGTGGACAGCCTGAAAACGCTCTTTTGCCCCTTTATGCCCCATACATCGCAGCAACTGCATCGCTTGCTGGGCTATCCGGGTACGATTGTGGGCGAACTCGAGATGGAAGAGACGGATTATGAGGGCCGGGCGCACCGTTTCTATCGCTGGAACCCCGGGGCCTGGGAGGGCTGCTGGGCGCCCAGTGAACTGCCCGCCGGCCAGCAGTTGAGGCCGGCCCAACCCCTCTTTAGCAAGCTGGATGATAGCGTGGTGGAACAAGAACTAGCCCGCATGCGTCAACAAATCGACGTATCGTAGGAGGCGAGGATGACCGAACAGCAGCAGAGAACCTACAAGGTCTATCTGGATCCCATCACGGGTTTCTACGATCGCCGCACGCTGTGGTCGCGGTTGGCCGAGGAGGTTGCCCGGGCCCGCCGCTATCGCTACCATCTTTCGCTGATGCTGATCAGCATCGATCTCTGCGACCCGGCTGAGGTGGAGGAACAGGTTTTGCAACTATCCGGCCTGCTGAAACAGAGCACCCGTGCCGTGGATATCCTGGTTCGCTACAGCAAGGATGCGCTGGCCCTGCTGCTGCCCTGTACTGACGAGACCGGGGCCGTGGAGCTGGCCCAACGCATCCAGCACATGATCCGCAACGTGGCCGAGCCGGCGTCCGATCGCAGCGACCCGCTGCCGGTCAGCATCGGGGTGACCTCTTCTCCCGGCGAGGACTGGGGCAATAAAATCGCCCTGGTGGAACAGGTCGAGGCCGCCCTGCGACAGGCCCGCCGCGAGGGCGGAAACCACGTGGTGGTCGTGCCCGTCAAGGGTGGAGTGCCGGAATAGTTCCAAAAGGAACCCCATGAAAATCGGCTACGTCCAATTCGCCCCCTCCCTGGGGGACGTCCACGCCACGATGCGGCAGCTTGACTACCTTG
Source organism: Chloroflexia bacterium (assembly GCA_016928715.1). GTDB lineage: Bacteria > Chloroflexota > Chloroflexia > DTKN01 > DTKN01 > JAFGKG01. The sequence continues at coordinate 15,809 of JAFGKG010000031.1, forward strand.
TGGGGTCGGAGTTCGAGGTCGACCTGCTGGTCCTGCCCGAACTCTGCAACTCGGGCTATCATTTCGTCTCCCGCGAGCAGGCCTGGGGGACGGCCGAAACCGTTCCCGACGGCGTCTTTGTGCGCTACCTGGAGGGGCTGTGCCGGCGGCAGGGCTGCCACATTGTCTCGGGACTGAACGAAAGGGACGGCGAGCAGCTCTACAACAGCGCCGTCCTGGTCGGCCCGGGCGGCTATGTCGGCAAGTACCGCAAACTGCACCTGTTCCTGAACGAGTTGGACTATTTTGCGCCGGGAGACCTGGGACTGCCCGTCTTTGACCTGGGCCCGGCCCGGATCGGCCTGCTGATCTGCTTTGATTGGATCTTTACGGAGGTCTGGCGCATCCTGGCCCTCAAGGGCGCCGACATCATCTGCCACCCCGCCAACCTGGTCCTGCCCTACGCCCAAAAGGCCGTCCCCATTCATGCCCTGACCAACCGGGTCTATATCGTCACCGCCAACCGCACCGGCACAGAGTGGGCCCTCTCCTTCACCGGCCTCTCCACGATCGCCAACACGCACGGGGAGATCATTCGACAGGCTTCCTCGGATGGGAGCGAGGTGGGCATTGTGGAAATCGACCCGGCGCTGGCTCGGGACAAGGCCATCACACCCCGGAACGATGTGCTGGGGGATCGCCGGCCGGAGGTGTACGGCGAACTGCTCCGCAAATAGCGCCGTACTCGCCCGGGCAGACATATCCCTAACTTGTTGGGACGGCCCGCTCCTACTCAAATTGCGTCATTCCGAGGAAAAGGCGGCTTTAGCCAGGCCCGAGCCGGACCGGCAGCCCGCTCTCCCCCTCGGGGGTGGGCTCTGCCGGGGGCAGAGTGGGGATCTCGAACAGGCCGGGGCGGGGCGTGGGCTCGTCGGTGGGCGGTTCGGCGGTCCAGGCCCAAAAGCGCGGCAGCAGAATGGCCAGCACTAAACCCGTCAGCAGGACGGCGATCAGCGCCAGCAGCCACAACTTGCCCCCCCAATGAACCTTGTTTGACGTCGAGTCAGCCATCCAGGCCCTCCTTGAGCGCTCTTTATGCGCCGGTTAGTGTACCACGGGAAGCAAGGGCTGTCAAGTTGCAAGAGCAGGCCAGCGGTGTTATAATGAATGGGCCATCGACCCCATCGGGGCGGTGAGCAGGCTTGGAGGATCTGAACCCTAACATCATTGTCGCTGGGATCGCAGTGCGACCGAGACGGCCTAAATGCAGCCAGACATCGCCTCATGCTGCCCTCCGGTTTGCACCGGGGGGATTTTTTGTCCAATCCCCAAGCCGTCGCACATGCCCAACCCCGGCGCAGCCGAGGCGGGCACCGTAAACCAGGAAAATAGCCTGTAGAGACTGCCCCCGCGTAGGCGGGCTGACTGGGGTAGAAATTTAGGCGATGTGTGAACAATAAAACTGGCGAAACATGGAAACCTATGGCATAATAATGCCAGACCAT
>JAFGKG010000211.1 GCA_016928715.1 Chloroflexia bacterium
GCCCATGACCCGCGAGTCCATCGCCTTTCTCAGCTACACACCCCTCCCCGACGCCATTCGCCTGTTGGGGTCCTTTTCGGCCTGGCCCTACGTCGCTTTTGAACCCCCGACGCCCTGGTTGGCCCTGCCCTGGACGCTGGCCAGTTGGGCCATCCCACTGGTCGGTCTATTCGCCCTGTTCCGCTTTCGCCGCCACTGGCAGGCCTGGGCACTGTTCGTCTTGGCACTCGTAGGAGTACTGCTGGCCAAGGGGGTAGCCCCGCCGCTGGGCGGGCTCTACGAAAGCCTGGTCTTTGAACTCATGCCGGGCTCCTTTCGCTGGCTGTTCCGGGTGGCCTCCAAGTGGAACGTCTTTGTCAGCCTGGGCGCCTGCGGGCTGGTCGGTCTGGCGCTGGGCGAACTGTTGTCCCGGATGGGGACGGGCCGGCCGACCTGGTCGCGGCTGCGCGCCGACCGACGCAGCGGAGGGGCTCTATTGATCCTGGGCGGCTACATCACGGCCTTGGCCCTGTTCGCCTGGCCCTCCTTCAGCGGCGACTTTGGCGGGGCCCTGCAGCCGACCCCCCTGCCCCTGGCCATCACAGCGGCCAATCGCTGGTTGGCCCAGCGAGAGGGCGATTTCAAGGTCAACTGGATGCCGGTCACCAACGGCCGTGAATTGGATTGGAACCGCCGCCCTAGTGGGGACCTGTACACCTCGCTTTCTAGCCGGCCCTCGATCGGTACGAACTGGAACCAACATCCGGTACTCTACTATTCGTACATCTATGAGTCGCTGGCCGATGGTCAGATGGCTTACCTGGGCAAACTATTGGCCATGTTGAACACCCGCTTTCTGGCCTATCACAATGACGTCGTCAGCGGCCACGTCCACCAGGAAGTAGAGCCGGTGTCGGTGTTGATCGAGGGACAGGAAGCGTCCCTGATCGAGCAATTGGCCGCCCAACAGGACCTGCGCCTGGTCTGGCAGGACGATTTTATCAGCCTCTATGAAACCCGCGATTTCGCCCCTCCGCTGTTCGTGCCCCAACGGACCTTTTGGACGGCGGGGGACCTGTCCCTGCTGAGCTTTTTGGACGCCCTGGTCGAGTTTCAACCCTTCCAGGAGGCCGTTTTATTCGACGCGAGCCGGATAGAGGGCAGCTTTCCCCTGGCCGTGGACGGATTGCTCCTGGGGCACGATGCCATCGATCACGTGGACATGGCCCTGCTGCCGGTGGAACGCCTGTTGGCCCCGGCCGAGGCAACCGATCGTAACGACGTGACCGCCGCCTGGTCGCGTTTTGACGTCTACCAGTTTGACTGGCAGTCCCTCCTACGCACCCATGACATCGATTATTGGGGCTTTGACTATGGCCGGGGCGTCGTCGCCCACAGTACCGAGGTGCAGTTGTACGGCTTGCCGGCCAGCGCCGCTGCCCCAGCCCAACTCGAGCTGGAGGTAGACGTGCCCACGGCGGGCACCTACCTGCTCTGGATCCGCTACCTGCGCCAGGAGCGGGGCGGCGAGATGCGGGTCTCGCTCGATGGACGGCCCCTGGCCCTGCTGCAGGGCGAGGATACGATCACGCGTTTTGTCTGGCAAGAGATCGGCCCGCTCCGGTTGAGCCAGGGACGGCACCCACTGCAGTTGGAGAATCGGGACGGCTTGACCGTAGTGAACACACTGGCCCTCATTTCTGAGCAGGAAATGGCGGCCCTGCGAGCGCGAAGGCGAGATCTGCTGGAGCAGGTCCCCCAGATCTATTGGTTCGAACTGGAAAAGGATTTTGTGGGGCCGGTCGAGCCCCTGCCCGATATGACCCGCTTTAGTTCGGGCCGGGCTGTATCGCTGGACGCGGGGGAGACGGCCAGCACGACCCTGGAACTGCTCACCCCGGCCGATTACTGGCTGGCCCTGCGGGCCTATATTCCCCCTGCGGCAGCCCCCCTCAGTGTGACCCTGGGAACAAGCCTGCTCTCCATCCCCCCTCCGACAGATACGGCGGACCTGGCCTGGCTGGTCGTTGGGCCGGTACGCCTGCAGGCCGGCCGGCTGCCGCTCCAATTACAGACGGAGGACGAGGTCGTCCTGGACGCCCTGATGCTCTACACGGGGGAGTCGCCCCTGGGCACACCGGAGGCCCTGTTCGGGCCCCTTCCGCCGCCGGCCGAGATCAGCTACGAACAGGTCGACCCCACCCGTTACCGGGTGTTTGTGCGGGCCCAACGCCCCTTTGTCCTGGCCCTGGCCGAGACCTACGACCCCCTCTGGGTGGCCTCTACGGCCGATGTGCAGGTCTCCAGCCTGCCGCTGGGGGGGACCATCAATGGCTTTTTTATTGATAAAACTGGCAGTTACGAAATCGTCGTGGAGTACCTACCGCAGCAGTGGGCGCGCCTGGGGAGGCTGCTCAGCCTGCTGGCGCTGACCCTGGCCGTGCCCCTGGCCCTATTCCTGCAGCGACGCCGCCGGAATGCGTCCTAGCCGATCGGCAGGCACACGGTGAAGGTACTGCCCTGGCCGGCCTGGCTTTCCACATCAATGTGCCCCCCGTGTTCCTCGATCAGTCCCAGGCTGAGCGACAGTCCCAAACCGATGCCCTGGACGCGCGTGCTGAAAAAGGGGTCAAAGATACGCTCCAGGTTCTCCGCGGCAATGCCGCGCCCCGTATCGCTAATCGAGATGGCGACGGAATCCTCCCGCAGCACCGTCTGCAGGCACAGCGTCCCCCCCTCCGGCATGGCCTGGGCCGCATTGCTGATCAGGTTCAAAACGACCTGCTTGATCTGCCCGGGATCCAGTTCGAGTTCGACCAGATCCGGGGCATAGACCTCCTGGATCGTGATCCCACCCGTTTCCAAATGATAGCGAACCACGTTCAAGGTCTCTTGGATCAGGGCGTTGACGTCGCAGCGGCTTCGCTGCGGCCTGACCTCGCGGGCAAAACGGAGCAGGTTGCGGATGATATCCCGCGCCCGGCGGGCTTCGCGGGCGATGATGGCCAGTTCCTGGCCGTACACTTGACCGGCGGACTCTTCCTGGAGGATTTCGGCATAGCCCAGCACGCTGGTCAGGGGGTTGTTGATCTCGTGAGCGACGCCTGCGGCCAACTCGCCGACGGCGGCCAGCTTGGCCGACTGCACGAGCTGGGCCTGGGTTCTCCGCAGTTGGGCCATCTGCTGCCGCAGATCGCCGTAGAGCCGGGCGTTCTCGATGGCGCTGACCGCCAGGTTGGCAAAGGCCAGGGCTAACTGGATCTCCTCCTGGGTATAGGCCCGCACGGTGGCCCGATCCAGGGTCACCATGCCGATGAGCTGCTCTTTGACGATCAGCGGGACCCCCAACCAGGAGCGGATGTGCCCGGAGCCATAGATATCGGCCTGCTCGCCAAAGACAGGGTAGACCCCGGCTGCATCCTCAATGGCCAGCGGCTGTTTCGATTGGACCACGCGGTGGTTGGGAAATCCCGGCGTCAAGGGAAAGACGAGCCCGACGATCTTTTCGGGCTCTCCCCAACCCTGGCAGGCAACGATCTCCAGTTGATCCTCGCGCAATCGCTGGATCGAGGCGCTGTCGTAGGGGATCACCTGGCGGAGCTGCCGCAGGATCAGATCCAGGACCTGGTCCAACTCCAGGGTCGAGTTGAGCACCAGCGCCGTCTCGTAGAGGGCGTTGAGCATGTCCGCCTGCTGCTGGCCAGCCCGTTCCATCTCTTTGCGCTTGCTAATGTCAATGGCGACGCCGTTCCAGAGCACGTCGCCGTTCTCCAATGCCTGGCGGGAGGCGTGTACCCGCAGCCAGATTACGTCATCGTCGGCGCCAAGAATGCGCACGTCCAGACAATAGTCCCCAACCTGCCGGGCCGGCTCAAGAATGATTTCCCGGACAAGCTCGCGATCCCCTGGCAAAAAGCGCTTCATCAGCAGATCGAGATCGGCCTGGATTTCCTCCGGACGCAGGCCCAGCAGGTCATAGCAGCCCTCATTGAGATAGAGCATTTTATAGCCGCCATCCGCCCTGAGCAAGAATTGATAGACAATGGCCGGGATTTGGGCCGTGATCTGGCGGAGCTGGGCCTCGCTCTCGCACAGGGCCTGCTCCATTTGCCTCTGGACCGTGATATTCTGGGTAAACTCGGCCAGGGCCACAATCTGGCCAAGCTCGTCCCGTACGGGATAGCCGCGTATGTGCCAGAGCCGTCCGTCGGGGCTGGTGATCTCGGCTTCCTGGGGCCGGCCGGTCTCGAGGGCCCGGACGACAGGACAATCCACACAGGGCACGTCGCGTTGGTGCCACACCTCGTAACAATGCCGGCCCAGCAGATCGGCGGCGTTCTGCCCGACCGAGGCCGCGGAGGCCTCGTTAGCCCAAAGGATGATCAAGTCGGGGTCATAGTAGGCAAACATGTCGTGCATACTGTCCAGCACGGCCAGGGCAATCTGGCCAGGGGCTGAATCGGCAGCGGACTCGAGTTCGACAACCCGCCGGCGCAGGAGGGAGAGTTCCTGGAGCAGTTCGGCGCGACTTTTTTGCTCGTCTGTCATGGCTTCTCCTGCCGGGTCGGGGGATTACAGACCGGCCTAGCGATTCCCCAGCGCCGTGCTGAACGAACGGCCCATGTCGGACAGGTGCGTGCTATAGTCCGCTTGGGCACGGCGAATGACCTCGTAGGCCTCCTCGCGCCCATAGATGTGGGTGATCTGGCACGGCGGCCCCTCGCTCTCCGGAGGGCGCTTGTAGGTCAGAAAGTAATGCCGCAGGCGATCGATAACCGGCTGCGGGCAATCGCTGATATCCCGCCAGAAGGAATAGACGGCGTCCCCCTCCATTACGGCGACGATCTTGTCATCGGCCTCGTTGCGGTCGATCATGCGCAGCCCACCGATAGGACGGGCCTGGAGCAGGATGTCGCCGTGAAAGATGTCCTTTTCGCAGAGGACGCAGATGTCGAGGGGGTCCTTATCCCCCACAATATCCTCGCGGCCGGTGCGCTCGTTGCTAAAGGCGGCGATCTGCTGGCCACAGTAGGTCTGGGGGATCACTCCGTAGAGGGTAGGGCAAAAGTTAGAATAGACCTGGGGCCGATCGATCATCAGGTGGCCGGTATATTTGTCCAACTCGTACTTGACGGTATCGGTGGGCACGAGTTCGATATAGGCGGTGACAACCTCGGGGGCGTGCTGTCCAATGGGTACCCCGTGCCAGGGGTGGGCTTTGAACAACATGCCCAGGATTTGTTGCAGCGGTTCGCGGCGATCCATAAGTACACCCTCCTGTTTCAACTTGGGACGAGGAACAGAAACAACCCCCATTATAAAGAACTTGGGGCCTACAGTCAACCATGACCGGGCCAGGCACTTGACAGTAGCCCGCCCGTATGGGACAATGGGGACGAGGAGAAATGGATGGAACAACGTTGGATCTTTCAAGTATCCGGCCTGCACTGCGCCGACTGCGCCGTCCAGGTGGAAAAGGGGGTAGCCGCCCTGGAGGGCATCCGCCAGGTACGCTTGAACCTGGCCAGCGGCCGCCTGGAGGTTGAGGCGGAGGGGGCGCTGCAGCGCGCCGTTACCGAGCGGGTGCGGGAGCTGGGCTACCAGGCCCAGCCGGTCGGGCCGGGGAAAAGGCCGGCCCATTCCGTCGCCCTCTGGCCTTTTCTGCGGCGCAGCAAGAGCGCCCCCTGGGCCGGCCTGGCCGGCCTGTTCCTGCTGCTGGGCCTGCTGTGGAGCCTGCTGCCCCTGCCCCCCTGGGCGCCCCGGATAGCCTTTGCCGGGGCCATTGTGCTGGGGGGCATACCGGTGGCCCGCTCCGGCTGGGCCGCCCTACGCCTGAACCGCAGCCTGGACATCAACCTGCTGATGACCCTGGCCGGCCTGGGGGCCATGCTGGTGGGGGAATGGGCCGAGGGGGCGGTGACCATGTTTCTCTTTGCCCTGGGCGAACTGTTGGAAGGCTATACCATGGAGCGGGCCCGGGGCGCCATCCGCGCCCTGATGGACCTGGCCCCGGACGAGGCCACCCGCCTGGTGGACGGGGGCCAGGAGCGCGTCCCCCTGGAAGCGCTGCAGGTGGGCGAACGCATCCATGTGCGGCCGGGCGAGCGCATCCCCGTGGATGCTACCGTACTGCAAGGGCATTCGGCGGTGGACCAGGCGGCCATCACCGGAGAGAGCGTGCCGCTGGAAAGAGCTCCCGGCGACCCTGTCTATGCCGGCACGGTGAACGGGGAGGGCTTGTTGATCCTGCAGGTCAGCCGGCGGGCCCAGGACAGCACCCTGGCCCGCATCATCGAGCTGGTCGAAAAGGCGCAATCGCGCAAGGCCCCGGTACAACGCATCGTGGACCGTTTCGCCCGCTTTTATACCCCGGCGGTAGTGCTGGGGGCCGTCCTGGTGGCCACCCTGCCCCCACTGATCCTGCACGCCCCCTGGGGGGACTGGTTCTACCGGGCGCTGGTGCTGCTGGTCATTGCCTGCCCCTGCGCCCTGGTCATCTCGACCCCGGTCTCGTTCGCGGCGGCCATCGCCGCGGCGGCCCAGCAGGGCGTCCTGATCAAGGGAGGCGCCTACCTGGAGGCGCTGGGCCGGCTGCGGGCGCTGGCCCTGGACAAAACCGGCACCCTGACCGAGGGCCGGCCGGCCGTGACCCAACTCCTGACTTTCGACGGCCACAGCGAGCAGGAGGTACTGCGCATCGCGGCGGCCGTGGAAACCGGCTCTACCCATCCCCTGGCCCAGGCCGTGCTGCACGAGGCCCGCCGGCGGGGCCTGCAACCCGGGCCGGCCCAAGAGCAGCGCTCGCTGACCGGTCGGGGGGCCACCGCGCTGGTAGGCGGGCAGCGCTTTTACGTCGGTAACCACACCTTTTTCCATAGTTGGGGCTGCCGCACCGAGGAGGTCTGCCGCCAGATTGCCGACCTGGAGGCGGCCGGTCAGACCGTGATCCTGGTCGGCAGCGAGTCGGATATTTGGGGCGTGTTGTCCCTGGCCGACCGGGTCCGGCCGCAGAGCCGCCAGGTAGTGGCGGCGCTGCATCGGGCCGGCCTGGAGCACGTGGTGATGCTGACCGGCGATAACCGCCCCACGGCCGAGGCCATCGCCCGGCAGGTAGGCGTGGACGACGTCCGCGCCAACCTACTGCCCGAGCAAAAGGTGGACGCCGTGGAGGCTCTGCTGCGCCGTTTCGGCCCGGTGGGTATGGTGGGCGATGGCATCAACGACGCCCCGGCGCTGGCCCGCGCCACGGTCGGCGTGGCCATGGGCGTGATCGGCAGCGACGCCGCCCTGGAGACGGCCGACGTCGCCCTGATGCAGGACGACCTGGGCCACCTGCCCTGGGCGCTGCGCCTGGGCCGGCGCAGCAGCCGGGTGGTGGCCCAGAATATCGCCCTGGCGCTGGGGCTCAAGGCGCTCTTTTTAGGACTGGCCGTGGCCGGCCTGGCCACTCTGTGGATGGCCGTATTCGCGGACGTCGGCGCCTCGCTGTTGGTGACCCTGAATGGCCTGCGCCTGTTATGGCAGACAAGGAAATCCTAAAGGTTCTTGCTGGTTCAATCCGCATATTCCGTCTGCAGCATCCGCTCCAAATGCTCCAGGGTTTTATCCATCACTTCCCTGTTCTTGTCAAAGTGGCGCTGCAGACGTTTAAGCAAACCCTTCTGTTTCACCTTGTCCTTTGAATAATACTCGTGTCCCAGCAACTCTCTGACCCAGGCCAGATTGGCCTGCACTTCTGCTGGGATGCGCTCCCGATCATGGCGAACGGCGTCAGTAGGACATACGTCATGGCAAATCCCACAGCGTATGCACCCGTCCTCGTCGATCCAGGCGATATCCGCCTCCATCGAGATCGCCCCAACACAGCATTCATCGATGCAGATCCCGCATCCTGTACACATTTCGCCATCTACCCAAGGCATTTTGGCTATCCCCCCTTTGCTTGTTCTCCGCCACCGGCTAAAGCCTCGACTCCGAAAAAGACCCGTAACAGGTCTCGACCTCCCGGAGCGGAAACCGAGGCTTTAGCCGGTCAAAACCGGAAAACGATTTCTTCTTGGCCTCCCCCAGATCGCCGGGGTTTAGACAAACTTGGCCCGGATCTCTGAGCTGATATAGTCCAGCAGGGCTACGGTGATGGCGATAAACCAAACCGCGATCCCGGCGGCGCGATAGTTGAGCAGGCGAATGTACTGGATGAGCAGAAAACCGATACCACCGCCGCCCACCAGGCCGATCACCGTGGACATGCGCACGTTGATGTCCCAGCGGTAGATGGAGAAGGAGACAAAGGGCGGGATCATCTGCGGAATGACCGCGTACATGATCGTCTGCAGCCGGGTCGCCCCGGTGGCCTGGATCGCCTCGATGGGCCCGGGATCGATGCCCTCGATGGCCTCGGAGTAGAGCTTGCCCAGGGCGGCGATGGAGTGCAGGGTCAGGGCAATGATGCCGGCAAAGGGCCCCAGGCCCACCCAGATGACCGCGATCAGGGCCCAGATGAGCGGCTCGATCGAGCGGACAATGTTGAGCACGGTGCGGGTGATATAGTAGAGGGCCATGGTGGGTTTCGATCCGGCCATCAGGTTGCGGGCGGCCAAAAAGCTGACCGGGATGGAAAAGAGGATGCCAAAGATCGTGGCCATCATGCCCAACACGATCGTCTCGACCATGCGCTCGATGCTAAAGCGCAGCGGATCGCTGGGCTTGAGCCCGCCGACCTCGGAGGTCTGCCGGGCCTGCAGCCGCCAAAACTGGCGACCCTCGGAGCTGGGAGGGATGGCCCGATGGGGGATCGTGATCTCCATCTGGAAGGCTCCCTGATCGTCGGTAACCACGGTGACGTACTCGCCCTCCTGCCTTTGGCGAAACTCGTTGCCGATGGGATCGATCCACCAGATATCGGTCTCGGTGTTGGGCCCAAAGCCCCGGCCGGTAATGAGCAGGGTGGTCCCCGGAACGACGTTATAGTCCTCGTCAAAGGCAGACAGATCCCCACAGGTCGGCTCGACCTTGATGTAGGGTTCCCCGGGCACCTCGGTGGGAATCTCGGGGGGCGGCAGGTCATCGCAGGGGATGAGCACGGTCGCCTCGGCCATAACGGACTCGGTCTCTCGTTCAACGGCGGCCTCCCACGGCCAGAGTACCCGCGAGAGGGGCGGCCAGGCATCGGGCAACTCGACGACCGCCTTGTAGAGATCGATCTCGCCGATCTGCCAGCCCAGGACGAAAAAGATGATCAGGACCAGAAAAAAGATGCTGGCGCCGGGCCACTCTTCCAGTTTGGGCTGGGCCTGCTTGTAGGCATCCCAGGCCGTCCACAGCCAGAGGAGTGCAATGGCACCCAGGACGAATCCGGCGAACATGGGCCGCCGCTGCAGGGCTTTGCCCAGTATGGCCCAGAAGCCGCCTGCCCCCCGGCCGAGATCGTGCACGCGCCAGGCGTACAGGCCGATCAGCGTGATCAGCGATCCCAGCAGGGTCAGCCCGCGCTGCCACTGCCCGGCCAGCGCCTGGCCCAGGCCGGGCAGCACCAGGGAGGCCGCCGCAGCAACCGCCGGGGGCACCAGGCTGGGTTTTCGCTCTTTGAGGATTCTTCTCGTGGCCATATCGCCTCCTTAGGCATGCATACCGGCGCCCACCCGCACGGCCTCTTCGCCATAGATTTCCTTGAATTCTTGGTCCGTCATGCGGCGGATCTCCTCGCGACTGCCGCGGTAGACCACGCGGCCGGCGCGCAGGCCAATGACGCGGGTGGCGTACTGCTGCACCAGGTCCAGGTAGTGCAGGCTGCAGAGCACGGTGATCTCTTCCTCCTGGTTCAGCTTTTCC